>CAZNGW010000044.1:0-20345 GCA_964572925.1 uncultured Candidatus Cloacimonas sp. | reverse complement strand
ATATAGTGCGAAGTGAAGAGCATTATCATAAGTTTGCTGACTACATCAGAAAGCATGATATAGAAGCAAGGTAGAAGCTTAAAAAAGTAGAAGCTTCATCTTGAAGCTTGTTAAATAAAACAACGTCAGGATGACGTTGCCACTTAAAATGTATCTACGTAGAAACTAAAGTTACTTACAAGCGTCAGGATGACGCTTCCACAAAACTAACAATCCTATCAGGCATCCCGCCAGATAGCAAAGCAGATCGCTGCTGAGAAAGCCAAAGCCCAGCAGCAGTCTGCCGGGAAAGGTGGATCTGATTCTATCCAGCCACAGCGGATGCCAAAGTTGGGAAAGCTCCACCAGATATGCGAAGGACAGGGTAATCAGAAAAATCTCCCACAGCTTTTTATTGCCAAACAGCAGCCTGAAAAAGGCAAAGAAGCAGAGCGCCCACATCGTGTCGCCCAGATAGCTGCCCAGAAAATCCGGAAGCCAGGCTCCAAAACGGCGCGAACCGATTCCAATGGCCACACTTAGCAGCATCACCACCCAGGCCTTGGTATTGCTGAGCTGCGAAAATAGCTTTCTCATGTTTCCTTCTTCAAAGCATTGTTATAGCAGATTACCCCAAGGGTCGGATTCCCGTCAATGAAAAATGTTTGGGTGGTGTTCCCTGCCAAGTCGTGTTCCCTAAGGTTCTCTCTCCCCGCGCCTTTTCCGCTGCCTATCCACCCGCAACCCTCCCTCATCTGATCCGGGTGGCATGAGGGTGGGTTATCGGTGGCATTCGGGAGGCGAGAGAGGAATGCAGGATTCCGGCTGCAGCAGAGTATAATATAGTAGAGAGTTTATCCCGCTGGAGGCAAAAATGAAGACAAAGCTTTTTGCAATGGCCCTTCTGCTGCTGTCCCTGGCCTGGCTGCAGGCTGAAGATGGCATGTTCGGCGCATTTCGGATCAAGACCAAGCCCAAGGGTGCCGACGTAACCCTTTACGATCCTGACATTTATCTATGTGAAACTCCCAGCCCGGTATATCCCGTGGTGATGGATGAAAGCATGGAACTGCGGGAAGGCATCCCCGGAAGGGCGATCATGCTGATGATCACCAAAAAAGGCTATGTGCCGCTTAAAAAGGAGATCTTCGTCCCCTTCACTTCCGAGGATATGCAGGAAGCCCTGGATAACCCTTCGGAATTCAGCTTTGAACTGGAAAAAGATTATCACAACCTGCACTGGCGAATCTGCCTTTTCTATTCCTACCGTCACCGGCATCCCCACCCGCATTTTTACTTCGATCGCCCCAACTGGTCGCCCTGGATGCCTCCCGGTCACCATCCAGACGGAGATGGACACCATCATGGCGGAAACAATCCACCCCCTCCTCCACCACCTCCTCCCGGGGGTGGAGGTCATCACCCCGGTGGCAACGACAATATTGATCCTCCCCACGATTATGGCTTTTCCACCACTCCGGTTCCCATTCCCGGAAGATCCACCAGCAAACCTGATCCACCCGTGATTGTCCCTCCCGGTCAGAAAGAAAAACCACCCGCCACCCGACTGGTGCCCAAACCTGAAAAACAGGATAAGCCGGATAAAACCCAGGTGAATAAATCCGAAAAACCGGAAAAGAAACAAGCTCCCGCCACTCAATTGAAGGAAGAAAAGAAAAAGAAAGCGGAAAAGATAGAGCAGCCCGAGAAAAAAGAAAATGACAGCAAGAAGGAAGATGAGCAAAAGAAAAAGGCAAAAAAGTGAGGGGTCTGGGGGTCAGTGAAAAAGTGAAAAGGTGAAAAGGTGAAACATCTGGAAAGCCAGGAGTCAATTTCGTCTTTCATTTTATGTTGGTTACCTGCCGGAAATCCACGCTTTTCCTCTTTTACTCTGTGTAAAACAATCCCGTAACTGGCTGCGATACAAAAGGAAAAGAGATATTCAGATATTATTGTGAGAGACGCCAGGGTTTTCTGTCGCCCGAAAGGGCTTGCCTGATATTCCCTTTTATCGAGGGTCTCCGCCAAAGCTCCGAACCCCTCGCTATGTTCTTGCGCCCTAATGGGCTTGGCGGATTGGCATTTGCCGCTACAAAAGGCTGGACTACATCGTTTGGATAAATCATAAGCCCTCGCTATGTTCTTGCGCCCTAATGGGCTTGGCGGATTGGCATCCGCCACTACAAAAAAACCCCCTTGGTTAAAAAAGATAACTTGACAATATTTATGCAATCATTTATTCATGCCTTTTAACGTAGTGTCCCGCAAAAGGAGTCGAACGATGCATCGCAAACCGCTGTTCTGGATAGCGCTGATCGCTTTGGTGATCATTTCCTGTATGTTTATTTACCGTTACGGCAACCGGGTTTTCTTCTTCGATCTGAAGATTACCATGAATGCAAAAAGCAGCAAAGCTGAAACCATCAAACTGGCTAAATCCCAAAATCTAAAACTGGAAGGCTACAAAAGCAGTGCAGCTTTTCTGACCGATGAGAATTTTCAGAATTATGCAGAACTTAAATGCGGTGGCCGAAAGGCCTTCACCAAGGTTCTGGATAGCGGTGTCTACCATCCCATCTATTGGTCTGTCCGGCTTTTCAAACCAGGTGAAGCCAGAGAATTCAATGCCTACTATTCTCCCACCGGAAAGCTGCTTTCTTTTATCGAAACCGTTCCCGAAACGGAAAATGGGGCTGCTCTCCCTCGCAGTGAAGCTCAAGCAATTGCCGAAACCGAAGCCGTGAACAAATGGAAGCTTGACCTCAAACCCTATAAACTGATCGAAGCCAAAGCCGATACCAAGCCAAATGGCAGAGTTGACCATAGCTTTGTCTACGAACGCACCGACGCAAAACTCGGCGAAGCGTTATACAGGCTGAATTTAACGATAAGCGGAAACCGGCTTACCGAACTCTTTCACTTTGCCAAGGTGCCCGAAAAATTCCTGAAGGAATTCGAAGAGATGCGCTCCTACAACGAAACCCTGGCAACCGTGGCTTCAGGAGTGATGCAACTGGTGTATTTCGTGGGTCTGATTATCTGGTTTGTCCTTTTGCTCAGGCAAAAAAAGCTGATTTTTGCTCCTCCATTGAGGTGGGGGATAGTGATCTCGGTGTTCATGATTCTGGGTTCGCTGAATTTCTTTTCCTTCTTCTGGCTGGATTATGACACTTCCAGTTCTGCAGGCGGATTTTTGGCTCAGCAGATAGCCCAGATAGTTGTATCTGCCCTACTGATGGGCGCATTGGCCTGGTTCACCATCCTGGTGGCCGAAGCCCTTACCCGCGAAGCCTTTCCCAATCAGGTGCAATTCTGGCGTTTGGCAGACAAGGACGTTGCCTCCAGCAAAGATGTACTCTCCAAGGTGCTGGTGGGTTACCTGCTCTTTCCCCTCCAGCTTGCCTATGTGGTGGGTTTCTATGGTTTGATGGGATCACGTTTTGGCTGGTGGGCTCCTTCCGGAGTGATGAGCGACCCCAATATCCTGTCCACCTTCATGCCTTTCATTTCGGCAATCGGGAATGCCCTGCAACCCGGTTTTTGGGAAGAAGCGCTGTTCCGTGCCCTACCCCTTGCCACCTGTGCAATCCTGGGACGTAAATACGATAAACGCGGATTATTCCTGGTGCTCGGAATGATCATCCAGGTTTTGGTGTTTAGCGCCGGGCATGCCAATTATCCTCAGCAGCCGTTCTATTTCAGGCTGGTGGAGCTGATCATTCCCTCGCTGATCTTTGCCTTTGCCTATATCTATTTTGGTCTGGTGACCGGTGTGATCCTGCATTTTACCTTCGATGCGGTGATGATGAATCTATCGGCCTTGCTTTCCACCGCACCGGGCATGAACCTGGACAGAATCCTGTTTTTCCTCTTCCTGCTGGTGCCGTTGTGGGTGGTGCTGATTCAGAAGATTCGCAATTCTGCGGCTTCAGGAGAAAGTGTCCCAATCCTGGCAGCCTTGTTTGGTGGTTGGGGTGAAGTGCCCGAAAACAAGCTTAACCGAGCTTTTGGCTCTCTGCCCGACCCCGTGATTGAAGCTGAACCAGAAGTGGAAAGCGATGCTGAACAAAGCACCAAGCCGGATAAAAATAAACTGGCTCCAAACAAGTATCATATCTATTTACTGGCAGCCGTAATCGGTTTTTTCCTGGTCTTCTTTGCGCCTTTTGAGATCAGCGATAATGCCAAGACCAAAATCAGTGGAATACAATATGAGTCCAATATGGAAAATCCTCGTCTGGCCATCACTGCTGATAAAGCCAAAGAGCTTGCCGCAATAGAACTTAAGCGCATCCTGGCCGAACAGGGAAAAGCTTATCCCAAAGAGCACAAGGCCTATACAGATGCCTATCGCAGCAGCCAGGATGAGATCTATCTCGTTCTGCAAAACCCTAAAGACCACACTGCCTATTCTCAGCTACGAAACAAGTATCTTTTCACCGATGGCTGGGTAATTAAATACAAGCGCTTGAAGGGAAGCCTGGACCAAAAAGGCGAAAACTATAGCATCTTCCTTACTTCCAAGGGGGATTTTGTATCCTATTCCCATGAACTGCCGGAAGCCAGAGCCGGAGTAACTCTGAGCGAAGACGCTGCCAGAGAAATTGTTAAGCAGGCTATTTTGAAGCAATATCCAGCCCGTTTGCCCTTCCTGAAAGAGATCTCAGTTAGCCCCAGCAAACTCCCCAAACGCATGGATTGGGTTTTTACCTATGAGGACAGCCTTACATACGGCTTGAAGGAAGGCAAAGCCAGAATGGACTTTACTGTCAGAGGCGATGAACTGGCTGGCATTAAAACCTATGTGTTCATACCCGAAAAGACTCAAAGGCTGTTCGATAAACAAAGCCAACTGGCCACTATTCTACGTATTGCCGGAACTATTCTGGTGATCGGATTTCTGATCTTTGCTGCAGTGCAGTGTATCCTTGCCTTCAGCCGCAACCAGATAGACAAAGGCGTGATGATCAGGGTGTTTGTGATGCTGGCACTGCTGTATCTGGCTCGGGGCATCACGACCTGGGATTACAATGAAGGACAGTGGTTCAATCCCATTCAGCCCTACGGAAACCAACTGATCACCTTTCTTGTATCTTTCCTGGTGGGATTCATCTTCCAGAATGGCTTCATTGCAGCTCTGGCAGCAATGGCTTTCTATCGGCTCAAGCATCATCATGCCGCTTTGCACTACAACAGAAAATTGACTTATTTGCCGATTTTGCTGTTGATGCTTATGAATTTGGTGGATTCGCCCAGAGTGATAGACTATCTCAGAATCCCCGATTGGACTTTTGGTCTGTCGGACTTTGGCTTTATGGCGGTTCTACATAAAACAGTCACCAATTTCTGGCTGTTCTTTGGCCTGGCGATTTTGCTCTTTGAGCTTTTCAAGAAGTGGACAAATAATTATACCAGGCATTTATGGCTGCCGGTGTTGCTATCCTTCGTGATTGGTTATGGCTTGGTTTTCCGCTTTACCGCGTTTTATTGGGAAAGCGCGCAACTGCTTACTCTGGCCAAGTTTGTGCTGATCAGCGGCTTGATGGTTTTTGGCAGCTTTTATCTATATCGCATCAGTAAACCCGGTGAAACACTGGTTGCAGCTTTGCTTGTATATGCCGGCTCGCTGCTGCACAAGCTCTTTTCAGCATTGTATCCCTGGCAGGAAGCCTACTATTCTGTATCCTACCTCCTGCTTGTGCTGCTTGTCTGGCTGATCTACCGGCGTGTAACAATCCATTCCGTGTCCTGATATGTTTTACAAAAAAACTATGTTCCCTCATTCCTGCGAAAGCAGGAATCTCCTGCAATCAAAGGAGATCCCGGGTCAAGCCCGGGATGAGGAAAGGTGGGCACTTCATTGTCATTGAATGAAAAAACCAATAGGAGATCAATATGAAAAACCTAAGCTTAGCCGTCACAAAGTGGATGGCCAGCGGAAAACCTGGCTGGGACAAGGCTGTGGCAAAGATCCAGAAGCTGCATGTTCCCGGTAGAAGCAACTACACCGAATTCTTTAAAGCGCTTGGCACCCAGATTTTATATGGTGCAGAGTTTGAACGGCATATCACCGAAGACCCCAGCTTAAAAAAATTCAAGCTGGAGTATCTGGCAGAGCGGAACAAGGCCTATTATGCAGATCTGTTGCCCACGCAGGAAGGCAGCAAAAGCGGTTATGACTTTTCATTTGGTAATCCGGATTATTCCGTTAAGCGCTTTGGCCTCAAGAAAGGGCAATTACTGACGGCAATCTATAATAACATGCATACCTTCCGCTACTATATCCGCATTGGGAATTACAAGGAAGCACAAAATCATACGGACTTTTTCTTCGAACTTTATGCTCTTTGGCAGAAGGGGATTACGGACTATAAAACCTGGCTGGAAGCCTATAAAGCGATGATCAATAAAGACCTGAAGATGCGCATGCTCACCAATATTTATCTCAGCAGCAGCCCGGAAAACACCCTTTACCGTGATCTGCTGGCGAGTTCCAACTTCAAGGATGTCCGCTATCTGTTCCGCTTTGGCATCTATGTGGATCCCAAAACCTGGAAAATGGCGGAGTTTATTGCCAGGTATCCCGAAAAAGAGCTGCGTAAACTGGCCAAGTATCACATTCAGGCTTTTCAGGATGCCTTTAAACGCAAGAACTACAGCTTTGCGGACAAGAAATATGCGTCAGTAATGTATCCCATGGGCATGGAAAGGCTAGCCATGATGCTGCTGGAAGAGATTGAAAAGCTGGGTCTAATCGCCACCATTGGCGATCCAGAGATCACCGGCGCAAATGAGCAATATAACTATGATAACAAACAGAATACCGCTCTTTACTACGATCAGGCTTATGCAGATTCGGTTTTCGAGGTCTATGGGAAAACCCTGAAGAAGCTTTCTCCACTTTTTAAAAAAACGTGTGGAGGGGTGTATGTGGATACCTTTGGCAAAAAACCCTTCGTTCCTGTGATCAAAAAGACTGCAATAAAATACAGCCCGAAACAGATCAAATTCAGAAGGGAACAGCAAGCCAAACTCAACAAACTGTATTATGACAATTTCCCACGCAAAAACACTGCCGGCAGCGTGATCAGCTTCCCACATCCCGAGATCGGCGAAAACTTCGAAGCGATCTTCAAGGATACATTGGAGCTAAACTATCTGGACAGCATGCATTATGCCAAGCTGCAGGAGAATATCATCAGTTTGCTGGATCAGGCTGATTACGTGCATATCAAAGGCGTGAAAGGCAATAAAACGGACATCAAAATCAAGCTACACCCGCTGAAAGATCCCACCAAAGAAACCAATTTCGAAAACTGCGTGGCCGATATGAATATCCCTGTGGGGGAAGTGTTTACCTCTCCACAACTGAAAGGCACCAATGGAGTTCTGCACGTAAGCGACACCTATCTGAATGACCTGCGATTCTATAATCTGAAGCTTAGCTTCAAAGACGGCATGGTTACCGACTATAGCTGCACGAATTTCGAATCCGAGGATGAGAATAAGCGCTATATCTACGAGAATATCTTCGAGCCACAGCAAAGCCTGCCCATGGGGGAATTTGCCATTGGAACCAATACTAAAGCCTATCTGATGGTGCGCAGATACAAGATCGAATACCTGATGCCGGTACTGATCATCGAAAAGATGGGACCGCATTTTGCCATTGGAGATACCTGCTTCAGCCACGAAGAGGACGAAAAACACTATGGACTGATAAGCGGTAAACAGATGGTCGCAACAGAAAACGAATTCAGCGCCCAGCGTAAAACCTCTCCCTTGGAAGCCTACACCTTTAAACACACTGACGTAACCCTGCCCTACGATATGCTGGCGGAAATTACAGCCGTTAAAGCAGATGGCACCAAGCTGCCGATCATTAAGAACCGCCGTTTTGTGGTGCCAGGAACTGAAGAACTGAATAAAGCAATTGAGGAAGCGGAAAAGCTTTAATCCAAACACTGCTTACCCAGTATATCGAGGTTGTTGTGATGGGGGACTCCAATCCCCCATCATTTTGCTAATACTCTCCGCAATATTGGCCTTGACAGAAAATCTATTAATGGGGGAAGATGAATTATTATTTTCAGTTAAATCATGATTTTAGATAAGTTGTTATGCTGCACAATCTTGCAACATAAGGGAGTGATATGCAAGTCCGGAATTTGATGCTGAGCGCAATCCTGCTGCTGGTCAGTATAGGGTGTGTTGCGCAAAAAAACAGGTCGCAGATTCCGGCTGGTGATTTTGCCAAAGCAGAGACTTTACCGCAGTCGGAACTAAACGAAATGATTTTGCAGCTTGTTGATGAACTCGTTTCGGGCAACTGGCTCAGACAATTTGCCGAAACGAACTCCCACCAACCGTTTATCTTGATTCTGCCAGATTCTGAAAACCAGGATCCTACCCTGACCGGACTGATTTCCGGACGGCTGTTGGAATCTGGAAAGCTGAGCCTGGTTTTGCCCAAGGAAGGCAGCCCGACTTTTACCATTCCCAGAGAAAGAGAATCTGCGCTTACACTGAAAGCAAATAGCGGAGCCGATTTCCTCCTTGTCTGCTCCTACCGGAAGAATAATGAGGATATATTCAGCTCTGAATTGATTGACCTTGACAATGCAGAAGTGATATACAGCAAATCAGTTATAGTTAATAAAATCAAAACATAAGGATGAATTAGGATGCAGATCACGAAACTTGATCAGATGTTCGACGTGCTTGCCAGCCGTCCCAATAAACGGCTCGTGGCAGCCTGGGCGATCGATGCACATACGATTGAAGCGGTTTACAACGCAGTGGAAATGGGAATTATCGAGGCTACCCTGGTAGGCGACAGCGAGATTATCAAAAAGTACTGCAGTGAGCACGGTCTTGACTGCAGTAAACTACGAATCGTTGATTGTAAAAGCGACACAGCCTCAGCAGCTTTGGCGGTGGATCTGATCAACCGGGGTGAGGGCGACTTTTTGATGAAAGGCCTGCTTTCCACAGATCGCTACATGCGGGCAATCCTCAATAAGGAAACCGGCCTGATGGAAAATGGCGCTATACTGAGCCATGTAACCGTAGCCGAACCAGCCAATTATCACAAGCTCCTGATTTTTGGCGACGTAGCAATTATACCCCTGCCCGATCTGAATCAAAAAGTGGCAATCACGAATTATCTGATCAAGACCGCCCAGTTTTTGGGCATTGAAACTCCCAAGGTGGGCATCCAAGCCGCCAGCGAGCAGACTTTACCCAAGATCCCATCCTGTGCTGATGGGGCAATTATCGCCAAAATGGCCCAGCGCGGCCAGATCAAAGGCGCAATCGTGGAAGGCCCTTTGGGTTTTGACCTGATCATCGACAAGGAAAGTGCGGAAATCAAGGGCGTAAAAAGTGAAGTCTGCGGCGATGCCGATTGCATCCTGTTTCCCAATATTGAAGCGGGCAATACCTTCTACAAAACCGTCGTCAAGCTGCTTAAAAGTGAACTCTGTGCCATCGTAATGGGCGCAAAGGTGCCGTGCGTGCTCACCTCTCGCGGCGACAGCGAAAAAAGCAAACTCTATTCCATTGCCCTGGCGGCAATGCTGGCATAAGGCTATGATCACCAAACTGATAGACATAGCCAGCAAAGCCAAGACGCTTGGCAAAAAAACCCGCATTGCAGTTGCCAGTGCGGAAGACAGCAACACTCTGGGAGCGATTGTCCGAGCTACTCAGGAAGGCTTTATCCGTCCTATCCTGCTGGGTAACGCCACTAAAATTAAAGACATGCTAACCCATCAACTTGATTTGTCTGATTGCGTGATCATCGACATCCCCGAGGATGGTAAAGCTGCCAAGGAAGCGGTCAGAATGGTGAAAAGCGGCGAAGCCGACGTGCTGATGAAAGGCCTGGTGGGAACTGATAAATTCCTGAAAGCAGTTCTGGACAAAGAAAAAGGCTTGCTTCCCCCCAAAGCGGTGATGAGCTATACCTGTGCCCTGGAACTGCCAAAATACCCTAAACTACTCTTCATAAGTGACACCGCAGTGCTTACCAATCCCGATCTTGAGCAAAAGATCGCCATGATAAACTACAGCGTGGAAATGGCAAGGCGCTTTGGCATCGAAAAACCGAAGGTAGCCTTGATCACAGCCACGGAAAAGGTAGGAGCAGCATTGCCGGTTACCTATGAGCATGCCATGCTGTGCAAGATGGCAGAACGCGGCCAGATCAAGAACTGCATCCTCGACGGGCCAATGGACGTCTTTCTGGCTTGTGATCCCTCCAGCCTGGAAGTAAAGGGAGTGAAAAGCCCTTTGAACGGTGACGCCGATATTCTAATTTTCCCCAATCTGGAAAGCGCCAATAGCTTCTACAAAGGTTTAATGCTCTTTGCCGATAGCGAACTGGCAGGCCTGATCTGCGGAACTATCAAGCCAGTAGTTGTTATGAGCCGCAGCGAAAGTGAGAACTCCAAATATTATTGCTTGTCTCTGGCTTGCCTGATGGCGGAGGAAAAATGAAACTTGCCATAGCCTGCGACCATGCAGGATTCGAAATGAAAGAAGCCATCAAAAAGGCTTTCACCATGCACGATTTCATTGATTTCGGCACAAACGGCACTGAGAGCATGGATTATCCCGACACCGGTTTTCCGGCAGCCAGAGCTGTGGCAGAGGGCAGTTGCGAAAAAGGTATCCTGATCTGCGGCAGCGGAATCGGAATGAGCATCACCGCCAATAAAGTCCCCGGCATCAGAGCCGCTTTATGTACCATCACCGACGTAGCCAGGCTGTCCAGAATGCACAACGACGCCAATATCCTGGTTCTGGCCGGACGCTTTACCGGCATACCCTATGCCCTGGAGATCGTTTCCACCTGGCTGGCAACGGATTTTGAGGGTGGCAGACATTACAACAGAATAAATAAAATACATCAAGGAGAAAGGTCATGATCCATATCCAAAAGACCGACCCCGAACTTTACGAAGCCATATTCAGCGAGCTGAAACGGCAGCGTGAAAACCTGGAACTTATCGCCAGTGAAAACTTTACCTCTTTGGCTGTGATGGAAGCCCAGGGAAGTGTGCTAACCAACAAATATGCCGAAGGCTATCCCTATCGCTGGAGCAAAAAAACCGGCCAGATCAACTACAAACTTTACGGACGCTATTATGGCGGTTGCAAATTTATCGACGATGTGGAGCGTTTGGCCATTGAACGCGCCAAGCAGCTTTTCGGAGCTGAGCATGCCAACGTGCAGGCTCATAGCGGTTCCCAAGCCAATATGGCAGCTTATTTCGCTCTCTGCAAACCGGGTGACACCGTTCTCGCTTTGGAGCTTTCACATGGTGGGCACCTTACGCATGGCCATCCGCTTTCCTTTTCCGGCCAGCTCTACAATGTGATCCATTATAATGTTGCCAAGGACACCGAGCAGTTCGATTACGAGCAAATCGAAGCCCTGGCGATGGAGCATAAGCCGCAGATGATCTTAACAGGCGCTTCGGCTTATCCGCGCAAGATAGATTTTGCCAAGTTCCGTGCCATTGCCGACAAGGTTGGTGCCAAGTTCATGGTTGACATGGCTCATATCGCAGGTTTGGTGGCAGCAGGACTGCACGATAATCCGGTTCCCTATGCGGATATCGTTACTTCCACTACTCATAAAACCCTGCGCGGACCACGTGCGGGGCTGGTTCTCTGCAAGGAAGAATATGCCAGAGAAGTAGATGCAAAGGTATTTCCCGGAATCCAAGGCGGACCCTTGATGCATGCCATCGCCGGAAAAGCGGTTGCCTTCCACGAAGCCTTGCAGCCTGAATTCAAAGCCTATCAACAACAGGTGTTAGCCAATGCCCAAGCCTTGGCCAAAGCCCTGATGGAGAAAGGCTTCAAGCTGGTTTCGGGTGGAACGGACACGCACCTTATGCTGATGGATCTAGGCCCCGAAGAAAGCGGTGGACCCAGCGGTAAGAAGATGGAAGAAGCCCTTGACCTGGCAGGCATCACTGCCAACAAAAATACTGTTCCTTTCGATACCAGAAGTCCCTTCGTGGCTTCAGGTATCCGGCTGGGAACACCTTCCGTCACCACAAGGGGAATGGGAACATCTGAAATGGAAAGCATCGCCGAACTGATCAAACGCGTCCGCGACAATCACGAAAACGAAGAATACCTGGCTGCCATGAAAGCCGATGTGCGTGCCCTGACAGCCAAATTCCCGCTTTACCCTGAACTGGGGTGAATAGTTACACGGATTTAACGGATCGAACGGATCAACACGGATAATGAATAATAGGAACACGGATTTGCACGGATTTCACGGATTTGCACGGATATTTATTAATAAGTCCGTTTATCTGTGAAATCCGTGTGATCTGTGAGAAAGTCATTAAAGCTATGAATAATAGTTACACGGATTTAACGGATCGAACGGATCAACACGGATCTTTATTAATAAGTCCGTATCTGTGAAATCCGTGTGATCTGTGAGAAAGTCATTAAAGCTATGAATAATAGTTACACGGATTTAACGGATCGAACGGATCAACACGGATCTTTATTAATAAGTCCGTTTATCTGTGAAATCTGTGTGATCTGTGAGAGACATAAAGATAAAACGGTTTAACAGACTTTGTTGTTTAAGAAATCCGTGTTAATCCGTTCAATCCGTTTAATCCGTGTGACCATTAAAAAACTAAGGAAGAACACATGAAAGTAGCCCTGATCGGCTTGCCCAAAACGGGTAAAACCACGATCTTTAATGCCCTCACCCGCAGTGAGCACAACACCGACAAGTATGCTCCGCCAGTCAGCGAAGCCTATGTGGGCATAGTGCCGGTTGCCGATGAGCGGGTGGACAGGCTTTCGGCGCTTTACCAGCCCAAAAAGACAATTCATGCCACGATCGAATACCACGATTTTCCTGGCATTTTCGGCAAAGAAGGCGAAAGCGCAGACAACAACCTGCTTTCCGACCTTAAGAGTGCTGATGCATTTCTGGTGGTGCTGAAGGGCTTTGCCGACGAGGAATTGGACAGTCTTTTCAGTTATGGCACACCCCAACAACAGCTTAGTCATTTGGAAGAGGAGTTTATCATAAACGACCTCATAGTAGCCGAAAAGCGTTTGGAAAAGATCGAATTGGGCTATAAACGCGGGGTGAGAACCCCTGCCATTCAAGCTGAAGAAAAGGCCATCAAAGAGATAATCACTACTCTGCAGAATAATAAGCCTCTGCGCAGCTTACAGTTACCACCAGATGAGGAGAAAGCCATCCGCGGTTTCCAGTTCTTCAGTTCCAAACCGCTTTTGGGGTTGGTAAACACCTCCGAAACTGAGCTTAACCAAGCCGAAAGCATTGCCGCAGAACTGACTGAGCAAGGTTATCAGACTCATGCCATAGCCGGTAAGTTTGAAGAGGAACTGAGCAAGCTGGACAGCGAGGAAGCGGAGCTTTTCATGGCTGATATGGGTCTCAGCGAGTCGATCAGAGACCGCCTGACGCATTGGAGTTATCAGCTTCTGGGCTACATCAGCTTTTTCACCGTGGGTGCCGACGAAGTACGTGCCTGGACACTGGAAAAAGGCAGTAATGCCGTTACCGCAGCGGGTAAGATCCATAGCGACCTGGCACGTGGATTCATCCGCGCCGAGTGCTTCAAATACAGTGAACTGATGGAGCATGGGAGCGAGAAAGTGCTGAAAGAAAAAGGCCTGTTCCGCCTGGAAGGCAAAGAGTATATCGTGAAGGATGGGGACATTATCTCCATCCGCTTCAATGTGTAGGGTATAGTTATGATTAGTCTTGCAGATCGGCTTGTCCTGGCGGTTGCCAAACCGCCATATCCCTCATTCCTGCTCACTATTCCCTCGTTCCTGCGAAAGCAGGAACCTCCCAAACTCCATGAGATTCCGGGTCAAGCCCGGAATGAGGAAAAGAGTGTACTGGCGGTTGCCAAACCGCCATATCCCTCATTCCTGCTCTCTATTCCCTCGTTCCTGCGAAAGCAGGAACCTCCCAAACTCCATGAGATTCCGGGTCAAACCCGGAATGGGGAAAAGAGTGTCCTGGCGGTTGCCAAACCGCCTCGCTGTGAGGTTTACGGCGCTTTGGCAAGCGCCGGTACCTGCGGACAGTCAGTCTGCATGCCATCATACCGCTATCATACCGCATGCTCATGTGGTATGATAGCGATAAGACAGCCCGGAGACAGCCTATGAGCAAAGCCAGCGGCTTGAAGAAGAAAAAACCGGTGCGCAAGGCCACCAGCCCCCTGCAGAAGCGCATTATCAGCGGAATCATTTGCCTGCTTTCGGTGTTGGTGATCCTGGCACTCATCATGGGTTACAGCTCCATCAAAGCCGATCTGGACACCCTGAGGGATGGCGGTTCGGTTTTTGGTTGGTTCAAGGATAACGGAACCAGCAATCCGGTCGGTGTATTTGGGATAGTTTTCGGTTATGTATTTATCTATCTGTTTGGCTATTGGTTTGCCCTGTTCGGATTTCTGATTATTGCCACGGTGTCCATGCAGTATTTTCTGGCTCCTGAGTTGGATCGCAGTCGTCAGAAAGGTTATCTGCTGCTGATTGTGCTTTTCCTTTTGCAAGCGTTGCTTTCAGCCAAACAAGCTGGCTATATCCACAGCATCATACCACTTTTTGTATATCGGGTTTTGGCAGCCATTTTTTCTGGAGTGGGAGCCAGGATTATCCTGATTGGCGGAATGGTTCTAAGTGCAATTCTGATAATTGAATACGACCGCCTTAAACGTTGGATACAGATAACCATTGAGGATTTTCAGCGTAAGCAGGAATCCAGGGAAAAAGCAGAAAAACCCACAATTAACAATGACAAGGAACCGGTAAACCAGCCCGCACCCATCCAGGAAGAGGTTAAGCCGGTAATCCAAAGCCATACCCAGCTTCCGCAGCCTGAGCCCCTTGAACCGGAACCACTTAAACCCCGAAAGGAACCAAAACAAAAACCGGTGATACGTGATGAAGACGATGACGAAGACCGCGAATACGTGATGCCTTCCATTTCGGACTTTCTGGAAAGCCCGATCAAGCTTTCTGACAAAGACCGCAAAGAGATCGAAAATCAGATCATCAGCACCAGCCAAATCCTGAAAGGCAAACTTGGTGAATTCGGCATCGAAGCAGAAGTACGAAACGTGAATATTGGGCCAATCATCACACAATATGAATTGGAACCCGCCAAAGGTATCAAGGTTAGCAAATTCAGCTCTCTGGCCGATGACCTCGCATTAGCCATTAAAGCCAAGTCCATCCGCGTGCAGGCACCGATTCCTGGCCGCGGTCTGATCGGCATAGAAATCCCCAATTTAACCCGGGACATGATCTACCTGCGCGATCTGCTGCTTTCTGAAGAGATGCGAGCCATGCATTCCAAGCTCGCTTTCGGGCTGGGTAAAGACATTGCCGGTAAGCCACTGGTGGCTGATCTTACCAAAATGCCCCATCTGTTAATCGCCGGTGCAACCGGAAGCGGAAAGAGTGTTTGCATCAATACTATCATTATGAGTCTGATCCTGCGCACAACCCCTGATGACCTGCGTCTGATTCTGATCGATCCCAAACGTGTGGAACTGGCTGGTTACAACGATCTTCCACACCTGATCGGACAGGTGGTTACCGATCCCGATACTGCCCTTGAAACGATGTATTGGGCAGTGAAGGAAATGGAACACCGCTATGAGCTGTTACAGGAAGCCAAGGTGCGTGATATAATCGGCTACAATGAAAAATGCGGCGAAGGTGAAGAGCTGGAGAAACTGCCCTACATAGTGATCATCGTGGATGAATTTGCCGATCTGATCATGACAAGCGGCAAGGATATCGAGCTACCCATCACACGTCTTGCCCAAATGGCCAGGGCTGTGGGTATCCATCTGATTCTGGCAACGCAGCGGCCTTCGATCAAGGTTATTACTGGTATTATCAAGGCAAATTTCCCGGCCCGTATCGCCTTCCAGGTATCCTCGAGGGTTGATTCCCGCGTTATCCTCGATATGATAGGAGCAGAAAGGCTTCTGGGCAATGGCGACATGCTGTTTTTACCTCCCGGAAAAGCGCTTCCTGAACGCATCCACGGTGCCTATGTATCAGACCATGAAATTGCCAGGGTTTGCGACTTTCTGGCAATGCAACCCAAGCCAAAACAGGATTTCAGCCTGAAAGTGGAAGCGGAAAGTGTGGCGGGAATCTTTGAATACGACGATGAACTTTTCCCTGAAGCAGCCCAAGTAGTGGTTTCCAGTGGGACGGCTTCGGTATCGATGTTGCAGCGGCACTTCAAGATAGGCTATGCCAGAGCCGGACGCTTGATTGATCTTTTGGAACGCGCCAAGGTAATAGGCCCACATCTGGGTTCCAAATCCCGTGATGTTCTGGCCAACCGGGAAGATCTGATCCGCATTGGAGTTTTGAATGAAGAAGCTTAGTTTGGTTGCTGCGCAGATCTTGTTTTTTATTGGTCTGAGTGCAATTGGACCCGATGCCCTCTATAAAAAAATGGAAAAGGCCTACGGCAGTTTGAGCAGTTTTCAGGCCACCCTGAAACAAGAGAATCACTTTGCCCAGATCGGAAAAAGTATCTCCTACAATGGCAACATCTATTTCAGCAAGGGCCGCATGGTGATCCGCTACGAAAAACCCGCTTTTCAACGTCTGATGATTACTGGTGGAATCGTGGAACTCTATGACCAGAGTAGCAAAACCGTTTTTCGCAGCAGGATGCGACCAGAATTTGGAAAAATGAATCCCGTGGAGATTCTGCAACTTTACTGGAAAAAATCCAAGGTCAGCCTGAAGGAAGACAAGAAAAATCTCTGCCAGGCAACCCTGACCCCCTTTAGCGATCCACTGATCAAAAGCCTTAGCGCTGAGATCAACACCAAAACCGGTCTCATAAACAATCTCAGCTATTCCGACGCCAATGGCAATAAGGTGAAATACAGCTTTTCCGGCATTAAAACCAATGCCGTGATTCCCTCTTCGGTGTGGCAATACAGTTATCCTAAAAATACCCAGGTGGTGGAGCAATGATAGCACTGATCATGGCTGGTGGTTCCGGCACCCGCTTCTGGCCAAAAAGCCGGAAAAATTTCCCCAAGCAATTCCTGTCTATCCAGGGCAGCACCTCCATGCTACAGAAAACCGTGGAAAGACTGCTTTCCAAGATCGTGATGCCCGATATCTACATTGTTACCACAGCAAATCAGGTAGATCTGGTAAAGCAGCATCTACCGCGTCTGCCCAAAGAAAACATCATCATTGAACCTTTCGGTATGAACACCGCTCCCTGCATAGCCCTCAGCCTGGAATATCTGAAATCGCGCTATTCCCACCAGGAACTAATGCTGGTTTTGCCTGCCGATCACGTTATCCGCAACGTCCCTGCTTTTCTGAACAGCCTCGTTCCAGCTGAAAGCGAAGCCCGCAAAGGACGCCTTATCACCTTTGGTATAGAGCCGGACTATCCTGCCACGGGCTATGGCTATATTGAAGCGGGAAGCGAAATTGCACCACAGGTTCGGGAAGTGCTGCGGTTCAAGGAAAAACCCGCTCTCCAAACTGCCGAAGAGTTTCTGGCCAAGGGTTCATTCTACTGGAACAGCGGAATGTTCTGCTGGAGCCTGCATGCCATCGAACAAGCCTTTCAAACACATCTGTCGGAAGTTTCCGGGCTTTGCCACTCAATTGGCGACAGATGGGAAACCCAGGGTTACGATTGCGACATTGCCGACCTATATAGCCAAATGCCGCGCACTCCAATAGATATCGGAATCATGGAAAAGGCCGAAAAACGTGGCGTTATTCCCGTTTCCTATGGTTGGAGCGACGTGGGAAGCTGGAAAGCTTTGGCCGATATCACCCCTTCTGGAGCGGACGGAAACCATTTTTCCGCAACCGGTTTGGCACTCGAAGCCAAAGGTAACTATGTGCAAAGCGATAAATTTACCGCTGTGATTGGATTAAGTGACATCTGCATAATCGAAACCAGAGATGCACTTTTAGTTTGCAGGAAAGACAAAGCAGAAGATGTAAAGAAAGTAGTGGATTATTTAAACTCAAAAGGAGATAATAGACTGACATGAGAAAAGCACTGATATTGAGCCTGATCCTGATCACAGTGGTTCTGATTCTGGCCAAAACCGCAGATTACCGGGTTCCACCCGACACCGAAGTTCGAGCCTTTCGTGGGCATTATAAGCTGGATAAAGGCCTTCCCTATATCCTTGAGGACGACAAGCAATACCGTTTGTTTCTGGCACCCAAGGAGGCTTTGGACACCCTGGGCGTTGTTTTGATCGATGGCGACAGTCTCTATGTGGAAGCCGCCCCGCTAAAAGATGGAATTTTGGTAACCAAGCTGATCACCGGAAAAGACAGCGAGAATATCTGGTCGTTGCGGGACTATGACTTGATGTTCAATTACTACGACGCCATAGCCAAAACCACAGTTGACACCAAAGGCTGCATCGGATGCAAGCTTTGCGTGGCTCCCTGTCCGGTTGGCGCAATCACCATGGAAAAAGGAAAAGCCGTGATCGATAAGGACAATTGTGTGGAATGCGGTATTTGCATTGACGGCAACGGCAAATTCAAAGGCTGCCCGGTGCGAGCCATCAAAAAGTAAACTTATTTCAAAAACCGGAGGAACCTCATGGACATGAAAACATTTGGATACCTGTATTACAAAGCTCGTGGTTACAGCCACACCGACATTCTGAAGGAAGCAGAGATCAGCGATGAGGAATATGGCTTCTTTGAAAGCAACCTTAAAGATGTAATCGCTGAAATCGAAGAACTGCGCCCTCAGGCAGAGAACATCGGTCTTGATTTTATCCGCCTGACCCGTTATATCTACGAGCGTGAAAGCGACCAAACGCTGGGTGTGCCACGTCCTGATGCGGTAAAAGTCCGTGCAGGGGAAATTGTATCCCTGCCTGCTGTTGGAAAGCTTGAAATGCCTGACTTACAGCTTTACAAAGCCATCGAACAGCGTCGCAGTCTGCGTGACTATGCCGACCAGCCGCTTAGCCAGAATGAACTGTCTTTTATGTTATGGGCTTCCTCCTGGGCGCGGGATTTCCGCTCCAATGAACGCATGGAAATAACCTTGCGCAATGTTCCATCAGCGGGAGCGCGCCATCCCCTGGAAACCTATCTGGACATCCGGAAAGTGGAAGGAATCAAGCCGGGTTTATACTATTACCATCCGATCAAGCACTGTTTGGTGCTGCTGGACAGTTCATCAGTGAAAGCAACCCAAATCTTCGATGCCTGCATGCGTCAGGGCATGGTGGAAGCATCTGCAGTGAATTTCATCCTGAGTGCAGTGCCCTATAGAACATCCTGGAGATATGGACAGCGCGGTTATCGCTACCTCTATCTGGATGCTGGCCACGTAGGCCAAAACATCCATCTGGCTGCCGAAGCCATCGGAGCTGGAGCATGCATGATCGGAGCCTTCCTGGATGAAGCCATGAACGAAGCCCTGAACCTCGATGGCACTGATGAATTTGTTATCTATATCGCCAGTGTCGGAAAGAAAAAAGGCTGAATATCCTGGTTAAACCCAAAATGAGCATCCTTTGGACTAAGACCTAATATTATCCCCCCTATATAATACCCCTAATTCATCGGGAAAAACACTTGCAACCCCATAGAAATATTGAGGTTACGCAGTTCATTGTCATAATTATCATTTGTCTGTATGCCATTTACGTTATCCTCGTTTTTAACCTTTCCAATTCCTATGTCATAACTCACCCTTATGTCACCAAACACATTCTTAGCCACCTGAACCAGGCAACCAAGCTTAGGGCTAATGCTCAGAGACGTTTCATTACCCCGGTAACCGTAAGATACGCTCTCGTAATGATAAGTACTATAGTTGAACCTCAGAGCAAGACCTCCATACAAGTTTTCGTAAAAACATCTACCTCCCAGACCCAGACCGAGGGCTGCGGAACTTGAATCATAGTGATCACCATTGGAGTTCTTACCAGATTGACTATACAGGCTCAAACTGGGAATCACATCTACAGCCACATTTTTCAAAATGAAATATCCCAATTGGGGAGCCACATACATGGAAGCATAGGGTTCTCCTCCAGATTGGTTTTTAATATAGCCCAGGGAAATTGAACCGCCAGGATTGATTGTCCCTTCGCTGAAGGCAAATAAGGTGGAGAAGAGAAAAACAACCGGCATCACAAGTAACGTTTTTTTCATGTTACGAACCTCCTGTTTTTTTTATTTTTACGCCTTCATGATTGATGTCAAGGATTATTTTTCTGTTTGCATTCCCCCATTTTTAATCCAGCCGTATTTTGGTCTGCCATCGATCACGT
>CAZNGW010000043.1:0-22703 GCA_964572925.1 uncultured Candidatus Cloacimonas sp. | reverse complement strand
GGCACCGAGGAATGGTCACACGGATTGAACGGATCAAACGGATTTACACGGATTGTTTCTGTAGTATAGGATGCCAGTCCTGTTGTACCGGCGAATGCCAATTCGCCGTATCAGGAACACGGATTTTATGTTCCCCACCGAGGACACCGAAGGCACCGAGGAATGGTCACACGGATTGAACGGATCAAACGGATTTACACGGATTTTTTACCTTGTAACTTCATTACTTCATCACTTCGTTACCCTTATCTCTGTGTCTCTGAGTTTCAAACCATAATCCGCTTTTCTCTGCTTTTCTCTGTGGTTTGAAAAATAAAGGGCTCTACGTTTACTCCAGTTTTCACTGCAAAACCTTCGCTTTGAGTCAGGATCGGTATCCTGCCTACACAACAGGACTGGCATCCTATACTCCAGAATTTTCGGCTTTTTCATGAAAAGAACCTGTTGCCTCATGCCTGCGAAATATTTCCCTTGCGAAAGGAAGGGCAGGATTCTCTTGCAAACAAAGGAGTTCCCGGATAAGGTCCGGGATTGGCTATGGGTCTTCCCTGAACTCACTATAAACCAGATTTCCAGTTTTTGTTGGCTTCACTCCATAACATTCTGCAGGCTTACACTTCACCATCATACTACATGACCATGTGGTATGAATGTGATATGATGGTGATTTGGTCCAGACTGCGGAATTTTTATCAGAGATATTCGTAAAACCATTCTCCCCAGACCTCCCATTTTTTCCTTGCCACAAATCGCAGGTTTTGGATTCTTGGCAAACCAAACATATACGGAAAGGAGGTTCACATGATCCACAGTTTTAAAGTGGCTCAGCAGCGTTTTATTCCTGCAATAACACTGGATGAAGCGTTCTGGATACATCTGGAGAACCCCTCCCCGGAAGAGTCGGAAAAGATCATCAAAAAGTATGATCTGCCCGAAGATTTTATCACCGATCTGCAGGATGCCGATGAAAATGCCCGTTTGGAATGGGAAGAAGGAGCCATGCTGATCATCCTGCGTGTGCCGATTTATTACAAACACCGCACGGCCAGCGTTTCATTCGCTACTGCTCCCCTGGGAATCATTGCAATCAACGATAAACTGATAACTGTTTCATATTATGATAATGAGGTTCTAACTCAATACCTGGATGGCAAACACCGGGCTTTTGCCATTACGCAGCAGAGCTTTTTGCTGAATATAAACCTGCGCACGGCGATCTATTATCTGAAGTTTTTGAAAGAAATCAACCGACGCACCACCCAGATTGAGAATGAGCTGCACCAATCCATGCGAAACAAAGAACTTATCAGGCTTCTGCGTATGGAAAAATCGCTGGTGTTCTTTAATACTTCGCTTAAGTCAAACGAGATAATTCTGGAAAGACTGCAACGCTCCCGCTGGCTGCACAACGATCCTGAAGCTGAAGATATGATCGACGACGTAATCATCGAAAACAAACAGGCCATCGAAATGGCCAATATCTACAGCAGCATCCTCAGCGGTATGATGGATGCCTTTGCCTCGATTATTTCGAATAACCTGAATGTGGTTATGAAATTCCTCACTTCCATCACCATTATCCTGGCTCTGCCAACCCTGATCGCCAGCATCTATGGCATGAATGTGCACCTGCCCTTTCAGGAAAACAGCTATGCCTTTGCCATCGTGATGGGCGTTTCGGTGATGCTTTCCATTATGTTGGTGCTGATTTTCATCCGCAAAAAATACTTTTAAAAGAGAGCCAAACATGTATTATCTCAGCGTAAGCGACACTTTTTCTGCAGCCCACCGTTTATGCGGATACCAAGGTGCTTGCAGCAATCTGCATGGTCACAACTGGAAAGTGAGGGTGGGGCTCAAAACCGCCAAACTGGACGAAATCGGCATGGCTATGGATTTTGGGATCATCAAAGCAATCCTTTCCAAAATCCTTGACGAACTTGATCATGCCTATCTGAATGAAGTGCAAAGCCTTCACGGAATCAATCCCACCTCCGAAAATCTGGCCAGACACATCTATGAAAGGATGGAAACCGAGCTTGCCCTGCAACCCGCAACTATGTTCGAAGTAGAAATCTGCGAATCCGACCGCAGCAGTGTGGTTTACCGGCCATGATCCGCTTTGTTCAGTCCTTCTTTGTGAAAAGTGCAGTGGAACCGGCTGATTATCCTGCTTCTGCCTATCCGGAATTCGCTTTCGCTGGACGCAGCAACGTTGGTAAATCAACCTTAATCAACCTGTTAACCAATCATCACGGTCTTGCCAAAACCTCTTCGCATCCCGGAAAAACCCGGCTCCTGAATTTCTTTCTGATCCGCTACAAAGCTGATGACAACGAAGATGCAGGATTTTTGCAGCTTACCGACCTTCCGGGTTATGGCTTTGCCGAAGCTGGACAAGCCGAACAGGAAAAATGGCGCAAGATGATTAGCAAATACTTTGAACAACGAACCCAACTTAAAAGTATCATCGTGCTGGTGGATATCCGCCATGCAGCCGATCCCAAAGACATTTTGATGCTGGAAATGCTGCGTCTGCGACACATTGACCATTGCGTTGTGGCCACCAAAGCCGATAAAATTCCCAAGACCAAGATCTCCAAAACCGCCAAGGAACTGAGAAAGCAGCTTGGCCTGAACGATGAACCGGTTTTTCCGGTATCGGCTTTGAACAATACCGGACTCGATCCCCTCTTTGCCTGGATTCACTCCAAACTTAGCCAATGAAAGAATTTTCCCTTCGCTTTGACCTGATCGTGGTGGGTGCAGGTCATGCCGGCATTGAAGCAGCTTTGGCCGCAGCCCGAAGAGGTTTGAAAACTGCGATTTTCACCATTAAACTGGAAGCGATTGGACGCATGAGTTGCAATCCCTCAGTTGGAGGCCCAGCCAAAGGCCATCTGGCCAGAGAAATTGACGCTTTAGGTGGCGAAATTGGCCGCGCTGCAGACCTCACAGGCATCCATTTCCGCATGCTGAACCGCAGCAAAGGACCGGCAGTTTGGGCTCCCAGAGCACAAAACGACCGTCAAATGTATCATCAGGTAATGCGCGAAGCTCTGGAAAATCAAGACAACCTGCAAATCATCGAAGCCAATATCACTGATCTACTTGTGGATAATGGCTGCGTGAAAGGAGTTGTTAGCCAGATCGGACGTGAGTACTACGCTCCCAAAGTGATCCTGGCAACTGGAACCTTCTTGAAAGGCAAGATCCACATTGGCCGGATCAGCTTTTCAGGTGGACGCAGTGGTGAACCCTCTGCAGATGAGCTTTCAAGCTCTTTGGAAGCAATCGGTTTGCAGGTAAGAAGGTTCAAAACCGGCACCCCACCCAGAATTGATTTGCGCAGCCTGGACTACAGCAAGCTGGAAGCCCAACCAGGAGACCCTGAGCCACAGGGCTTTTCCTACTATCGTGGCATTCAGCTTGCCAACCGCGTAAACTGCTACCTCACCCGCACCACAAACGAAACAGATGCAATCATCAGGCAAAACCTTGATCAGTCCGCCTTGTATTCAGGAATAATTACCGGCATAGGGCCAAGGTATTGCCCTTCCATAGAAGACAAAATCGTGAAGTTTCCCCAGCGGGACAGCCATCAGGTTTTCATTGAGCCGGAAGGACTTTCCACTTTTGAAGGCTATGTAAATGGAATTTCCACCAGCCTTCCCCCAGACATACAAGAGCAGATAGTCCACAGCATTCCCGGCTTGGAAAAAGCGGTCATTTTGCGCTACGCTTATGCCATCGAATACGACTTCGTAACCCCTGATGAAATAGATAGTTCCTTGCAATGCAAGAAGATCAAGGGGCTTTATCTGGCTGGTCAGATAAATGGGACTTCTGGCTATGAAGAAGCTGCTGCCCAAGGAATGCTGGCTGGAATTAATGCTTCGCTATCCCTGGAAAACCAGGAACCTGTAGTGTTATCACGCAGTAAAGCCTATATGGGGGTTTTAATCGACGACTTGGTAACCCGTGGCACCAACGAGCCCTATCGCATGTTTACATCCCGGGCTGAATACCGTTTATTGCTGCGCCAGGATAATGCCGATGAGCGGTTGATGCCTTTGGGTTACAAGCTTGGCCTGGTTGAGGATACGCGCTGGCAGAGCTTTTTATCCATGCTGGAAATCAAAAACCGCGAAATGGAAAAGCTGAAAAGCACAAACTGCCTGGCCACGGACGAGATCAAAGAGCCAATCCGCTTTGCTCAGCTTCTGAAGAGGCCAGAGATCAGCTTTGCCAACCTTACAGACTATGGTTATGAATTGCCGCCAGATCTAAATCCAGATATCCGGAATCGAATCGAACTTGAGATCAAATATGAAGGCTATCTGAACCGCATGGAAGAGGAACTGCAGCGTTTTCGCAAAGCGGAAGACATGGAAATTCCACAAGGAACTGATTTTCTTAAGATTCCAAGCCTGGCTTGGGAAGCCCGTGAAAAACTGGACAGAATAAAGCCCCAAAGCATTGGACAGGCCATGCGCATACCCGGAATCAATTACAGCGACAGTTCGGCATTGATGATCTGGCTGCGCAAAAACTCATCTCAAAGCCCAAGGGAAGGGACATGCTCCTCTGAGCGAGAAAGCGATAACGGTGTGTAGAGTAATGAAGCCGGAAATAGTGTTTTTAGGATTCAGCATCCTGATCTTCATATTAGCAGGCTGTTCTGCCGTGCAGCTTCCACAAGAACCAAACAGCCATATCCCCTTTACTGCCAAGGCCTGGTTTGCCAGTTTACCGGAAGGTGAATACAGCATTGGGATCGCCTATGCTGATCCTATTTTCGGAAAGACTGCCACAGCATTGGCCAAGGATTTTGCGGCGGTTGCCATCAGCCGTAATCATTCTTCCTACGTGGTGGACAAAGAAATCCTGCTGGAACTGGCTGATCAGAGTGAGCTTGATCTTACCCGGATGAGCTTCAATTTTGTAGTGTCAGCCGACATGGACTTTCTACACCAGGCTGCCAGAGATCTGGTTCTTTTGGACAGCTTCGAGTCTGCGGGTTTATTTCTGGGGCTTTACGGCTTGCAAAAAGTCGATCCTGACCGCAGTGAACTGGTAATGCAGCCACAGGAAAAACCTGCCTGGGCAAACCATAACGGTATCTACATAGAGGGGAATACCTTATACAGTGTTTCCGCCACGCATCAGGCTGAACTCAAAGATGCATTTCTGGCTGCCCAGGAACAGGCTTTGCGCCAGATTGCCCAATACCGTTTACAGAATGTGGTTGGCAAAATTCGCAGTATAAACGACCGTACCGATCAGGTTTTAGCGCTGGAAACCGTTACCCGCAATCAGACCTGCCATTTTGACAAGATCTTTGTACAGCGTCAGCGTAGCGACCAGGCAGACAGCTATACACTTTGCATACAACTAAAGGCGGAGAAATGAACATCGTGGCAGTTATTCCAGCCCGTTTTGGCTCTACCAGGTTTCCTGGAAAAGCTCTGGCTATACTAAGGGGCAAACCCATTATCCAGCACGTATTTGAACGAGTTCAAGCAAGCGGCTTGTTCAGTGTGGTTATGGTGGCTACTGATCACGCTAAAATAGCGGAAACCGTTCTGCGCTTTGGAGGAAATATTGTCATGACTTCTGACAATCTGCAAAGCGGAACAGACCGCATTGCCGAAGCGCTTCAATACATTCCTGATGCCGATTTGATCGTGAACGTGCAAGGAGATGAACCGCTGATTGAAACACGTGCTCTGGCCGATTTGATCAAAGCTTTTCAATCCGAGCAGGTGCAGATGGCCAGTTTGATGACAAAGGTCACTGACGAGAGCATGCTGCAGAACCCCAATATCGTAAAGCTGGTTGTGGATAGCGATGCCAATGCCCTCTATTTTTCCCGCAGCGCCATTCCATTTGACAGAGATGGACAAGGCGGGGTTAACTATCTGAGACACATCGGAGTATATGCTTACAGGCGGGATGTATTAGGGAAGTTTGTCCATTTACCAATGGGCAAGCTGGAACAGATTGAGAAACTGGAACAGCTACGAGCCTTGGAAAACGGCATTCCGATCCGCATGGTCTATTCCGATTATCAGGGGATAGGGATCGATACGCCAGAAGACCTGGAAAGGGTGGAAAGGCTAATTGAAAACAAACAGTTTTCCTAAGCCATTATTCTACAGGCTATTATCCCTCATTCTTGCGCAAGCTGGAATCTCATGGTGTTTGGGGAGATTCCTGTTTGCGCAGGAATGAGGAAATACACTCATAAATGAGGAATACTTGCAAAATCAAGAGAGTATTCGCAGTATCGAGGAATTCAATAGAAGGAGTTAAGTGAAATGAGTAAAGAACGTTACGTTATCTTGGCCATGCTGCTTTGGGGTTACCTTTTTGCCGTTCCGCTTACTATTTTTCACACCAACGACACCCACGGAGTCTATACACCCAGAGTGCTTAAATCCAATGCTAAAACCGCTGAACTGGGAGGTTATGCCACTCTGGAGTATTACTTGAACCAGGAACGCCAGAAAGCACCACGTAGCCTATATTTAGATGCCGGAGACCAGCAAACGGGCAGCATTTTTGCCGCTTTGAAATCAGACGGTGCCATCGGGGGAGCGGTGATCAAGGTATTCAATCTGCTGGCTCTGGATGCCAGCACCTTTGGCAACCACGAGTTTGATCAAAGCCCCGAAAACACCCAAAGACTTATCGAACTTGCCCATTATCCCTTCATTAGCAGCAATCTTGTGCTCGAAAAGGGTCAGCCTTTGGGCGGGGTTCCCTACCGCATTTTCAGCCTCGACTCTCTGAAAGTGGGGGTGATGGGGCTTACTTTAACCGAACTGCCGGAAAAAGTGAAGCGGGAAAACGTGGATCAGCTCACCATTTTGCCCTATAAACAAGCCATTGATAAATATATAGATGAAGTGGACAGGCAAAGCGACTTAGTGGTGATCCTGACCCATCTTGGCTATGAAGCGGACAGCCTTTTGGCCACAATCCTGGACGACCGGACAGACCTGATCATAGGCGGACATTCTCATGTGCAGATCGACGAACCCTGGCAGGTAAATGGGATTTACATAACTTCAGCGGGAAGCCATACGGAAATCCTTGGCAAGCTTGAACTTGAAGTGGCGAATGACCGCATTGCTTCTTATAAAACAACCCTGATTCCGCTTTGGAAACCAGCAGCCCTCCCCAAAACAACCTTGAATAAATATGTCCAGGGAATTGCCGACAGCCTGGAAACAGAAATGGGTAAAACTATCGCCCGGATACCGGTAGACTGGAAACCCGACAAATTTGCCGAAACCGCAGTTTCCCGTTGGATGGCCGCAGCCTTATTGGCTGAATACCGGGAGGCCTATAAACCTGATCTTGCCCTCCTCAACTGCGGTGGTTTCCGAAAGAACCTGAGCGCAGGTGAGATCACATTGAAAGATATGCACGAGATGCTGCCCTTTGGTAATTATGTAGTTCTCTTTTCCTGCTTGGGGCGAGACCTGCTGGCCATGGAAGAGATCAACCAAAAGCACGCCGTGGAAAAGCCTTATGACATCATCCAAAGCAGCGCAGAGGGATGGAAAACCAGCAAGGGATGGCTCGGTCTGGGCAAGGCGAAGCAACATTATTATCTAAACGGCAAGAAGCTGAATCCCAATAAGCTTTATCGCGTTGTCAGCCACGATTATGTGGCAGGACAATGGGATAAATACCTTGGTTTTGAGCCAATGAACCTGCAGGAAACGGGAGACCTCATTCTGGATGCCACGCTCCGGCAGGTGATCAAGCAATATGGCATAAATAATTAAGCTGTTACCATCCTCTTAGCCCACCCGCATGCCACCGGTATTCCACCCGAACGCCTCGCTAATGGGATAAGGGTGGCTTTCGGGGAGATCAGGCGTGGTAAACGGCAGGGGAGAGAGGAAGGCTGCCGGTCAGGAAAATGATCAAATCCGTTAATCCCGACTGCTGAGCATCAGAGATCCAATGC
Source organism: uncultured Candidatus Cloacimonas sp. (assembly GCA_964572925.1). Taxonomy (GTDB): domain Bacteria; phylum Cloacimonadota; class Cloacimonadia; order Cloacimonadales; family Cloacimonadaceae; genus Cloacimonas. Next base: position 14,719 of record CAZNGW010000043.1, on the reverse strand, counting down.
ACCAGGTTTTGGACTGGATCCGGAATATCCCAGACCTGTTTACCTCATCCCCGGTTTTGTATGGAATCCGGTAGACCGGGGGAAAGCTTACTCCGGTTCGACAAAGTAATACGCATCCTTCTGTAAACCCGGTAGTTATGCAGCACAACCAGCAAAAACACCAGATCAGCCACGCAGAGGGTGACATTGATCGTAAGTGCATCCCAGGCAGCGTAATAGCTAATAGCCAGAATCAAGATGACCAGTAGAAGGGTTTTAAAGATGATTATTCCCCGGGGAATGCCAAGCTTTTTGAATATCCATCTGGCTACAGGATTCTTTTCCCGGTGAAAGTGATGCGGCTTCAGCACCAGAAACGTGGAATGGCCATCCAGGATGTTTAAAAGCAGGAAAGTGATGCTGAGAAAAAGGCACAGGATTGGATTATCAAGGAAAGCTATCATATTTTGATGTTTATATGCCGGGCAAAGTTGGCACCCTTACCCTTGTCCCCTCTCCCCTTAAAGGCGAGAAGACCCAAAAAGATCTCACATCCAAAGGTCTCACCCGCTCCGTTCTCAGTTCCAAAAATCTCACCTACCCTGTTCTCACCTTACCTGATCACCGCCAGCTTGCCCCGCTTGAACTCATTGTTCATTTCCACCACATAGAAATAAACCCCTGATGAGACAGGCCTGCCATCATTGTTTTTCAGGTCCCAGGTCCAGGTTATGTTGTTATTTCCCGTGCTGAAAGGTCCGATTTTGGTTTTATATACCAAACTGCCCCCGCTGTTATAGATGGAAAGGTTCCCAGTCTTGCCAAGCGGGAAATTTACGAATGTAGCTGCCTGCACATGTTTGGGAGTTACGGGATTTGGGTATACTGTCAGGTTTTTCAGGTTGCTGATTTCCTGAACGTTGAAGCGGGCAAGTTTATATTGCTGGGAAATGAGGTTTCCTGCCAGGTCAAGCAGGTTATTAGTTTCCAGATAGTAAGCAGAATTTGTATGTTTCAGGGGATGTGCAAAACCGATGGTAACTGTATCCTCGTTCAGAACGGCAGAAATCACGCTATTATCAAGATCGTTTTGCGGACAGGTCAGAAGGTAATTTGGCAGATAGGCGGCTGGTCCCGGATCAAGCTCTTCGCTGAACCTTATGGTTATCCCCTGTTTAGAAGGCAACACACTTACTTCCGCGATCTCCGGAGCAATGGTATCCTCTTCGTAGGCAAAACTATAAGTATTGAAATCAGGAGCCACTCCGCTTTCGCCGGTAACGTTTCTCAATTCCAGCACGAAAAGTGAATCTATCACGGGAAATGTTCTGCGGAAACGAAGTTGTAAACCCCTGTGGTTATCAATGCTATTGGCAGAAATGGGGTTTCCCATACCGGCACTGAGAAAGTAATAGCCCGGATTAATGCAATCAGGCGGCATTTGCTGGTTAAAATAGATCTTCAGGATACGGTTGCCCACCATTTCATGCCTGACAATGGTGGGTTTTGGCAAGGGCGTTCCGGAAACCCAAAGACTGCGGACACTCTCTATAGGATTGAACGCCGGATCTCTTGCTGCGATGGCATAGGAATATGTTTCACCTTCGCTAAGGCCATTATCCCAGTAGGCTGTGCTGTCTGCAAGGTCAAAAAACACTACCAAGCCTTCGGAATCTTTACGGTATAAACGATAGGCAGGAGAACCATTGCCAATCCAGGTGACTTTTATGGAGGTCTGGTCCAGAGGTTTCACCACCAGGTTGGCTGGAGTTTCCGGCCCGGTAAAAGGAACCTGGGGTGTCCATTGCACTGCTGCCGTCGTATCAGCTTCCACCTTGGCATTAGCCAGAATTCTGATAGTGCCGTTTTCATCCTGCCAGGTGCTCACCTGGTAATTCCGCACACTGTCACCCCTGAAAACTGGAGTGAATTTTCCATTGATGTATTTCAGGATATAGAGATTTGGCGCAGTTGCCAGGATTAGCTCATCTTTCCCATCGCCGTCCAGGTCGGAACTTGTTATCGAATTCTGGGATTGCACCTCATTGATCAAAATGCTGCCCATGCTGGTATAATTGTCGTTGCCAGCCCTCGTGAAGCCCTCAAAATCCCAGAAATTGAGATCAGGATTTAGCACACTTGTGGTATAGCCTCCTACGAAGAAATCCTTGGTTCCGTTTCCATCGAAATCTCCGGTTGCCAAAGAGTAGGTATTAGCCACAGGGAGCCTTTTACTCCAGCGTAGAAATTGCTGAGCCGGAGTGGTGATCTCGTAAACCATAACATCGCCATCTGTATCTGCGCAGAGAATATCCTTGTAGTTATCTCCATCCAGGTTTTCCACGATAATGGTGGGCACGAAGTTATTACGTTGATTGGTTGGGGTCGTATTTGATAAGGTGTTCTGTTCTGTCAACACACCGTTGGCATTGCGTTTGTAAGCCTGGATCACCCGCTCGGCCTGAAGGTTCTTTACCGCCAGGATTTCCATCACCCCATCGTTGTTGTAATCTGCCATTACAGCACCTGAGATACCGGTATCCAATTCAAAGGCCAGAGACGGGTTTGGATAAATGTCGCTGTCTGAGGTTTCCCAAAGATACGCAGTATCACCCCTTAAAAGCATCAATTCCTGACCTGACTGATTGGTATTGGAAAAATCCAAGGGCCAGAACGCGTCTTCAAAAGAGTGCGTTTCGATGTGCGCTCCGCTATGCGGTTCATAGGCTTTCACCGTTCCATAACCGCTGGAAGGCATCTCCATGGCAATATATTCCTGCACTCCATTACCGTTAAAATCGTATTTGCGGTGCAAGGGACGCCGGGGATACCCAACCGTTTCCTTATCATAACCATATACCGGGACTCCCTCGTAAGTGACATTCAGAAAATTCGGGAAAACCTCGGTAATCAGATTCAATCCGGTAAGGTTGCGGGCTTTGATCCATACGCTGATTGGCCCTTCGGGAATCGTGGCCGGCAACCTCCAAACCTGAACGCTGTCGGGAATGGAAGAATATACATTGTGGGTGCTTCCGTCCGAAGCGGTAATATGCAGTTCGCTACGGACTTCCTCGTCAAAAACAGCTGCCATGTAGTAAACAGTGTTTTGCCTTTCATAACGCATGAAACCGGAAAGGCTCTGGAGATTCAGAACAGGCGGGGTTCTATCCACGATCACTACCCGGTAATAATTGTAACGGTTTACATTATTTGCGCACTTTTCATATTGCAGGCGGATCAGATATTTCCCTTCGGGGAAATAATCCGGGATGTAGAATTGCGCCAAGACCCCATTATGTACTTGCGTTCGGTAGTCAATGATCTCATGGTTCAGATTGGTAACATCCTTCCAGGTTTGGTCCGTATTATCAGTCAGGCTCATAAAGCAAACTGTATAGGCGGCAAAATCATCACCATAGGCTGAACCAATGATGGGAACCGAACCGCTGATCCCAAGCTGGTCAAGGGGGCTGGTGATCTCCAGGTAGGGTGGATTCAGATTATCCAGCAACTTTCTGGTATTAAGCAGCCCGTGGCCGGTTTTTTCATCAAAGCCAACAGCGTTGATATCGTCGCAGGCATTTAGTAGCCTGCCGCGCACTTCTGCTGGACTCAAACCCGGATTGAGAGAAAGTAACAATGCCACGCTGCCCGTAACGAAAGGTGCGCTCATGGACGTTCCATCCTGCATGAAATACTGCTCTTCCGCTTCCAGTTTGTAGGTGGAAAGAACCCTTTCCCCCACCGCAACCAAGTCAAGATCGATTCCATAGCTGGAGAAACCGGAAAGCTGTTTGGCTTTATTTACCGAACCAACCGAAATCACCGTGGATAATTTTGCCGGATAGCTGAGTCCCGGCCCGGCATCGTTTCCCGCCGAGGCAATAAGGGTAACTCCTTTGCTGTATGCATATTCACAGGCATCAGCTATGATGGGTGCGTAGTTTGGGTCTCCCCAGCTCATGTTGATCACCTGGCAGCCATTATCCACAGCATATACTATAGCGGCAGCTGCATCGTCATCCTGCAGGTAACCCTGCCCGGACACGGTTCTGAAACCAGCTCTGAGCGGAACCAGCCCAACATTCCAGCATACTCCGACCACCCCGATAGCATTGTTTCCTTTGGCACCTATGATACCTGCAACATGTGTCCCGTGAAAGTTTTCGTCTTCTACGTCATTATCCTGGCCAATATAGTCTCCCAAAGCATTATCTGCCATTTCTGGTGCATCGGCAAAATCCCAGCCGCACCAATCGTCAACATAGCCGTTTCCATCGTCGTCAATCCCATTATCGGGAATCTCATTTCTATTGATTGCCATATTAGGCCACAAATCGGGATGATGGATCAGGACACCCGAATCCACAATTCCCACCTTGATCAAAGGACTGCCAGTGGCATAATTCCAAGCATCAGGTATATCGCTAACATAATGCAGCAATTGGTTATAATGCTCGTCATTGGGGATCACATGCAGCTTGCGTAGATAGTTCGGCGAAACAAATGCTATTCCTGGAAAAGCAAGCTCACTAAGATCTTCACTCTCCGGTAAACTGGACAGATTGGCCAGATAGTATTGGGGAAGATGCATCCCTTTGATCGCCTTGATTTCCTTAACACCCTTTTGAGCAAGAAAGCTATCGAACGCGGTAAGGCCAGTTTTGCCATTTCTGATCTCAAGTGGGACAGTGGTTTTAAAGATTATCTGGCCGGGAGTAACCAATCCCTGCACATGTCCCAAAACTCCCAGCATAAGAGCAAGGATCAAGCAGGCAAGCGCTTTGGGCGGATGGAAGTTTTGCATATTAACTCACCTCAGAACCTGTATCCCAGGCTAAAACTATGCACATCGGTAAGTTCGTCGGAAAAGGCAGCATAGCCATAGTCAAGATTTATCCTTTTATAGCTCACCCCAAAGCCGGCAGTTAAACCTTCTGCGGAATAATTCAGCTTATACCCGCCTCTCAGTTTCAGTATGCTGGCTAGTTCCAGTTCTGCGCTCAGGCTGCCCTTCAAGTCTTCGTCCATCATTTTAATAGCTGCCCCATTAATACTCAGTAGCTGTTCGCCCAAACTGATAGTCTGGGTATAATCTGCTTCCAGGCTACTGGGAAAACGAACTGCCTCTTCATTAGTATAGGTAGCATTTCCCAGGTTTCGCGTAGCCAGGGACAACTTAGCTCCCTTGAATGGCGGAAGCAAGGAAAATCCAAAATCACCATGCAAACCCAGACTGGTAGCCGTATCCAGTTTTTGATAAAGCACTCCGAAATTAAATCCACAATACAAGCTGGGACTGATCCGATAAGCATAGTTTGCCAAAACATCAATATCCAGAGGGCTGTAATAGCCAATCAGATACCCGGTATCGTCCCTGTTTTCCAATTCGCCATAATCCAGATTACGCATGGCGATTCCAAAATGGCTTGTCCTTTTTGCATAGGTATAGGCCAGGCAATTTGCCTGAGTATCCGCCAACCAGGCTGTGTGGGATAGATTTATCGCACGTTGATCATATTCGCAGGTGGCGGCAGGTTGGATAATGAAGGCAGAAACGTTCTCGGAATTATGCACGCCCCTGCCACCCAAAGCCAGACTAACGGGACCATAGGGTACGGCAAGAAACTTGTAACCGTATTGGCCGGTTTGGCTGTTGGCTCCGGCATAGAGAGAATTGCCCAAAAACAATACGGAAAGGGTAAACAAGATGATTATAAGGTAGCGATTCATTATTTCTCCACGGCAAACTTGAGACGCTTGGTTTCTTGCGGGGTTTTTATTATGGCCAGATAGACCCCGCTGGTCAATTTATCTGCCGGTATATGAAAGAGTTCCAGATTTCTTAAATAGGCCTTAGCCAAGGAAGTTTCCCGGTGCACTAAAGTTCCAGAAATATCGAAAATACTCAGTTCCACGTTCGTATCCCGGCTTGGCATCAGGTTCAGCACCAGCTTTTTCCCATATATGGATTTCAACGGATTGGGATAGATATATACCTGTCCTTCCACGAAAATGCTCTCAGTTGTGTATTGGTTGGGCAAGGTCCCGGGATAGCAGGCTGCGCTCCTCTTCAGATCAGCATATTCATGCATCCAGCCCAGCCCTGGAAGGATTTGGGGAACCTCACTCAGTTCCTTGCGGAACAGACTGCCATTATCCGTGGCACAATATAGATACCATTTATTGTCAGAACCCTTTCCTGCAAAAGGCAGGGTTCTGCTGCGCTCAGCAAAGGCTTTCGGAAAGTCGCTCGTCTGGCGAAAATCATGTTCCCACATAGATAACTGGTTATTGGCAAAGTTACCCACAAGTTCCGCTTTGCCATCTCCGTCCAGATCGGCAGCAAAAGCTCCGGCTGAGATTCCTTCGTCATCTTCCTCCACATTCAGGGAAGCAGGACTGATAAAGTTGCCGGAGTGATCAATCACCACCACTCCTCGTTCACCCCCGATGATAATGTCCAGGCTGCCGTTACCATCCATGTCTGCTATGCTTATAGGTGCAAAAAAAGCAGACTGCGAAGCCTGAACCAGATTGTGCACAAAAGGAAATCCCGACGCCACATTTGATCCAGCAATACTGTAAACGCTATTCGGGCACTGGACTATCAGGTCACCCTCATTTTTCATATCCGCTTTGAAGCAGGCAACGACCAGCGAATCAGCCGGAACAGGTATGGATACATCGGTAGTGGAGTAATCACCCAAGCTGATCTCTCTCAAGCGATACTCCCCATCCGAACTTTTATATAGAACGCTAAGTTCATTGTTTGAATATATCAGGTTTCCCTTGATCTGTCCATCCAGGCTTGATAATTCAGAAACAGCATAGGTGCTCTTGTCATAGAGCATCACTTTGGCTGGAGCATTTTCCGTTATGCCATTAAAAGGCAAGGCCAGGGAAGTGCCAATATCGACTGGATGGCTCGCCCAGGTTGCATCCGTAAGAGTATATACATAATTTCTTGAGCTCTGGTTCAGTCTGAATAGGCGGCAAAGATTCTCCACCTGCATGGGAAGATAGAGAGACTGGTCATCCCACACATAGGTTTGCACTATGGGCATTCTGACCAAAGGATAATCTGCAAGCAGTTCTTCATTGTCCCACAAATAGAGTTGCCCGTCTGGCATTGGATAGAACAGCTCTGTTTCGCCATCCCCATCAAAATCTATGGCACAAGCATTAAGCGGGTTTCCACCTTGATAGGCAGCGCTTCTGCGCCAGCCATAATCAACAGAAAAACTCATTTTCGGACCGCTTGCCGTGATATTGTAGATTTCCAGGGGAACCCCTCCATAATAGCTTTCCGCAGTAGGCAAAGATAGCAGTCCATTATGATATTGATTACCAAAATAGGCGTTGTTATCTTCCCTGAAACTGTCATAGGGGCTGCCCCATTTGTAAGTATCGGGTGTAACCACATCAAGGTGTTGAATGCCATCCGCTTCTTCCAGATCAACGCCTTTATGCATGGCATTGGCATTTACGCTGTTGGAATTGAAATTGGCGGTAAAATTCTCGTTAATCACTTGCTCATCAATATGCCAGATCAGTAGCCCGGAACCGTCTACAGGCAATGCACTGTTGGGGGGCAAAGGGCCTCCGAGTCCTGGCAGAAAGAAATCCCACTCGCTGCCCAGATAGCTGTTTTCCATAAAGTTGAAGTAAGGCAACAGCGGATAATCTTCATAATAATCTTGCTGCCCTTCCGGAAGCAGCTTAAAACTGTAACTCGGTTGGTTTGAATAGGGATCAAGGCTTGCATCGGGATTCTGTTGCCGGTTTTCGATAAGGAAATATTCGGTTGACGTCATGGGTATTTTATACACCCGGACTGCCTCAGGATCATGATTCAGGTAATAGTCAACGGTGTTGACCGGGCTGTCTTGGGAAATAACCACAGGAGATTCCCAGCCAAGCAGGCAGCGTGACCAGGCACAAGGCTGGGCTGGCACATAACCATTCCCATTCCAAACCCCGGTTCCCATTAAACCCCAATTGCCGATACCCTGGCTGCGACCATTACTGCTATCGTTGTCAAACAGGGTTGGCAGGCCCAAAACATGTCCAAACTGATGAGCCAGAACTCCATAGATACTGAAAAGGTAAGCAGATGCATTGTCTTGGCCTTCTCCGGGAAAATAATCCTGGTACTCGTCTTCAGGAACTACAACCACATTGGTCAAAACTGCTCCATCGTTAGTTGTAAAACCAGGATAACCGTTATTGTTCGGATCAAAATAAGCCTGGAGATTTTTGCGAGTCAGGAATGTGCTCCAGATTTGATCAGTTCGGATACCATCAATATCAGATTCCTGCCCGGCCCCGGCATGGAAGATAATCACTCCGCCAAAATCCCGAAAATCCACTTCCGAATCTATTTGTGCCATTATATGCGGAAGCATTTCAGGCAGATCGGCATCTATCCGGTCTGGACTATCGCCACCATAATGGTTCATGGCTTGGGGCAGAGTGATCACTTGTGGGTATAGAGCATAGAGCAGTTCATAATCAAGGTGGCTCGCTTCCAGAAAAAAGTCCTTGAGGTGAATCATCCAGCGGTCAAAAAAAGCAGCATCGTGTGGCAGGAAATCAGGATATTGGGCTTCGCTGCGAAAACTCTTATCCTGGAACTGAACCCTCAATACCAGAATCGTGTTCGGAAGTTTCTGGCCGGGAGCCCGATCTGCACTGAGAACGGATTTTTCTATGCGGGTAGCTTCCCAATTGGGAGGAGGGTTCTTATAATCAGGATGCGGAGGAACCATTCCCGTCAGAAATGCCGACAGGATCATGAGCAGCAGTGTCAGGGACAGCCTGGAGATAATACGGGACATTAAATCCACCTTTACCATGATTTTTTAGAAGACAAAAACAGCGCGAATCAGCATGGTTTCCTGCCGAATCTCCAATGAAACACATAAATTAAGCCTGCAAAGTCCGTCAATAAAAAAAACCCGCCTGCTTCAGCCACTGGCCAAGCTTATGCGGGCATTATTATTAACTAATTGGGGTTGCGTCAGTTTCCGGTTTACAAGTTCTTCCCGGACAGAATATCCGCTTCATTGCATTTGCAAATCTTGGCATATTCATTTTGGGGAGTCCAACCGCCGCTTTTCTTTTTGTTGGTGATCAGCTTGATTCTTTTGATTTCGGTATTGCAGACCGGGCACATCACTTTGCCTTCATTGGAAGTTTCGTGTGCCAGTTTGGCGGTAAAGCTTTTTACTTTTCCCATTTTATCCTCTTGTTTGGTTAATTAGCTCTTTCGATGTATTCACCGCTTCGGGTGTCGATCCTGATTTTTTCTCCAGCTTCCACAAAGAAGGGAACCATCAGGCGCAGTCCAGTTTCCGTGAAGGCTACCTTGCCACTTCCGGAAGCTGTGTTTCCTTTTACGTTGGGTTCGCATTCGGCAATGGTTTGGATCACTGTGGTGGGAAGGTCAATCCCCAAAACTTCTCCGCTGGGAGAGGTGGCAACCACCACTTCCATATTGTCGATCAGCATTTTTTCCTTGTCTCCCAGAATGGAGGCATCAACATGCATTTGTTCGTAGTTTTCACTGTCCATCAGCACCAGAAAAGTTCCCTCTCTATAGAGGTATTCTTTTTTGGTACGCTCGATACGGACTTCATTGAAGGAATCGCTATCGCGGAAAGTATTTTCCAATACTCTGCCACTGCGGACGTTTTTCAGCTTAGTGCGCATGAAGGCGGGGCCCTTGCCGGGTTTTACGTGTAAAAACTCCACCACTTCATACAGATCATCCTTGAATTCGATGATCATTCCATTGCGTATATCAGCCATTGAAGCCATAGTTTATTCCTTGATTTAAGACTAATTAAGCCACGTTTTTCCATAAGGCTATTTTGGCAAGGGTTTTTTTGGCTCAGTCTGAGATAATGAAACTGCACGAGTGTTTGTCTCTTTATTACTTACCAGCCTTTCCCTGGATTGGTGACCTGCTTTTGTTTTGCTAAGCCTGTTTGTTGACGGGGTCACAACAATTCAGCTGTTTCTACTGGGTTATTATTGCCAGAACCGTTCCTGCTGCCAGTCCAATCTCTGCTTCGGTCTCTGTAATCTCATTACTGATCCCGCGAGATAGATGTGGATAAAGCACCAAGCCATGCAGGGAATATTTAAGTCCCTTGCTCTGGGAAAATTCGGCGGTTCCGTTCAAGGCGATCAGGGACAGCAGCTTGCCCTGATAGTTTGATAGTTCCGTGCGCTTATCCAGGATAAAGATTGTCTGGTTTTTACTTTCTATCCTGGTTGGCACATCAGGAGATTGCTCTTTCAGCAGCAGCAGGTTTTGCACCAGAGCAAGTGCGTGGTCAAATCGCCCCAGCAGATCGTTACATATCACAATTTCCGAAAATCCTTGCTCAACGCACCACTGCAAAGCCAATTCAGTATCGGTTTCATTCTTTTCAGCCGGATGGCGAAGAGCGGGAAGCTCTGGAAATCTATCGAGTATTTCAGTAGATATCGAATCCAGATCGCCGATCACAATTGAAGGCCTCAATCCAAGCCTGGTTATGTATTCCAGACCCTTGTCCACGGCAATGATGGAATCCTCAGCCTGGATATTACCATACCCGGAAACGATCTCGAGGGGGGAATGATTGGTAAAAAGATATGCCCGGCGCATAGGTTCAGCGCATGGCATAACTGGGCTCATCAATGCGATTCAGATAAGCAGTGGGATTTACCTTGCCACCGGCATTGCGAACCTCATAATGTAGATGCGGACCCGTTGAGAGTCCGGAATTTCCCATTAACCCAATAATCTGACCTTTGCTAACCCTGTCGCCAACTCTAACCAGATAGCTGTAAAGATGTGCATATAGAGTTTCGTAGCCATTGCCATGGTTTATGACAATACGTTTGCCGTAACTGGTGTCGTAATCCGTGGTGGTAACCATTCCATCAGCTGTGGCATAAATGGCCGTTCCAGGATTATTGGAAATGTCAAGACCATAATGGAACTCAATTTCATTACTGATCGGATGAACCCTTAAGCCCCAACCATCTGAGATTCGGCCAAAAGTAGGATAAATGGAAGGCATGTAATCAGGAGGCAGTTCACCTGCAGCAAGTTCGTCCAAAGTAGGAGTATAATAGGTTTTTTGACTGTCAATCTGGGTAAGGATAACGGCCAGCTTGATCTCCAAAGTGTTGATACGTTCCTTCAGCTTTGGATCATAAGAAAAATCTGTTTGTTTGGAAGCTTTACCGAAATCCAAAGAAGGATAATTGATCTGAACCGCTTCCTGAGCTTTTAGGGTATCGAGGCTGGAATAGATAGAGTCAATCGTAGTTGCATAGAAATCCAGCTTGGAACGCAGGGTGGTGTTTTCGGTTTCCAGTTTGGACAATCTTGCCTGAGACGTGGTAAGGCCGCCTATTTTGAGGTATAGCACCAAGGTGGAGATCAGCAGAAAAGCAAGCAAAATCACGAGCGCAATTATACTCCAGCGGGGCAGCAACAAGCTGCGGCGCTGTCCATCCATACCGTTTTGGTAGCTGATCAACAGTTTGCCCGCAGGCACGTAGTCATTATCCACTTTATTCCTTATAATTTTGATAAATACACTTGGGGTGCAAGATACAAGCCAAAGGGAGAGAAAACTGGCATCCCGTAGGGGAATCGAACCCCTGTTGCGTGACTGAGAATCACGAGTCCTAGGCCACTAGACGAACGGGACAGGAATTGCAAATGTTTCATCTTAATCTCACCAAAAAAGAATGGCGACCCCTAGGGGAATCGAACCCCTCTTGCAAGAATGAAAATCTTGAGTCCTGACCGATAGACGAAGGGGTCGCAAACTGGTGATCCAGGTTGGACTCGAACCAACGACTCTCTGCTTAAAAGGCAGATACTCTACCGCTGAGTTACTGGACCTCATTTTTGGCTTTAGTTTTACCAAAACATTTAAAGCCGTGATTTCTGTCAAGCAAAAAAAGCATGATTGAGGCTTAAGCATTGATGGCTTTGAACTTATGGCTGTTTTCACGGGGTAAATCACCATAAACCCGGCGTGATAAACTCTGACATAACACTGCTTCGTAAATGCTTACTTCAGTCTCCCCAGGCTCAACTTACGCTCTGCCCACCCACTACCCACCCTCATCGCAATGAGGGAGGAATGAGGGTGGATAGAGATTGGAACAAGAGAAAGGTCACGCAAAGCAAAGACTGATTACCCCTAAACCCAATTTGCTGCTTTCGGGTCAAGTCCGGGATATGGTGCTAATCTGAATGAATATTCAATGTCTTACTGTGGAAGCCTGCTGTGCTACTCAACAATTGATCAAGAAAATGCCATGTTACGCCCGTCCGCTTTTGCATTATCCCATCCCCCGGCTTTTTGGCCCTGTGACCTCGGCAAACACTCTCCGATTAACTTCAATAATGGACTCCAAATCAGGGTGGGAGATGGGAGCCTGCCTATCCAAGGCAGCTTTTACCAACCCGGTGATTTGGGTGAACGCTATGTGCCCCTTCAGAAATAGCTCAGATGCGGCTTCCACGGCAGCGTTCATCACGGTGGGATGGATTCCTCCGGTTTTTGCTGCTTCCAAACCTAAAAAGAAAAGAGGGTAACGTGCTTTTTCGATGCTTCGGAAGCTAAGCTCCGGGAGTAAGCCAAGCTCGGTTTTTACAAGCTCGGAACTAACTCTCTCAGGCCAGCTAAGTGCATAAAGGATTGGCAGTTTCATATCCGGAACGCTGAGTTGGGCCAGGAATGAACCGTCAATAAACTCCACCAAAGAATGGATCACCGATTGAGGGTGCATAATTGCATTGATCTTATCATAAGGCAAACCGAACAGCCAGTGCGCTTCGATCACTTCCAAAGCTTTGTTGAACATCGTAGCTGAATCCAGGGTAACCTTGGCCCCCATATTCCAGTTTGGATGAGTCAAAGCCTGTTGGGGAGTAATTCTGGCAAATTCATCCAGCGGTAAATCGCGGAAAGCTCCTCCGGAAGCGGTAATATGCAGTCTGCGTAACTCATGTAACGGGTGTTTGCCGATCGCTTGAAAAATTGCGCTATGCTCGCTATCCACAGGAATAATAGGTTGACTGCCTTTCAGTTCACTAACCAGATGGCCGGCCATAACCAGTGATTCCTTATTGGCCAGTGCCAGAGCTTTTTTTCGGTTTAACACAGCGAAGGTCGATTTCAAACCGGCAGATCCCGTAATGGCATTCAAGGCAAGGTCATAGTCCTCTTCCTGTAAAGCTTTGAGCAGCGAGTCTTCCCCAAAGTGGATATGTAGATCGGGATTTTCTACCTTTATTTTATCCTGTTGGGATTTGTCCGTGATCCCGGTTAAAACCAGGCAGGGGATATGAAATCTACGAGCAATTGAGAACAGTTTTTGGTAGTCGCGATGGGCTGACGCCAAGGTTACCTTTAGGCCTTGCTCGGCAACCACATCCAGAGTGGAGTTGCCGATGGAACCGGTAGCCCCCAAAAGAGCGATTCTTTTATCTACCATTGGTAGCTTGCGGAAATCCTTTGCGAATAGCCCAGATCTTCTGTCGAACCATTGCGGAAGGCATAGTTCAAACCAAACCTCTGATAACTGACTGCCAAGCCAGCAGTTATAGCGTCTGCATCATAGCCCCCGAGGATTTTCAGGTTTGGCAGTGGAAAAACAGCTATGCCGGCATGCAGATCAGTGCTGAAACCTTTTACTGAGTAACTGGCTTCCGTTTCTTCGGCTCTCATTTCACTTCGGACAGCCAAATGCAGCGGTATCCTGGCCAGAGGTGCAAAGGAATAGCCCAATTCCAGATCGAGATTGGGAACCACGATCTCATGGGTCCCATTGTCCCATAACACTTGAGTGGAAAAGAAATCCCTCAGGTTAGCTCCCACCCTCAGCTTTTCTGTCCCCTGCCAGAGAAAACCAAGATCCGCTCCAAAGGCATACCCGCTTTTTGCAGCCAGATTGCGATAAGCAATTTTGGGGGACAAGCCCAGGTAAACTGATTTGCCAAGCTGCCTGGCTATCCCGGCACTGAGGATGAAATCATGGTTGGATACGGTTTTCCACACTATGGGACGGTTATCATTGCTCAAACTGTCATGGGGGTTTTCCAATCGGGTGAGCTTTATTTTATCTATCATCAAGTGATTCAGGGTTAGTGAGGTTCGAGAGTTCGATCCGAAGATGAGGCTGAGTTGGTTTTGCTTAAGCAATCCTTCAAAATGTTGGGAATGCATCAGTTCCATACCGGGATCAGGTTGCATGGCCAGAAGGGCGGGATTCCACCATCCGGCAGAATAGCTGTCCAGATAGGTAAGTCCGGTTCCTCCCATGGCGGAAGAAAGCACACCAGGACTGATGGCGAAAACATCACCGGCATATTTGGTAGCCGCCAAAGGCATCGTCCCAGCGAACAGAATCAGCATACAGCCGAGTATTTTGCGATAATTAGTCATATCGGATAAGATATCCTTTTCTCAGGATTTGAAAAGCTAAAAAACGCCCGGGGGGAGAAAAATTGGTGGGCCCAGAGGGAGTCGAACCCCCGACCAACCGGTTATGAGCCGGTAGCTCTACCAAACTGAGCTATAGGCCCCCAAACACTTCTTTTGAAATCAAAAAGTGCAAAGGCCGGTTTTTCGTCAAGTGCAAAATACCGGGTATGGATGCAAGAGGCCTTCGGTTTCAATTCCATTTTACAATCTGGTATCCTGGTTGAAAGCAG
>CAZNGW010000042.1:0-22767 GCA_964572925.1 uncultured Candidatus Cloacimonas sp. | reverse complement strand
GCCAAACATCCTAGAAAAACGTGATCGATGGCAGACCAAAATACGGCTGGATTAATAATGGGGGAATGCAAATCCCTACAAACCTTGACACGAAACGCCCGATTCAGACTCTTGACCGAGTCCCATAAGTCTTTCTTCATTGGAACCCCCAGTTCAACGTGCAAAACAACGTGCAGATCAACGTGCAAATAAAGGCAACGGATGTCAAGGGAAAGAAAGTCAAAATGGGAAAAACAACGAAAAATAGGGAGAAAAGTCAGGTGGTGGAAAGCGCCGGAAACGAAAGACATAAGATTCGCAATCATTAGGCCAGGGGTTCGAATCCCCTTAGCTCCACCACTTATCTTATTATGAAAAAGCATTTTAAGCTTCAGGAATGCATCATTCGCCCCTCCCAAACAGAGGATGAAACCCAACTTATCACCCTTGCCAGAGGCATTTGGGGTGGAACGGATTATCTGCCAAAAATCCTGTCCCGCTGGCTGAATGAGCCGTATTTCTTTGTTTGTGAATACCATCGCAAGGTAATTGCCTGCATAAAGTTAACACTTCTTCCTGACCACGTATTGTGGTTTGAGGGACTTCGGGTGCACAAAAGCTACCAGGGCAATGGAATAGGCTCGCTGATGAACCGAGCGATGTTCAGCTTTGCTGCAGGTTTGAAGCAAAGGGACCCCCAATTGCAATTTGAATTTTGCACCTATTACAAAAATGTGGAAAGCCTGCACCTCACCCAGAAGATCGGCTTCCGGATCGTGCAAAGATTTGTAACCCTGGACAGACATGGCATCAAGCAACAGGTAACGCCACAGATAATAAGCGACTACAACCATAGTATCTTTCACCTTTATCCCGATTATATACCATTTGGCTGGCAAATGTTGCATAACTGCCCTGAAACCCTGGAATATATCAAACCCCAAATAACCGTATTCCAAACCCCGCAAAGCCTATATATGTTGGCTGGTTTAGCCGAAAAAAATATCATTTTACTTGCTGCTCCACCCAAAGACATCAAAGCAGAACTGCCCTGTTTTCAATCATTCTACAAACCTTTCCAGCGTTATGGGATAATCTTTCCCACTAAGTACAGACGTTATCGGAAGCGGTTTTTGGCGGCAGGATTTTTCAATTGGGACAGCGGTAACAAGTTAGTGGAGAATATGCTGGTGCTCAGGTTTGATTCCTGAAACCCTTGCTAATCCATCATCGCATTGCCGGCAAGCCATGCTCTTATATCTTGCAGCCATACTCCATGAATCACAATAAATAAATCAACTTCCCTTCATAACCAGGCTCATCCAAAAGTCGTATCCAGATTCAGTCGGTTTGGCATCTGGGATTCGCGAACCGAATTCCAGGACTGGCTCATAACGTTATGACAGCAAAGCCTATATTCATCAGTTTCGAGATACCGTTCACCATTGTCATTCTATCGTTTACCTATCAGGCAGTTAGACTTAAACTATTTTTAATTCGCATTGTTGATGTTAGTTTATTAATTTTTCCGCAAAACGCAGGATACTCGGTAAATTTTTAACTTGACAGCGAAACGGAAAAATATATCTTATTCATGGCGACGGTAGAATTATTACACTGGACATTGCTTTGCAAGAGGAGATCATAATGCTTCGTCATATACCACCATTCGTGCTTGGCAAATTCGAACAAGGCCAGTATTCTGGCTCTTTTAATGGATATGTATTACTGTTTGGGACAGATGATTTCCCAATCATCTCCAATGTCTTCATAGGCGAAGGCAAGCGTGGTGCTGAGGAGTTATCCAGATTTCTATCAGAAGTCGTCGCTAAGCCAATTGACCTGATTGAAGAAGCTGGGGGATTCGTATGTCAGTTTTCTGGTGAGTCATTCTATGCAGTCTTTCCAGAAGCTGATTCAGCCTGCCTGCACCAGCTTGTAGAAGCAATAGATCATTACTTTGCAAATCATGCCCCTTTTGTTACCCGGTTTGGAGAGTATCCTGTTTCGATCAAACAGACTGTGGCATTGGGTGAAGTTCACTGGCAGATCTTTTGCAACCGGCACCAGAATGAATTTATCTTCTATGGAGAGCCGTTTAATGAACTCGTAAGGTTGCATTTAAATCGGGGTCCCCTAATCCTCTCTGGGAGAGCAAAAAACTCGTGGGAAGAGAAGGAAGGGTTTTGTAGACAGAAGTTAGACATGGCTTATGATCCGAAATCAAGTGACAGTTTTCTTCATCCCAGTTTCCGTCTTCTCAATCCAGGTAATGCTATAAGTTCCGGTGGTTACTGCTTCATAAATCTTGCCAATCTGGAGAGCAATCGATGGGAAGCCACAATCGCAAGTATTCATGATAAACTAAAGGATAACGGCGGGTATTTCCATAAGCTTTACTTTAGCGATATCGGATTGACAGCATTGGTTCTATTCGGTTTACCCAAGGCTACGGAAACCACTTCAGAAAGGATGTGCAGATTCGCGCTGGAACTGATCGAGCGAGTTCCCCAGATCAGCGTAGGAATGTCATGGGGTAAGGCCTTTTCTGGATTGGTGGGCAGAGAAAACCGGCAAAGATATGTGGTCTTGGGGACTACAGTGGTTCTGGCAGAACACTTGATGTTCAGAACCCATTCCAAAGAAGTGATAACAGATACTTTTCTAAAGCAGGAAATGCAATTCTATTACCAGTTTGAACCAGCAGGAACCCAGACAATGACAGGGATACGCTTGCCCGTTAAATACTATAGGCTAAAACCGGTGGCAAAGCAAAATCATCATCAGCAGGAAGGTTCTTTTTGGGGACGAAGCAGCGAACTGACCTGGATTAAAGATAAGCTTTACGAAGCAGGCCAAAATTCCAAAAACTGCAATATTCTGGTCAGAGGTGAAGCAGGGATGGGTAAAAGCAAGCTCTGCATGGAGCTGCTTTCCTCCTTTCCTGATAGTGAATACAATCGCTTCACGATCATTAGCAATCCTGACAGGCATTACCCCAGAGATGGCATAAGACAGATAGTAAGAAACTACTTTCATTATAACCCCCAGATGCCAAAGGATGAAGGTTTGGCTATGTTCCGGGGAGAATGGGCTGAATTGGCTGGTTCCGATCCAGAGATGCAGCGCATCGAATCCATCATCGCATCCCTGATGGGATATACTTGGAAGAATTCTGTTTGGAGCATCCTTCCAGAGAAGGGAAAAGCACGTCAATTGCAGAATGCTTTCATTTCTTTCATGCAAAAAATGGCCAAGCTAAAACCAATCATCCTGCATATTGACGACTTGCAATGGCTTGATGGCGACAGTAAAAAATTGCTGGAAGCTCTGATTGGCAAAGGCGTGTCGCCTATCCACATCATTGCCTGCCTGGATAGTAAAAGCGAGGGCCAACCTCAGGAGACGATGTTGCAGATGAATGAGCATTTAACCCTTGATCTGGAGTCCCTGGACTCTGAGGCATGCCTTGGTTTGCTCAGGTCAATTCTGCAATCACCTACCGTTACAGAATCAACATCGAATTCCTTCATTGATTTAGCTGCAGGAAATGCTCTGTATCTGGAACAATTTGCCCTGTATCTAAAAGAAAACCAGAGCTTGGACGAATCGGGCAATATAAAAAACAAAGATGCAGTCATGCCTGCATCCGGTATCAGAGAGATAATCACCAAACGAATCAAACTTTTAAAAGGAACCATGCTGGAATGTCTGCAGTATGCTGCTGTTTTGGGCAATGAGTTCAATGTGAGTGTATTAAAAGGAATGTTTCAGGGAGAGGATGTGTTGCCAGAACTGAAGGAAGGAAAGAAATCAGGATTTTGGCAGGATCTGAATGAAATGGACTATGTGTTTCTGCACAGAGAGATCCATACTGCTGCTTATCACAGCATAGATGCGGAAAATAGAAAGCAATTGCATCTTAAAGCCGCAGTAGAATTGGAAAAGGTTTTTGGGAAAGAAAAGGAATCACTTCACAAATATGCTCAGGCGATTGCCTTGCATTACAAAATGGCCGATGAAATTGAAAAGGCTACTCAGCATTATCTCATTGAAGGTTTATTTCTGCAGGAAACTTATGAAGTGGAACGGGCAAAAATTGCTTTCCAGGAAGGGATTGCCCTAAATCGTAAGTTCTTTGGCCCAGAGAGTGTCGGCACCGTTTTCTTCATGGAAAAACTTGGAAGTTTGTTCAGTAATATCGGGGAACTTGACCAAGCTGAAGAAATCTTCCAGCGCACCTTGGAAATCAAGAAAAAACGCTTAGGGGTTGAACATCTTGAAACTGCCGTAACTCTGAACCATCTGGGAAATGTCTTTGCATCACAGGGAGAGCTGACAGAAGCTGAATCCTGCTTCAGTCTCTCAGCAGAGATCAGGAAAAAGCTCTTGGGAGATGAACACCAAAACACAATACGCTCAGTTATTAACCTTGCAGATATCTATCATCGCAAAGGTAAATATGAGCAATCTGTGGCACTCTACACCATGTCTCTGGATCCACGAGCCTTGGCAGGTGGTGCTCAGAATCTCCTGAATGCCGAGATTCTGAACCACCTTGGGGTTTTATTCTGCGATCAAAAAAACTACGAAATGGCCGAAAACTACCACACTAAAGCGCTGGATTTTTTCCAGAAACTATTGGGCAGAGAGCATCCCAAAACGGTCGAAACCATTACAAATCTGGCCAAAGACTATCTGTATCTAAAGAATCATGATCAGTCTGAAATCCTGCTTGTTGAAGCAATCAGTATTTGCGAAAGGATCTATGGCGTGGAAAATCCAGTAACTGCCAATAACATTCACAATTTAGGCTGTGTTTACCTGGATACCGGCAATCTGCCTAAAACTGAGGTAGAATTCACCAGAGCATTGGAAATAAGAATAAAAAGCTTGGGGTTATTCGATCCCGTAACCTTGAGTTCATACAACTCAATTGCCATGCTCTATTACAAAATGGGTTCATTGGATAAAACAGAGAATGCTCTTCAGCAATCATTGATCATAGCCAGAATGATTTTGGGAAATGAGCATATTGATACTGCGAAAATCATGTTCAATTTAGCTACAGTTCGCATCAAACTCGAAAAATATACTGAAGCAGAACCGCTTTATCTGGAGGCCTTGGTTCAATACGAGAAAGAATACGGACTGAATCATCCGGACACCAAGGATACTTTGAAGCACGTCATCAGGACCTATCAATACTTAAAACAACCTGATAAGGCAGCCATTTACAAGAATATGCTGAATATAGCTGAAAACAAGAGATTCTGAAGAAGTCTTTAGGTTTCCTGCAATTCAGAGGTCTGTTTTGGCAAAGAGATGATTTGAGACGTTAGATAAGAGATTGAACTTTGAAAGTCAGGATCGTAGCCTGAAGAGCAATTCCTTCACTTCGGCTACCAGTTCGTCGGGAAGAAGAGGTTTGTTCAGAAGCTTATCAACTTCGATGTCTTCAGCCCGGGCCTGAATCTGAGAGTCGCAGAAACCGGTATATAGTATTACGGGGACGTTTCTGATCATGCGGATCTTGGATGCGAGTTGAATTCCATCCAGATTCGGCATTGTAATATCGGCAATCACCAGATCTATGGTTTCCGGATGGGCGGCATAGGCTTCCAGAGCTTTCAAACTGCTGCTGTAGGTTTCAACCTTGTATCCCGCATTTTGCAGGCTTATGCTGAACAACTCTGCCAGGGCCGGTTCATCATCCACCATAAGTAAGCTGGCGGGGATGAACGGTATAAATGAAGGCGTATCCTGATGGGAGATAGTTTCGATATGGCTGGAAACCGGCAGGTAGATGGATACCGCACAGCCTTCGCCAGGAGCACTGTTCACAATTACAAAACCCCGGTAACCGGTGATGATGCCATGCACGATGGAGAGCCCCAATCCGGTACCTTCACCTACTGGTTTGGTGCTGAAATAGGGATCAAAGATACGGTTTATAATATCCGGGGATATTCCCCTTCCGGTATCTGCAAAGCTCAAGTGCAGATAATCGCTTTCCAGTTCCACGTTGGGATCAAGCCCGATCAGTTCAAAGCCGTGTACTTCCTGTAGACTTATGCTCAGGGTTCCGCCATCCGGACGCATGGCATGATATGAATTGGAAGATAGATTCATCAGCACCTGTTGCATTTCGTTGGCATCGGCAACTGTGTAGCTGTAGCTGCTGATATCTGAGCTGATATTTATCTTGGTTGGAATGGAAGCCCTGATCATGGGAATGGTGTCTTCAATAACATCAGCCAGAACAATTGGCTGAACCCTGGCTTCTGATTGACGGCTGAAGGTGAGGATCTTGCCGATCAGGCTTTTAGCCCGGAGGCAGGCTTTCAGGGCTTCATCCAGGTCATCCCTGGCATCGGGATGCGAGTCGATTTTACCGGCTGAAAGCGCTATGTAACCGGCAATTATGGTAATGATGTTGTTAAAATCGTGGGCTATGCCCCCAGCCAGTGTTCCAATGGATTCCATCTTTTGGGATTGGCGCAGCTTGATTTCCAACGATTTCAATTCGCTGATGTCGCGGGTAACGAAAACCAGTTTGGAGGGCTTGTGTAAGGCATCGGCAATCACAGAAGCACTCATTAGGGCTGGGAAATGAGTGCCCTCTGCATCAACGAGGGTGAGTTCAAGATTCTTGATATAGCTGCTGTCCAGCAATTCGGAGATGTGGTTCTTCAAAATACTGCGGTTTTCCGAGGGCACCAGTTCCAGAATTGAAGCTGATCGACCAGTCAGGTCTTTTTCTTTGTCCACTGCCACAAGACGCAAGGTTTCGTCATTGGCAGTGAGGATCTTACCTTCCAGGTCGGTTACGATTATGGATTCCGGAGAAGTGAGCAGGATCTTACGGGTTTGTTCTTCGATTTCCCGAAGCCGATTTTCTGTGCGTTTTCGTTCTTCGATTTCCTGGACAAGTTCTTCTTTTTGTTCGAAGAAACGTCTGATCAACCGGGCAATATCGGCAAATTCATTATTTTTCTCGGAAATCTGGTGGATCGGAACCGGCGAACCCTCTTTCAAGCTCTGCGAGATCAGTTTCAGGGGTGAGCTAATCCACTGTTGAATCAGCACAAACTGGATGATCAGAAACACCAGGATAAAGCCGGTGGTCCCAAAAATTATCAAATTCCCCAAAGCGCGAAGTTCAGTCAGGAATGGATTCCGGCTGTAGAATACCAGCCAGGCGATGGTGACGTCATACCAGTTCCTGATCGGGTGTGTGATCTTCGTATTATACTGGCGGACATCCGTTTCGGGCACTTTGGGTTCCAACATACTGATGCGGATATCATAACCAAGGGATTTGGCCAGATCAGTCAGATATTTGCTGTCCCAGGCATGTGAGATCAGCATATATCCAACTGGTACGGAAGTTCTTCCCGAGTCAGCAGTTGCATGAATAGTCCCCAGCGCATTTGCCAGAATCGTGTTACCAACCCGGGTATGGTAATAAAGCCTTTTCTTTACCATCAGTGAATCCATGATTTCATCGTCTATCCTGAAATCAGTCAATCCAGTTACACTTGGGTTTGATTTGGAATAGAGGAGAGTGTGATCCACGCCATACACCTGCACCAGTGAATAGGAAAAGGAAGAAAGCAATGGTGCCAGATTGCTGTCAGCCCATCTCCGGTTACCGGAATGGACAAATTTTACAGTTTCGTCCCAGATGCTGTAATCATCAAGCAAGGCAAGCTGGTGATCGGCTTTCAACTGGAAAACTGTATCTATGCTGCTCTTGCGTTGACTAAGGTCTGATTCGCCATAGATCCGCATCTCTTCCCTTTTGATATGGAAGAACAGGTAAAAAAACCCGCCAAACCCGATGGCTATCACCAGGAAAAAGATCAGCAATCGCTGGCTGATGCGCATATTGCTAAGCTACCAGTTCCTCATTCCGGGATTGTCCAGGAATTTTATGAACCCCATTTTCTTCATCCCGGGCTTGATCAGTGATCTCCTTCAGGTGTTGGAGATTCCTGCTTTCGCAGGAATGAGAAGCAAGAAAGCAGGAATGAGGACGAAGAGCACAGAAATGATTAAACCAGGGGTCAGTGCGGCTATTCACTCGCTCCGCTTCCCGCTGATGCCGCTTTGGTCATTCTGTCCAAGGCATTGTCCACGATCTCCACCTTTATGGTGATCACCAGTTCGCGCTCTTTTTTCTCGAAGGTATTATAACCGGTGAGGTAGCGAATCCCGAAAACCCACCAGGGCAGGTCTTTCAGGATTGGTATTCCACTGCGTACTCTGGTCTCATCAGTATCATAAAGACCGCCGATCACAGTTTCTTCATGGTTATAGAGCACCAGCTCGGTGCTGGATTTACTTTTGGTAATAATAGTGGAGACGGCGCTGGGAACTCCGCTTGAGCGCTCAATGCTCAATTTCAGATGCACCACTTCCTGCCCATCCACCTCCACCACAGTCGGCAGCACATCCATGATCACGCCAGTAGCAAAAAAGGCGTCAGTTGTGTTTCCCTCTTCATCTTTGGTTTTTATTGAGATATCCTGGCCGACCTGAATGTAACCCTGTTTACCGGAAGAAACTATAATGTTGGGCTGGGCAATAATGGTTCCTCTCTGGTTCGATTCCATGGCCTTGATCAGGGTGTTGATATCCACTCTATATCTGCCGACATCGGTGGAACCGCTGCCCGAAAGGGTCATCAGCGAAGATAGCTGCGAAGCGCCGGCAAAACCGGCATTCACGATTACTTCTCCGTTCAACACGGTTGACCAGTCGATCCCCAAAGATTTGATGTAGCTTTTGTCTGCCAGCATGGCAACCGCTTTGATCCGCACCTGTTTATCCTTGGCTTGAATAATCATTGGCGGGATTACCACAGCTTGTTCTTTAACCTGCACAGGGATATTCTCGATGGCCAGGTAGCCGGGGTATTCCTTTAGCAGCAGTCCGTTCCTCAGGATTATCAGATCCAGGGCTTTATCCCAGGGCAGGTTGTTGATCGGGATATTGATGGAGTTGCTGTAACTGGACATATTCAGCAGTTTCTTTTTCTTTTCTTTCACGGTGAAGGTTTCCAGGATTTGCACGGCATCGTTGATGTTCAAGTCGGCACTGATGCTTACCGTATTATCCGGTTTATCCTTAGTTTGGGCGTTCAATCCCGCAAAGCAGGCGAAGGCGATCAGCAGGGCAATAAAAAGTATGTATTTCATCGTTACCTCATTTCTTGGGAGTAAGATTTAGGGTGAATTCTTCCGGAATACCATATTTGAAGAGCTTGAAGACAGCTTTGTTCTGTTTTGCGTCTATCACATCCAGATAGCCGAAGGCCACTTTGTCTTTCAGATTAAGGATCTTGATGACGCCCTGGCTGTCGCGCAGGAACACCTGGTTATCCGTGATTCCAATCATGATGCATTGCTCCGCCCGAACCAGGGATGGATCGATATCTTCGTAGTCCAGGGGTTGCTCAAATACCCGGGATCGAAAAAGCTGATAGAAGAAAGGTGAGGGCAACTTGGCTTTGGGTTTTATTTCGTCTATGCCCAGCCCCCCTTCGCTGAAATGGGTGCGAACCACCAGCGAAAAAGAAACAGTATCCGAATTAGCCACTCCGTCCGAACCAACCGCCAGTTCTTCCACGGTCAGCACAGCCCTTTGGTGCTCTATATTCTTGGTAAGATCCATCACGTCCCGGTAATTTGAGCGCCCCGAAAGCACGTATTCGTTCCAGGTGGTTTCCTTTTTCCCTTTGTCCGACATGGCAAAGTCGAAGATTACATTTCTATCCATCCAACCCAGCATCCGCAGCAAATAGCGATAGGTGGTAGTTGGATTGTCTGAATCCAGCATCACTTTGCTTTGCTCTGCGACCATTTCCTTGCGCATTTCATATTCCCAGCGCAGGGAATCAATATTGCTGATCTGGGCATCCAGAATCGCTATCTTCTGTTCGGTTTGCTTGTTCTCTTCTACCAGGGCTGTGGTTTTTTTGTTCAGATTGCGAAACAGGGAAAAGCTGCCTCCGGCCAGAAGCACCAGCAAAGCGGAGAGGACTATGGTATTACGTCTTGTGTTGGTCATTTCTTATCTCCTTTGCCGATCATTTCCAGATCGCTGTTCACCTGTTTCATCAGGGCATGCCTGCCATAATCGCTTTTCAGTGTGGCATAGGTTTCCTTATAATTGCCGCTGCCCCAAGCATACTGCATCCTGGCCTGTAGTAACAGGGCATAGGGCAGATAGCGATCCTCCATAGTTAGCATCGGGCCCAGGAATTTATTGGCCAGACTGTAATCCTTATCCAGATAAAGCCGGTAGCTAAGCCACCAGCGCACTGCCGGAGCCAGCTCGCTATTGGGGAAACTCTGCAGAAATTTAGTCCCGGCATCGCGGTAGTCCCAGCTGTTCACTTTATTGGAGGCCGCCACAAAATTGCGGTAAGCTGCCACATCCTGCCCTTCACCCTTAGTAACCTCTTCTCGGGGCGTGGGACAGCTTTCCTGGGGCAGAGGTGGCAAAATCGCCTTGCCTTTTTTATCCTTCTGCACGGTGGTTCCGCTGCTCGAAGGGGCGATAAGCTTCAAGGGCGATAGCGAAGTATTAGCTTCTTCCTGAGCTTGGGCTTCCCGCGTTTCGCCATAGCTGCTCTTCATTTTACGTAGTTCTTCCAGGTCGCTGTTGATCTCCTCACTCCAGTCCACGGTCGGCAGGTCGGCAGTGATCTCAAAATTCCAGATATTGGCATCCCGGATCTTGCTGTGCACCACTTTTCTGATCTGGCTGTTGGGCAGGGCTTCGGAAATACCAATGATGTTTGCCCGGTAAGTTGTAGCTCCGTTGAAATAGAGCCGGTCTTTTTCCAGTTTCAGGCTCTGCAGCCAGCTGGTGTGCTTTCCGGCCAGGCTGCGGTTCAGGATCGCCAAAGCCTCCGTCCAGGGATTTTTCTTGTCCAGAACCGTCTTCAGAACTTCTATGTTCTTTTCCTGATTTTCCAGATCATCCCTGATCTTCTGGATCTCTGCTGCCTCTTTACGACGTTGTTCCAGAGTGAATTCCAGATCCCGTTTCTTGATCTTCTCCTGTCGATATTCCTGGCTGGTTTTCAGAATGGCTACCGTAGCCCAGAAGGTAACGGCAAAGATCAGAAACAGAACGATGAAGCCGTGCCATGCGATCTTGAACACCTTCTGTCCTTCCATAATGCGGGGAGGCAGGAAATTACTTGGTGTCCAGCGAGGGTCATCCTGGTTTAAAGCTTTGCAGGCAAGGGCGATGGGAATAGCATATTGAGATAGGTAGTAGGCATCATAAACCCCTGCTTTGTCACTGGGAACAGCCAGATCGCTGAAGGAAAGCATTTCAATCGTGGAATTTGAATACTGGGCATGCAGATATTCAGCGAGCTCGGAATGCGCCAGTTCTCCACAAAGCACAATCCTTTCCGGATCACGTTCATTGGCATTGTCCAAAGCAAGGGACAGCTTGGAATAGATCACATCCGGTTCAGGTTCGCGCTGGGTTATCTGCAGGATGAGAGTGTTAGTCCATTTGCCATCCTCAAAGATGAAGGCCTTGCGGTATTCCTGTCCCAGGTGGATAAGCATGGTTCGCTGCTCGCTTATCAGATGATTGATCCTGAAGTAATCGGTCAAAGCCAGGTCGTTGGAATCTGCAAGTTGATAAAAGAGCTGTAAACGGTTCTTTTTCTTGTAATCCTGGATCATTTCCAGGAGCAGATTAACTCCCCTGTAGAGCCAAATCTGGCTTGAGTTCCCGATTTTTACGGAAGAGCTTTGCCAATCGCCCAGTTTGTATTCTTCGGGAGTCAGATAGGTTTTTGCATATCGCTTGATGGCACGGCTATTGGAAAGTGGTTCAGCCACTCTGATGAGATAATCATCATTGCAGTTCAGAGCAATTATGCCACCTTTTAGATCAACACTGGCCAACATGGCATCCCAGGGACTAAGTTTCAATTCATTGGTGAATTCCTCATCCAGCTCATCTAATTTAAGTTTGTCTGAGCTGCCTGAAGTATCCTCCCAAGAGCTTTTTTCATACTCCTGTTGTGCTGCCGGCAATTCCTGGGTATGATATAAGGCCTGATCCAGTTCTACCCGGTCTATTCCCTGCAACAGGATCTGTCCCTTTTCCCGTAATAGCTGCACCAGTCTTATGGTGTGGCCATCTTCGAATAATCCGAATGCTAATTTTGAGTGTTTACTCATCTCTCGCGCCTTTCCTTCTTTTGGCTAATAAGCGTTTAGGACATTGATATCAGCTGTAACATACGTTTCTTGTTGTTGGCGTAATTCATGGCTGTTTTATTCGTAATCACGCCTCTTTTATACAAATCGTGTAAATCCTGCTCCAGAGTGCACATGCCGTAGCGTCTTCCTTCCACCATCATCTGGTATATTTCACCGATATTCTTGTTTCTGATGGCAGCCTGAACACTGGCATCAACAGAGAGTATCTCCTTGGCCATCACCAGTTTACCGTCCACGGTTGGCACCAGTTTTTGGCTCATGGTTACTGAAAGCACATCAGCCAGGCGGTTTCGGATACGTTCCTGCTCCTCAGGCGGAAATTCTGCCACGATCCTGTGAATGCTATCTATGGCGGAACTTGTGTGCAGGGTAGTGAAAGCTTTATGACCGCTGTCGGTGATCTCCAGCACTGTGGCTATCGTCTGGGGATCACGCATCTCACCCACCACGATAATATCAGGATCCTGACGGAGAGCTTCAATTGCACCATGTTCAAAGGACAGAACATCCACTCCCACTTCACGATGGCGAACCAGGCTAAGCTTCGATTTATGAACATGCTCGATGGGGTGTCCGATAATCACGATGTGTGCATTGTTTTCCCGGTTGTTCATATCGATAATGGCATCCAGGGTGGTGGATTTTCCGCTGCCGGTGATGCCTGTGATCAGAACCAACCCAATCTTTTCGGTTTTAAGGTTCATCCTTTCGGCAATCGGACGTGGAATCCCAAGACCTTCCATGGTATAGATTTTATCATTTATCCTTCTGAAGTTCACGGCCAGATAGTTTCGGTCGAAATATGCCGTTCCCCTGAATCGAGTTTCCTCTTCTTCATCTTTTAGAGCCAGCGAAAAGTCTATAGATTTCACTTCCAAAAGGGTTTGCTTTTGTTTTGGGCTAAGCCAGCTAAGGATAATACAGGTGGTGTCCAAAATGGAGTACTCCCCGAATTCACGAATGGGCTTTTTTACCCCGAAAATCCTCATCCACACCGAGGAATTGCCACCTGGAGCACCGAAATCGATATCCGATGCCTTGAATTCCTTTGTTTTCCTCAGCCAGAGACCAAGCGTTTCATGCGCTTCTATAATAGCTTCGGGATTGTCTTGCAGCCAGTTATCCACTGCGGACACCAGTTCTGAGCCAAGATAATTGGCTGGCATGGCAGCAGCTAATCTATCCGAAAATCCAAATCCCACCTTATACTCCCGGTTTCTCGGTATTGAAACCGCTGTATAGCCCGATCCTGAAAATGGAGCGACGCCACTTCATATACATGCATTGGATCAGATTTATCATATAACGCTTGGTAAGCGTTTCATCGTTGTAGGTAAAAAACTCCATGATCTTTCTGCGCTGGAAATGCCTGAGCTGCACCTCAGACTGAGCTTTCAGGACAGTGAAACTGGAAGCGGGATTGATGAAAGTTTCCTCACCCCAGATATCTCCTTCCTTCAGAGTTTCCACCACAGCGCCGTTGTGATATACATTCAGCCTGCCACTTTCGATGAAGATGAGAGAACCCTTGTCGTCACTCAGGGGAATCGTATCACCATACTGGTATTGCTCCACTATGCCAAGATTCTTGAAATCCGTAGCTTGTTCAAGGGTAAAACCACGCAGCAATAATAGTTCACTTTGTTTTCCTGGAACCGATTGACTGATGTCAGCTGTGGCAGCTGAACCTTCGGTTAGCTCCAGAGAATGCTTCAGACCCGATTCCACCACCTTGAGTAATTCTTCTGCCTGGATGGGCTTGGTTAGATAATGATATGCGCCGGTTCGGATTGCTTTGATCGCCGTATCAATGCTCGAATAGCCCGTGGTTACAATGATCACGGCCAAAGGTTGGAGCTCTTTCAGCTTGGCGATCAGTTCCAGTCCTCCCATGCGGGGCATATACACATCTATAATGTAGAGGTCAAACTGCTCATAGGCAACCTTGTCCAGAGCATCCAATCCGTCAACCGCTACAGTTACTTTGTGCCCCATCTCCTGGAGAAATTCGCTGATGATGTCGCGGATGTTTTGTTCGTCATCCACTACCATTATTCTTTGGTTCAATTGTCCTCCTTCTCCTTTTCGGGAGCGGGGATGTTGCAGTTTGGCTCTTTCAGCCTGGTTGTCTGCCGGTTAGAATGGCTGGCAGAATCCAGTTCTCTGGCTTTGATAACCAGGGGGTTGCGTTTCAAGGCCTGCAAACGTTGCAAGATCAAGCTGATTTTGTTCACTGCTTCGGTGATCTCATTATTGCTTTTCTGCAATCCCTCGATCTGGAGTTCATTCCCATAGCGCTTTACTCTGCCAAGGGACAGAGTGATCACGCACAAGGGGGTGTTTATGTCGTGATCCAGATGCGCCACATCTTTCAGGATTGGCATCAAGTCTTCCAGATCAGACGCAAGCTCGGTTGATGCAGCCAGTTTATCCCGCAAATCCTGCAATTCCTGTTGCAGGTTTTTATATAGCGAAAGCTGGTCGGAAAGGTATCCGGCGATCAGCGCCACTCCGCAAAATAAGCCGGTATAGGACAAAACATACACCGTGGTTCCGGCAATATCAAGCTGCGAAGCCTTGGAAGGTGCCAGAATCCCATTTTGATACAGCAGGATCAGCACCATCAGACTAAGGCTGCCGATCAAACCTGCCATCAGGCCACCATTATTGGGAATGGTAAGCGCTGCGGTGATCACTCCGATCAGATATACCCAAACGAAGAAACTGCTAAGCCCTCCCGTAAGGTGTACCACAATGGTGGAAAATACTATATCCAGAATCACCTGAAACACCGAAACCCAGCGTTTGCGTGCATAAGCTTGCACCTGAAAAAGCAGATTGAGCGCCACTATCCCGGCGAATACACTGAAAAACACCACATTC
The DNA here is from genome assembly GCA_964572925.1 of uncultured Candidatus Cloacimonas sp. Classification (GTDB taxonomy): domain Bacteria; phylum Cloacimonadota; class Cloacimonadia; order Cloacimonadales; family Cloacimonadaceae; genus Cloacimonas. Next base: position 7,642 of record CAZNGW010000042.1, on the reverse strand, counting down.
TGAACCATCTTTTCAGTAAAATTCACATGCAGCAAGCCAATCGAGAACAGCACCACCACCATGAACCAACGGATCATGGCCCACCAATTCAGCAGCTTCAATCTTTCGTTTTCCATTCTGGGTTTTTCTCCTAATCGCGAATGTAAAGCAAGTCGGCCGGCTGTAGAATCTGGTTATACCAGCCCAGCATCTCGGCGTCCGTTAAAGTCCGGTTCCACAGGCCCACCTGGTCCATCAAGCCCCACATGTATTTATAGCTGTCCGTTCCGGACGAAAAATTCGAGAAATACTCCCGGCCCAGCCAGGCTCCGGCATTGCGAACCGCATTGCGTCGTACCCCAAAGCTGTAGAGCGGATTGGTGGCCGTGCCAACCGGCAGCCCGTTGATATAACCCTTCAGCTTGCCTTGGTCGTAGGTGAGGCCAAACATCACCCAGGCATCTTTATTGTGCGGATATTTACCGGCAGGGGTAAAAGCAGTGGCAACTTCCACCAGCAAACCATTAACTGTGGTGCTGGCAAAATGCATCTGACCCCCGCTGAACCAGATTCCCGCGGTGGGCAGCTTGCGCACATTGCCTACTCCAACCCCGTTGGCCGTCAAAGCAGGATCAGTGACATCCGTAGGCAGCCAGATCATCGTTCCTTCCGTGGATTCCTGTCTGAACTTGCCCCAGCCCACCAGGCTGAAATTTGAAGCGATAGTCAGCGTAGGGTGGCTGGGAACATAGATGTAGCCCTTGGCCGCTTCGGTAGTTGTTGCATTCTGTTTTCCCATGGACATGCATTTCCACCCGTCCACGCCGTAGCCATTGGGACGTGTGGATATATAGTCATTGGTGCCACCGGGGTTTTCCACCACAAGACCATCATTGTTATTTGCCGAGCTGTCGTCCACTCCGCTAAGGTGACCACTATTGTACTGCGATTGATCCATCTCCAGATAAAAGCAATTGGGATCTCCGATAATCGCTGATAACGGAAAGTTAAAAGCAATTTCGGCACGGTAATTGGTAGTTCTGCCCAATAGGTTACCACTTACCCAAGTGATGGCACGGTAATGATTCTCGTCCTCCACAAACTGGTAACGGATGCTGTCTATATGGCAATTCTGAATGTTGAAGTTGTTGTAATTCTGAGCCCATTGGGTTACCGAATCGGGGCTGGCCATCATACCGAGGATCACAGAATTGCGTACTGCCGTTCTGAGAGCATAGTCAGACACGCTTTCCGCTTGTTTCTGAAGCATGTTTCGGCTGATGATGTTGGGCAGGGACAAGAGATTACGCTGCATACTGGTCATGATTCCGGCATACAGGGTGCCCATCAGCACCACTACGATCAGCATTGATCTTCCCATCTATCTTTCCCCTTATGCTCCACGCATGTATGCATTCATAAAGTAGCACTTGAATTGCAGCTTGGTAGTTATCGGCTTACCGCCCAATCGGGGAGCACTGCGAAAGAACGAAAGCCGTACTTCTACACTTCTGGCCAGGGTTTTATCCGTGGTCAAGGCATCGGTTTTGTTATAATAACGGAATTTAAGTTGATCAATCCAGAACAAGTAACCCAGATCAGACAAGGGAACACCATCCTGGAGCAAGACAACCGCAGTTCCATAAGGGCTGGGCACTGAGGCAAGCTTGATGGAAAGGGTCACCGGAGATGTGCTGATATGGTCAGCCTGAAAATCCCAATAGGTTCTGAATACCAGTGAATCCTGGGTGGCATACGTGATAGCTACGTTGGGATTGAAGCCCACTCCCGCCAAGGCTATCACACTATTGAATTTTTGCGCCACCATATCCATGTGATCCACCATACTCATGGTATATAAAGCCCGATCGGCCGCCTCATGCATCTGATACTGGAAAGTGATCAGCATCAGAACAAGCATGCTGCCGATAATGGCAGCGCCGATCAGATCAATTATAATACTCATAGGTTCAGGTGCGTCTTTGTGTAAACACGTTGCATGGTTACGGGAACTTTCAGGCCGGGGGTGCTGGCCACCACCTGCACCCGGATAAAGATATTGTTCAGAACTGCTGTGGTCAGCGGAATCCCCAAAGAGTCGCTGTCCACGGCTGTTATGGCAAGCTGATACACGTCCCCGGGAAAGGCCAGGTCGATTGTGCGGCTGGTGTTGTTATAGGTAGGTTTTACACTGTTCCAGGCCAGTTGTTTACTAAACAGCTTGGCATCCACCTCGTCCAGCAGGGTGTGGCAAAGCTGTGTAGCCTGCACATACTGCGTGGCATTGATCAGCAGTTCCTGCTGTTCCCCGATACGGATATTGTAATTCAGCGCCACGCTGGTGAAAAACACCACTGCAAAGAGCGCCAGCACCATTTCCATATAGCTCATCTAATCCTCCGCTGTGGCATACAGCACTTCCGTAAGGTCGGTAAGCCCTTCCCGCATGCGTTCCATTCCGCTGCGGCGCATGGACAGCATACCGTTCTTTTCGGCAACCGTCCTGATCCTTTCTTCGTCCAGGTCGCTTTGCGATTTCACGATCTCATTGCGGACCTCAGGATAAAAATACAAGGCCTCAGCTATGTTTACCCTGCCTTTATAACCATTGTGGCATTTGGGACAGCCCACAGGTTCATAGATCGTGCCGCTTTCCAGCTCTTCCTGACTGAAGCCCATCTGCAAAGCTGCCGGCCAGTGCTCTTTGGAGATCGGACGCCGGCAATGCACACAGAGCTTGCGTACCAGGCGCTGGGCGATGATGATATTGATCGAATAGGCCAGCAGGAAGGTTTCGATCCCCATTTTATACAAACGGGTAATGGCGGAAGGGGCGTCGTTTGTATGCAATGTGGAAAATGTTAAGTGCCCTGTATTAGCCAGTTTTACGGCTATATCGGCAGTGATTTTATCGCGAATCTCACCCACCATAACCACATCGGGATCGTGTCGTAGAATGGCACGAATTGCTTGATCGAAGCTCATTTTATGGCCAATCTTAAGCTGCCTGGCACCCCTGATCACATATTCCACCGGGTCTTCGCAAGTCAGCACATTCACGGTGGGATTTATCACATGGTGCAAAGCGGCCATCAGGGTGGTGGATTTTCCGCTTCCGGTAGGTCCGGTTACGATAATGATTCCCTTGGAAGTGGAGATGGATTTCACAAATTCACGTTCCGCCTGTTCCTGAAAACCGAGTCTATGAAAATCGGTGATTACCTTACGGTCGTCGATCACACGGATCACAATACTTTCAAATCGACGCTCAAACTCTGCTGACACAATTGGGATGATTGAGATGCGGAACCTGATAAGATGGTCGTCGATGAGCCTTTGGGCAAATCCGTCCTGAGCCGTATCACGTTCAAAGCGGTCAACTCCGATCGAGCGGTCTTTCACCACGGCAGACAGCGCTTCGGGAGGGGTTCCTTCCTGGCGGTGCCAAAGTTGCAGCTTGCCATCCACCCTGAAAAAGATATCTATGGTGGTTTTCCCGCCCGCAATAATATGAATGTCGCTGGCATCTTTGTGAACAGCTTCGATCAGGGCTCCCTCAAAGAGATTAACCAGCAAACTTTTATTGATTTCTTCATCCAGGGCCTGTTCGCTAAGTTCTCCACCCCCTCCGTCATCAATTTCGGTAAGTACTTGCCCGGCTTCTTCCAAGAGTGCCAGAAACTCGTTTTTTTGCGGGGCAACCTTATTGATCAGATCTTCGATGGATTTCAGCGGACTCCAGTATATCTCTATCCGCTTAAAGGGAGTATTTTTAGGGATTTCCTGGATCAGTTTGTCGGTAGGGTCGCTGGCCAGAACATGTAGGGCTTCCCGGGGTTTTTCCTGCACCGATAGCGGAAAGATCTTATGATAAAGCAGCTTTTTTTTCAGCTCTTCGGGGAATTTAGTCAGCAACTCGCGGCAAGCTTCCAGCTTCTTATCGGCAAGTTCCTCTATGTCAACTTCCAGCGTAGGAAAGGCATACATCCTGGCCAGGGCTTCGTAAACCTTGTCATGCTGAATCTTGAAGTCGCTTTCCAAAATCCGGGCCAGGGCTCCGGCTGAAAATTCACCGTATTCACTCATTTTCAGATTGGCTTTTTCCACCACTTCGCTATCCAGATAGCCCTTGTCGATCAGAAAACTGCCAAATTTGGTGAGTTGCGACATTATACCTTATACCGTTGGAGGATTGATCGTGGCAATCTCGGCAGAAACCACAGTAAGAAAGGTGATGGCAATGGCGATGATAAGACCTACTATGGTCTGGATGTATTCAATCATTGCATTCATCTTATAGGTGGTTTCCGCTTCATAATAAGTGGCTATCTGTTGTGCTGCCTGCAGGATGTTACCGGTTTCCTGACCTGTTCTAAGCCTGGTAAGCGAAGTCCGGGTAAAGATGCCTGCCGCTTCCATGGCAGGAACGAAAGCCTCACCTTCTTTCAACATTAGAGGAATGGTGATCCGCTTTATCCGGTCCTCCATCCAGGCATTACGGCAAGCTTCGGCTGCGGTTTTAATAGTTTCGATATTATCTCCAGCTCCGGCATAGATGGTTCCGAATACCCGGAAATAGATCTCAATGGATGACTTATGAATCAGATGCCCGACCATAGGCAGCTTGATAATGTGCTGGTCACGCCAGATTCTGCCTTTGGGTGTGCTCCACCAACGCCAGACAACGACTATTGGTATAATCACAATTAAAGCGATTAGCCACCAATAAATGCTAAGCCAGTCACTAACCGCCAGGGTTTTCTTGGTCATGGGAGGTAACGGCATATTGTATTTCAGAAAAAGCTCTGCCGTGGCGGGAAAGATATCCACGATGTAATACATCACAGCGCCGATCGTAGCCAGAACTGCGAACATGGGAGAAATAACAGCTTTCTTGATGTTTTTCCTGATCTCCATGTCACGTTCGATAAATTTGCTGGTGGCGTCAAAAACATCCGCCATGTTACCGCTTCGAGTGGCCAGACCCATCATGAAGGCAGGGAATTTACCGAAGATATGCGTAAACCGCATAAAAACTTCCCGGCCTTCGGTTCCAGCTTTCAACTGGCTTTCGATTTGTTGCAAAGCTTCTCTGAACATGCGGTTGCCCTGTTCTTCGGCAAGCATTTCCAGGATTTTTCCAAAACTCATCTTATCTTTCAACATGGTGCTGGATAGCTTGATAAACATCATGATATCGGCCAAGGAGGGTTTTATCGGCAGGTCAAACAGAACAGGATTGATGCTAAACTTGCTATAGCCCATTTTGGTGAGGGCAGCGGCAACTTCGTCTTTGCTATATGCTGATTGTCTTCCAGTGAAGGGTTTTTTCCCGCCAATATGAACTTTGTAGAGCCAGTCTTTCTTTTTTTCCAGACTGTCGACCCGGATCTGATACTTGGCGGCAAGCTTCGCCACCTGGAGCTTGGCCTCCTTGGGTGAATCAGCCGTAAAGGTGCCCTGAACCAATTTTCCCCCGGGTCCGAATCCCTTGAACCGGTAATCTGTTAACATCGGCGCTCCCTGTCTGCTTGCAGTTATAGTTCAAAGCTATTATCACATTAACCTTGAACTTTAACTACCTGCCTTGCTTATCTGTATGCAGGGTTATTAGTTAATATATTTCAAACTAATCCCACTCAAGTCTTCTGATCTTGAGTACTCCCTTAAAAACAAGCTATTCCATAATACCAAGATTGGTCAAGAGAATTCTTGACCAATCTTAGACAATGATGCTTGTAGCTCAAATGCTACTCGTTGATCATTACAAACCTAAAGCAGTAGGCGAAGTATCTGTACCTTCAGTTAACGCTGTTTTTATAGTACCTTCGGGAAATGTAATTGTTGCGGTAGCAACAGGATAATTGCTGCCTTTCGAAGTTTTGCCAATACCAACAATCTCAAGGGTAGGAGGTGTTCCAGCAGGAGTTATAGCAGTTATAGCATATTTGCCATTTTCGTTTTCAGTTGCAAATGCAGTCCAGCCAAGATAATTGTTCAATGCCGTTCTAGTTGCAGTATTGGTAGGTAATGCATTAGATCCACCACCTTGGGATTCAGGGGTTTTGTAATATTGAACTATTTGAGAGGCAAAAGTTTGTACGTCAGCAGCTACAGCAGTCTTGTTGCTGTTGTAAGCTTGTGCATTAAACATGCTGATTCCGACGGCGATTGCAACACCGACGATGATTACGCTCAGGACGATCAAAAGAATTTGTTGGGTTCCCATGGTTGTTCTCCTTTTTTGGGGTTATTCTTTTTTTTAGGGTTCACTCTATGTTTTTTGCATCCCTGCGGGACACGTCTATCTTAATCGCAAGAGCTGTGCCAAACTATGCCAAAGCGCGTTAATTTATTTTGCGTTGTCTCATAACCACCATATCTATCTATGTATTATGAGATATCTTTTCTGTCCCTTTGCCTGGTTCAAGGCTCATAATTCTATGGGTATGATGTAGCGCAAACGGGACATATGTCAATATGGCTGTCTTATTTTTACTACACCATGGCGATTACCCAGGCAATCGACAAGCCATAGCGCAGGCTTCAGCCGATCGTTTCACCGGATTAATGCGGCTCAGACCGTTGACAAAGCCCATAGGGCTCATCCCTGTCCCCTAACCACTCAACCCTATCATACCGGAGTCATACTGCATGCTCATCCGGTATGACTCCGGTATGATAGGGTGATGAGGGGTAGCTCCGTTGTCTCGACGGAGAGGTGTCATATTTCAGGTTTTAGGTGATGGGGTGTGGCCTTGCAGTCCTGACGGTGTTCTTAACTGCCAGCGGGACGCTGGTGGACATATCCCGCGAGACGCGGGATCTCCTCGCTTTTCGAACTCCGTAGAGACGACAGAGCCACCTGACAGAGCTGCAAACCAAAAACCCCGCCACATTGCTGCAGCGGGGTTTATATTCTATAAACTAACAGGATATTAGCTTGGGCTTAGGATTCGTTGGGAATCACGCTCACAAACTTCTTACCTTCTTTCTTGGTGGTAAACTGAACTTTGCCGTCGATAAGACTGAAGATGGTAAAGTCTCTGCCGATGCCGACATTCTCTCCGGGGTGAATTCTGGTGCCTTTTTGGCGAACGATGATATTTCCGGCAATAACGCTTTCGCTGCCGTGTTTTTTTACGCCGCGGTATTTGGGATTGCTGTCCCGTCCGTTACGGCTTGATCCAACACCTTTTTTATGTGCCATTATCTCACCTCTTCCTTAGCCCTCAATCCCGGTAACCCTGAGATTGGTGTATTGTTCACGGTAACCCTTTTTCACGCGGTAGCCTTTACGGCGTTTGGTATGGAATATCGTGTGTTTTTTGCCTTTACCGTGTTCGATAACTTCTGCGGTAATGCTGGCGCCTTCTACAACGGGGGTTCCGACTTTGATATCCTCTTCTGAACGCAGAAGGAGGACTTTGTCAAACGTAAGAGTTTGACCAGGTTCCGCCGTTTTCAGCAAGGGAACGCGAAGCACTGCGTTTTTTTCAGCCCTGAACTGAAATCCACTAATTTCAACGATGGCGTACATCATTTCTCCTTGGTTTTTTGTCTTGGATGTGCATAATTTTTTGAGCAGGGGTTTCTGTCAAGCCGGAATCTATCGTTCACCATTTCTTGAAGATAAAGAATACCGCCAGAATGATCAGAAGAA
>CAZNGW010000041.1:9980-23023 GCA_964572925.1 uncultured Candidatus Cloacimonas sp. | reverse complement strand
TAAGATCAGGTAACAAATTCTTAAATAGTTAGTTGAGTAATTCTACATCTTTGTTCTTGACACATTGTCAACTCTTTTTACAGTTGACCTGTAAACGAAATCTCCAAAGCGGGGGATACATGCCTGAAAACATGACACGTCAGATGAATAGTTACATTACCGGCAGGATCGCACTATCCAGGGTGATGGGGTTTCTGCGGGTTAGTTCCACCAGTCATCTCTTGGAAATCACCGGTAAATCCGGTTCGGGGAAGAGTTATTTCGTAAAACCCCTCTTGGAAAGCATGACAGAAACCTATGGCAAGAGGGTCTTTTTCACTCCCCATCCTTTGGATTTCAATCATTTCACGGAGCTGATCCAGATCATCAGCCAGGTAACAGAAGAGGATTTGTTCGGGTTTTATCACGAATTTGGGGATAATATCGGTTCCACCAACAAATATGATTTCTTCAACTACATCACCGAGCGCTTGAACGGCATGGAGCTGTTTCATTCCATGCTGCTGGTGATCGACGACTGCGACGTGCTGGATAAATATACCCGCGACTACCTGCAATATCTGGTTCAATCCCTTCCGGATCTTGGCATACAGATCGTGGTCTTTTCGCAGGAACGGCTGTTCCCTTTTTCAGAGGTGGAGCATATTCCGGCTTTGGGAGTGGACGATTGCCAGAAGCTGTTGCAGATGACCTTCCCCGATTCGGACTTTACCTACATTAGCGAAAGTGAAATCTTCCAGCGCATCACAGGTGGAAACCTGATGATCATTGAGCGCATTTTCCGCGAGCTATTAACCGGAAAAAGCAAAGGTAAGTTCGACCTTAGTCCATATCTGGAAAAGACCTTCGATGCCAGCGAAATCTATCATCAGTCCCTGGATTCGCTCAGCCCTCCTCAACTTAAAATCCTGATCGCCATGTTCGTTCTGGACGGGATAGACAGTGATGAGCTGTTCCTGGCGCTGGGCAAGCCCAAAGGCTTCAAAACCGATAAAACCATCTTAAGCGATCTGGGATTGATCTCCTGTCACGAAGCCCATTGCTTCATCCAAAAAAAGAGCGCTTTCACAGCCTGGTTCCAAGCCCATATCAAAAAGAGCGAAAGCACGCTTTATGACCGGCTCAAGGACTATCTGGAAAAGCACACCCAGTTCCGTCAAGCCCAGGTTCGGATGAATATGTTTAATGGCGTTTTCAATGCAAAGCTTTTTGAAAAGGTGATCTCCGACCTTACATTGCTGAACGACTCCGAGAGCTTGCTCCAGTTGGAAGAGTATGTTTTGAACAATGCCAAAACCCCACAGGCCAGGCTGGATAGCACCCGCAAAATCGCCAAAGCCCATTCCTCCATGAACCAGAAGGAAAAGGCGGTAGATCATTACCGCCAGGCTTTGCATATCTGTACCGAGAACAATTTTCCTGCCGAGCAGATCGTTTACCATCTGGCCAATGACCTCTATGCAGTAAATTCTTCAGCCTTTGCCCTGGAGATCATCAAAAAGTACTCTCCCACCACCATAGACCCCTATTGGAAGGCAAAAATCCTGCTTCTCAAAGCCGAAGTGCTTACCGAAAGCGAATCGTTCAATGAAGCTTTTTCCGCATTGGAAACTGCCTTGCAGGCTGCTGCAAATATCTCCGATCAGCAACAGCGTCATAGTATTCAGGCCGAAGCCCGCAAAACCAAAGGTAAGATCCATTATTACATCAACGAATGGGATCAGGCGGAAGAAGTATTCAAAGAAGCCGAAACCATGTATTCCCTGGCTTCCGATCACAGTGGACTGGCAGCTATTTATAACAACCTGGGAGTGCTTTATATGTTCCAGGGCGATTGGGAAAAAAGCGAGGCCTATTTCCTGAAAAGCCTGGCCCTGGAAAAGCAATATTACAACCTGAACGGCATCTCCGTGTGTTACAACAATCTGGGCGGTCTGATGGACGATAAGGGCGATCCTGCCAAGTCGCTCTATTATCTGGAAGAAGCCCTCAAAATCCAAAAATTGTTGGCTGAACCATATAACATAACCAATATTTACAACAATATCGGCGTTACCCTGATGGATCATGGTGAATTCACCAGAGCTGAGGATGCGCTGAAGAAATCGCTGGAAACAGCCATAGAATTCTCTTTTCACCGCAACATCATCGCATCCCTGAACAATCTTGGCGCTCTCTATTTCAAGAAAGGCAATTGGACGGAATCCATCGCCTATTACGAAAAAGCGATCAAGAAAAGCCAGGAAACCAGCTTTAATGAAGGCCTGTTGCGCAGTTTCAACAATCTGGGCGAAGTGTATGAAAAGCAGAATGAGCTTAATCTGGCTTATGACCTTTACATCAAAGGCCTGGAGCTGTTGCCCTCAGTTTCCGACGACTACATAAAAGCAGAGCTATATGGCAATCTGGGCAGCGTTTTCACTAAGCTGCACAAGTTCAAGGAAGCCTACCGCTATCTGGTGGAAAGCCTGGATTTCTTCAAATCGCTGGCAGCGCGGGACAAGATTATCGAAGGATGCCAAAAACAGGCCTATTACTTCATCATGACCCGTAACGTGGAAAGTGCCGACTACTATATCAGCGAAGCCCAGAAACTGGCTCAGGAACAGAATCTCCAGTTCGAGGTGGGGCGTTCATACTACCTGCGTGCCCTGCTGGAACGCAAGAATCCCGAAGCCGCAAAGGAATATCTGGATGAGGCGATCAAGCTTTTTGTGGAGGTGGGCAGCAATTATGAGCTTTCCCTGGCGAATTACGAACTGGCAGGTGTTTTGCTTGACCTGAAGGATTGGGAACAAGCCTTGCAGATCCTCAAGAACAACAAAAAGATCATTCAGCAATATAGCTCGATCAAGCTGCTGGAACAAAACGACATCCTGCTGCAAAAAATTTCCCGGGAATTTGCATCCCAGATGGAAGAGATAAAATTTGAGGAAAACCTGCTGAACCAGTTCTACGAGATCACCCAGAAACTGAATACCCTCACCGACCTGGATGTGCTGATCGAACATTCCCTAAACAGCCTGATCGAAATTTCGGAATCGGACGGCGGAATCCTGTGCCTGCATGCCAACCAGAACCTTCCGGATAGCTGGGAATACAAGATTTACAATAACTTCTCGCATGAAAGCAAGTTCCACGATCAATTTGAAAATCTCTGCTCCCAGGTGTTTCAGAACAACAAGCTGGAAAACATCAAACAACCGAATTTCGCTCCGGTTTACAACAACCTTCTGGTCTTGCCGTTATCCATTCGCAAAAATACTTTGGGAGTGGTGCTGCTCTTTTGCGAAAGCGGTTCGCACTACTATTCCGAACGTATCATCAATTTGCTATCCGCTTTGTCGAACCAGATCATCGTGATCATCGAAAATATCCGCAGTGCCAATCTTGAAAAGACCCATGCCACTATCCGCGAACAACTTAACGCCAGTAACATCTATGCCAACATCATCGGAAAAAGCCCGGAAATGCTGAAGATCTTCGAGATTATCGAAAAGGTGAAGGACACCCCTACCACAGTACTTTTGGAAGGGCCCAGCGGAACCGGTAAGGAACTGATCGCCAGAGCGTTGCATTATAGCAGCAACCGTCGCAACAAAGCTTTCGTAGCCCAATATTGCGGTGCTTTGCCAGAGACTCTATTGGAAAGTGAGCTCTTTGGTCACGTAAAAGGTTCCTTCACAGGAGCCGCATACGACAAAAAAGGCCTGTTCGAGATCGCCGATGGAGGAACCTTCTTTCTGGATGAGATTGCCGATATCAGCCAGTCCACCCAGGCCAAATTACTCCGCTTTTTGCAGGAAGGCGAAGTGAAACGGGTAGGCGCCACCAAAACTGAAAAAGTAAATGTCCGGGTAGTATGCGCCACCAACGTTTCCCTGATGGAAAAAGTGAAGAATGGTGATTTCCGCCTTGACCTCTATTACCGTCTGAACGTTATCCGCATCGACGTTCCGCCCTTGAAGAACCGTATGGGCGACATCCCGCTGCTGGCTATCCATTTCCTGGATAAATACACGAAACGGATGGAAAAGCGGGTGCCCGGCATCTCAACCGAAGCCATGAAAACTCTGGAGCTATATGATTGGCCGGGCAATGTTCGACAACTCGAGAACGAAATCGAACGCGCTGTTACCCTCGTGGAGGATGGAGCTTTCATCAAGCCAAATGACTTCAGCGAAGAGGTTTATCGTTATGCTGATCATAGCCAGACCCTCGACATGCTCTCCGGAAAAAGATCCCTGAAAGATGCGATCGAAGAGCTGGAACGCAAGATGATCACCCAATGCATGGACAAATTCCAGTGGAATCAAACCCAGGCAGCCAAAGAGCTTGGCCTGTCCCGCCAGGGTTTGATCAAGAAACTTCAACGCTACAACCTTTATCGGGAAGAGGAATAGGTTTTTTTGTTCATGCCTGGCACTGCCCATATTCTGCCAGATATCCATCCTCTTTCGCCACCGCAATGCCTGGCTATACCCACCCGTATCCCTCCCGGATCGGATGAGCGAGGGATACGGGTGGATAGAGGGAGGAATCCGCGAGTCGAGAAAGGGTGCTGCAGGAAAAAACTCAGGAGGGAAAACTAATGATCGCTGCAATAAGCAGGTTTCCAGATGAGTGAAAATCCGGTTGCTGCCCATTCCGGATTTCCGGGACTCAGCTTTGTAGCCATCGATGTGGAAACGACCGGCCTGAATTCTGACCGGGACGAGATTATCGAGATCGCCGCAGTTCGCTTTGTGAATGGCGAAGTAATCGACCGTTTTGATTCCTTTGTAAAACCCCGGGGGGCGGTGCCAAAATTCATCGAGTATCTTACTCACATCTCCCCTGCCGACCTGAAAACAGCTCCTCCTGCGAAAGATGTGATGAAGGATTTTTGTGCCTTTGTGGGTGATGCGGTACTGGTGGGACATAACGTAAGCTTCGACCTTGGCTTCATCAATCACGCCCTGGTTGGATCTGGAGCCTTTGCCCTTCTGAACAGCTATTGGGATACTGCCGAGATATCCAGAATCTACCTGCCGACCCTTTCCGACCATAAACTTTCGACTTTAACTGAGCACTTCGGCATTAAGCTGGAAAACGCACATCGTGCCTATGCCGATGCCGAAGCCACCGGCCTTGCATTGAATGAAATCTGCCGTCACATCCTGGATCACTACAGCTTCATTGTAAACGGCAGAATCATGGATCTGGCCATTCAAGCAAAGCTCGAGAGCGATCTTAGTGGTTTTATGAAGCAGATCATTGCCCACCAACGAAGCTTTGCTCTTTCCGGAAAAGCTCCTGTTCCGCTGAAAAGCGAACACAGCAATGTGATCGAACATAATGTTCCCGGCGTCGTTTCCAGCATAGAAGAAGTTTTCTCGGAAGAGGGAATATTCGCCAAACGTTTTCCAAACTTCGAATATCGTTCCGGGCAACTGGCCATGGCCCAACAGGTTTCGGAAGCCTTTGCCAAAGAAGAACATCTGGTGGTGGAAGCCGGAACCGGAGTAGGAAAATCCTTTGCCTATCTCGTGCCAGCCATTCGCTTCAGCCGGGAAAAACAGACCAAAGTGGTGATCTCCACCAATACCAAGAATCTCCAGGAACAACTTTTTTACAAAGATCTACCACAACTTAGGAAGATGCTGCCCCTACCTTTCAAAGCGGTTCTGGTGAAAGGACGGGAAAACTATATCTGCGAAAGGCGCTGGGAAGAATTACTGGCCGAGCAAACCCGCGGGTTGAGCACCTATGATGCTTATGGACTGCTGCATCTGCTTATCTGGAAAATGCTTACCAATACAGGAGATGTGTCTGAAAACAGCTCCTTCGACCGCAACAGATTCGGCATAGTCTGGCGAAAAGTATGCTCCGACCGCTTCCTTTGCGGGGGTAGAAAATGCCCGAACTATAGTAAGTGCCACGTGATGAAACTGCGCAAGGACATCGAAACCTCCTCCCTCGTGGTGGCAAATCACTCCTTGCTCCTGGCCGATGCTCAGATGGGTGGAACCACTCTTGGGGAATATCAGTTTCTGGTGATCGACGAAGCACACAACCTGATGGCTTCCGCGGCCAAGCATCTGGGCTTTGATCTGGGTTATGCTGAATTGAACAGCATGTTTAACCAGCTTGCACATTCTGGCAAGAAAGCCGGTGGCTACCTTTCCCAGCTTGGTCAAACCCTGAAGAAAAGTCTGGCCACAGATGCCGTGAAACTGCAGATGGAATCCCTGATCCTTAAGCTGCAAAAAGAACTGGACGAGCAGAGAAAACCACTGATGAACCTTTTCAACAAAGCATCTGTGCGTTGCAGCGATGCCGATAGCTTTGGCAAACTCAGGATCAAGGAAACTGCGGGATTCGAGGATCTATTTCTCCCCCTGAAGGAGTTTTCCCTGGAGTTGAAAGGCATTATGAAGGATCTAAGAGCTCTGGAAAATGTCCTTGGTACCTTGAATTCCAGCCAGGTGGCAAATCTGGATAACTTGAAGGAAATCCTGGCCTCGAACGTTCAACGCTTCGCCGAAACTGAAGATATGCTGCTGATCCTGCTGAATCCCGACCTGGACGATTATGCCCTCTGGATTGAAAATAATCCCCGCCCAGAACGCAATATCCCTTCCTCGAGTTTCTGCTATGCTCCGATCGAAGTGGCTGAGCATCTTAACCGTTTGCTTTACAACCAGATACCTTGCATTATATTCACCTCGGCAACGCTTGCTTTGCGGGGTTCCTTCAAATACTTCATGTCCCAGTCCGGGCTTAGCCTGGTATCCGATAAAGCAGTCCGGCAAAGCATCGTGGATTCTCCCTTTGATTACGACAAACAATCCCTGCTCCTGATTGGAAGCTTCCTGCCGGAACATAAGGACAGGTTTTTCCAACCTCAGGCTTTGGGATGCCTGGAGCAGATTCTGCAAACCACCAATGTGGGAACCATGGCGCTTTTTACCTCTTACAAAGACCTCGATGCAGTATATAACCATGTCGGGGACAGCCTCTACCACGCAAAACGTCCATTTTTTGCCCAAAACCGGGGTGGCAGTCGCAGGTCTATCCTCGATGAATTCAAGCGCTACAAGAATGCCGTGTTGCTGGGAACTTCCTCTTTCTGGGAAGGAGTGGACGTGCAAGGTGAATCACTATCGCTGTTGATTTTATACAAAATTCCCTTCCAAGTGCCCTCCGAACCGCTGATCGAAGCCTACAGCGATAAACTGGAAAGAGAGAATAAGGATTCCTTCATGCATCTGATGTTGCCAAACGCACTATTAAGGATCCGGCAGGGCTTCGGTCGCCTGATTCGCAGTAAAACTGATCGCGGAGTGGTGCTGATCATGGATTCCAGGGTTTCGAACAAACGCTATGGGGAGTATTTCAAACAAATACTGCCCGGAAAATACATAGAACTGAAGGATGAACAGCATCTGATCTCCGAGATTGGAAAGTTCTTCAACAGAACGTGAGATGGAATGTTGGAGTTATGGAGTGCTGGAGTGATGGTGTCTAAGAGTCCTAATTCCTCCTACTTTTTCTTGCCCTATCCGCAATATCCCCTATCACCACAGAGAGATAACCCATGAAATACACAGAGCTTGCTCAGACAAAACTATCATTACTGCTTGATGATGGTGTAATCAGCTTCTCGGTTCCCTTAAAGGAGCATTGCAGTTTCAAAATTGGCGGTCCTGCCGAAATTTTTGCAACGCCTAAATCCCAGGGCGAGTTGATAAGATTGCTGCGATTCTGCATTGAGAACGGCATCCCATACTTTATTCTGGGCAAGGGTTCGAACCTGTTGATATCAGATAAAGGCTTGCCTGGCATGGTGATAAGCACTTCACTTTATAGTAAAATTACACGTGACGAAAACTATATATCTGCCTTCTGCGGAGTTAGCCTCTCTGATCTCTGTGATTTTGCTCAGCAGGAAGGTCTGACCGGTTTGGAATTTGCTTCTGGAATACCTGGATCGGTAGGTGGCGCAGTTTATATGAATGCTGGAGCCTATGGTGGTGAGATAAAGGACGTACTTTATTGCAGCAAATGCCTTTCCCCCACTTTGGACGGTCTGATTTCAGCCAATCCCATCCTCCATCTGAAAGCTGAACAGCACGCCTTTTCCTACCGGCACAGCGTGTTTCAGGAAAAGATCTTGATTCATCTATCCTCGGTTTTTCGTCTTAGCCCGGATGATCCACAGGCAATCAAACAACGCATGGATGAGCTGAAAACGCAGCGTTGGGAAAAACAGCCCATGGAGTTGCCCAGTGCCGGAAGTGTTTTCAAGCGTCCAGCCGGGAATTTTACCGGAAAACTGATTGATGAATGTGGCCTCAGAGGCTTTCGGATCGGTGATGCGGCAATCTCAGACAAACATTGCGGGTTTATCGTAAATCTGGGAAATGCCACATCTGCCGAAGTAATACAGCTTATCAGACATGTTCAGGCGAAGGTGTTTGAGCGTTTTGCAGTTAGACTGGAAACCGAAATCAGGCTACTGGGTGAATTTTGAATATCCGCCAGATTATCCTGCCAACGACGTTACTTGCCTTTCTGCTGGCAATATGGCAATATGCCGGATCTCAAAACCTGGTCGCATTTTGGATAGTGCCCACCCCACAGCAGGTTCTGAAGGTATTCCTTAATAATCCGTTTTTGATCTGGCACCATCTGAAACCAACCATGCTGGCTGCGTTAAGCGGGCTGGGGCTGAGCATCATTCTGGGAGCCATTACGGCGGTCGCAATGCACAGCTCCAGGCTGATAAAACAGCTTGTCTATCCTTATCTGGTTGTATCGCAAACCATTCCGCTCATTTCGATCGCACCGCTTCTCATCATCTGGTTTGGTTATGGGATCTCATCCAAAATTTTTGCAGTAGTTCTGATGTGCTTCTTCCCCATTACCTTAGGGTTATATGATGGTTTTCGCAGCGTGAATATCGAACAAGAACGCCTTCTAACATCAATGGGGGCAAGTAGATATAAGATATTTATTTATCTGTTGGTTCCATCCGCATTACCTAATTTCTTTACCGGCTTAAAGTTGGCAGCTACTTACAGCGTTATGGGAGCAGTGATTGGTGAATGGCTGGGGGGAAGCTCAGGATTGGGAATCTACATGACCAGGGCTACCAAATCCTATCAAACCGCCCACGTGTTTGCTGTGATCATCGTGATCGTGTTGCTCAGCATGGCTTTGTTTGGACTGGTAGCCATCTGTGACAGATTGTTGCTATCCTGGCGCTACAGCCGAAATTACGAATATCTGGAACCGCATAATAACAAAAAACTTGCCAAGAAAGCATAATTCGAATATCTTAAGATTAAGTATTCAGTAAAACCTGGTTAATTGAGCTACACCCAAAACTAACCTCGATGAGGAGGAAAAATGAAAGTCCTGGTAATGTTACGCTGCCTGATAGCAGTAATTTTTCTAAGTGTGTTAACCCTTTTTCTTGCGTCTTGCGACAAAGACAAACCAACTCAACCAACCACCCCGGCAAATGGCTTTGTATCAGGAGTAGTTACCTCACCCGGTAGAGAAGTGCTTCCAGATGTTTTAGTTAGCATAGGTTCGAGAACCACCACCACTGACAGCAACGGCAATTTCATACTAAACGAAATAGCTCCAGGGAGTAGAATCAAAGTAGATTTTTCCAAACCTGGCTACATCAGCACCCAAAAGATCGTTACGGTGAATAGTGGGCGAACAACATATTGTTCCACATCACTCTATGTTCCCAGTATTCAAAGCTTTTCAGCAGGAATGGCCTATACAGTTGTTCAGCAGTCCAATCTTATTGATCTGCCAGCCAATGCCTTTGTGGATGAGCAGGGAAATGCATTTACCGGTTTGGTTCAGGCACAGGTTATGTTCTTTGATCCGACCCAGGCAGAAAACCTGAATGCCTTTCCAGGAAGCTTTTCCGGAGTTCAAACTGATGGCACAGAAACTATGTTCGAGTCCTATGGATTCTTCAATGCCACTTTTGTGGACAACGCCAATCCTTCCAGCATCCTGCACCTGGCTTCAGGCAAGCAGGCTACCATAACTTCCTATATTCCTTCTGCTTTACAGGCAAATGCACCAGCCACAATCCCCATTTGGTATTATGACACCGAGGACGGAAAATGGAACGAACAGGGATCTGCCACCAAAACCGGCAATACCTATGTATGCAACGTAACTCATTTCTCTTTCTGGAATTTTGATCATCCCATTACCCCTACTGACAGTTGCACTTTAACTGGGAGAATTGTTTTTGATGATGGAGCGGGAAACATTACTCCGGCTCCAGGAGCGCAAGTGGTTGCGACAGGAATCAGTTATGGCGGATACAATGTGGTCTACAGCGATGCGGGAGGGCTTTATTCGATTAACGTAAAAGCAAATGCCCAAGTTAAGCTGCAAGCCTTTTCCGGAGAAAATAGCTCACCTTTTACCAATACGATCAATACACCTCCATCCGGCCAAAGCTTGAATCTGGTGGATATTACCATCTCCGATCTGAATTTTACCATGAAAGGGATTTTGCGGGATTCTGCCGGAAATCCATTGTCCAATATTTATGGATTGATTTACCGTCCAAATCCACCGTCAGGTATATTGAACTTCAGCATCTGGATTGGAACTGATGCAAATGGCTATTTTGAAGCTGATTACACTTATCCATATCCGGGAAGCACTTTTAATCTTCAGTTAAAAGCTACTCTAAGATCAGATATGTATTCAACTCCCATTTCTTTCACAGTTCCCTATGCCGGTGAAACAAGGGATTTTGGAGTTGTAACCATGGTTCCTGGAGGGACAATCACCGGCAGACTTCAAAAGAACTCCGGCGATTACTTTGGTGCCGGTTGGGTTTATGCTCATCAGGAAGGAGCCGTAGGTGAGGGAATGTTCTTTAATGGCGCAGTGGATGCCAACGGCTATTTCAGCCTGCAGGGTCCGCCTTCCACTTCTCTTAACAACATGCGGTTAGATTGCAATGAAGATAATGTGAACTGGCAATCACAGCTACTAACGTTAAGCTTCCCTGCTTCGGGAGGATCAACCAATATTGGCACAGTAGTTCTATCACCTGCCAAATAGAAGAATCACTGCCATACGACCTGAAGGATTAATCTCTTCTGGATTTAGGTGTCGGGAAACCGGCACCTTTTTTTGAGTTTCTACGTCCAGGGCGGTCTTTTTTGGCCTCCGAGAGAGTGGCAACCACCGGTATTCCTTTGTATTTACTGCGGTTCAAGGCTTTCAAAAGCTGATTCTCGAATTCCGAATCCAGGGCAATGAGTGAATATTCCTTCATAATCTCGATCAGTCCAATCTCGATGCTGCG
This sequence comes from uncultured Candidatus Cloacimonas sp., assembly GCA_964572925.1. Classification (GTDB taxonomy): domain Bacteria; phylum Cloacimonadota; class Cloacimonadia; order Cloacimonadales; family Cloacimonadaceae; genus Cloacimonas. The sequence goes on along the minus strand of CAZNGW010000041.1, from coordinate 11,679 downwards.
GGTTACCTTCAGTTGGTTTATAAAGCGCATCAAATCGCGCTTGGTGATCCCATTGTTACTTCCGAGATTCAGGTGGAAAGTGCTGAACCTGAAGCTTTTTTTGTCTCCTTTGGATTTTACTTCCGCACTTTGATCGAGGTCGGGTAGATTCTGATAGTAATCCAGGAAACGGTTAAATTCTATGGAGACAAAGCGTTGAATCAGTTCTTCCCGGGTCATCCAGCTAAGCTTTTTATACACATTGGGCAAAAAGGAGGCGATCTCTTTTTCGTTAACTTCGATACGTTCCACGCCATCCACAAAGTGGTAAAGTTGTTTTTCGCAAATTTCCCGCCCGCCTGGAACCTTTTGCCAGAGGATATCTCGTCCCAAACGCTTTTCAATGGCTTTCAGGGCGGTAAGTTCCTTACTATGGATAATGCTGAGGCTGATACCGCTTTTCCCAGCCCTTCCGGTTCGGCCTGAGCGATGAATGTAAATATCCGGATCGTTGGGAATGTGGTAGTTGATAATGTGCGTAAGATCGTCAACATCCAAACCTCTGGCAGCCACATCAGTAGCCACTAAAAGACGCACGAATTTTGTCCGGAAACGGCTCATCACCAGTTCCCGCTGACCTTGCGAAAGATCGCCATGCAAGGCATCTGCATTATAGCCGTCGTGTTGAAGCTTATCGGCAATCTCCTGGGTTTCGATTCGGGTTCGGCAAAAAATGATCCCGTAAATCTTGGGGCTCATGTCGGCAATTCGTTTCAGTGCGAGGTATTTATCCCGGGCATTAACTTTGTAGTAAAAGTGTTTGATATTCTCAGCGCCCTGATTTTGGTTGCCAACGCTGATCTGATAGGGACTATGCATGAAGGTGGAGGCAAGCTGGGCAACCTCTTTAGGCATGGTGGCGGAGAAAAGCAGCGTTTGTTTGGTGGAAGGGGTTTTACTCATGATCTCAAAGATTTCATCTTTAAAACCCATGTTCAGCATTTCATCGGCTTCATCCAGAATCAAGCGCTTAACTTTGTCCAGTTTAAGCACTTCCTGACGGATGAAGTCATTCACTCTGCCTGGGGTTCCTACCACGATCTGTACTCCGGAAAGTAACACCTCTTTCTGTTTGAAAAGCGGAGCACCTCCGTAAACAGTGGCTATCTTTATCCGGGGCATATATTTGGCGTATGAGGCAAAATCTTTGCCGATCTGAATGCAAAGTTCACGGGTGGGACAGAGGATCAAGGTTTGCACTTCTATTTTTTCTATATCGGTTTCGCTGAGGGCGGGCAAACCAAAGGCGGCTGTTTTACCGGTTCCGGTTTGGGCCAAAGCAATCAGGTCAGTTTCATTTTCCAGCAGCCAGGGTATGGTTTCTTCCTGAATGGGAGTGGGTGAAATAAAACCAAGGTCGTTGATGGCTTTATGGAGTGGCTCTGGAAGGCTGATATCGGTGAATTTTGTCAATTGTGGGATCCTTATTTTGTTGATTTGTGGTCAGCCTTCTTCAAAGCCCTATTCTGTCCAGCATTTGTTTTTATCCTCTTCTTGTGGCTTATTTGCCGGTAACATTGTTGGCTTTAGTAGTCTCAAGCCAGTCAGACCCCCATCATACCACATGAGCATGTGGTATGATAGCGGTATGAAAGTGATTTGATTCCCGCAACCGTAACACTATCATTGATCCACAGTGAGTTGCATCATTCGCCTCAGC
>CAZNGW010000041.1:0-9880 GCA_964572925.1 uncultured Candidatus Cloacimonas sp. | reverse complement strand
CCCGCAACCGTAACACTATCATTGATCCACAGTGAGTTGCATCATTCGCCTCAGCTTGGTTAAGATAATTTAACCGTTTTTACATCCTTTTTACTTGCTAAAACAAGGCGGTTCAAACGGATGGTATATTAACGAGGTAAGAACAAATGAGCCAAAAGATATTTATCGTGGAAGATGAAAAAGACATTTTGGAACTGCTACAATTAAAACTGGAAAACGCAGGTTTCAAAACCCGGAGTTTTGAATCAGCAGTTCCGATGCTTGTTTTAGTGAAAAGCGAACATCCTGAGCTGATAATTCTGGATCTGATGCTTCCAGATATGGACGGGATGGAAGTATGCAGGAAATTGAAGAACGATCCAAGCACCGAGAAGATCCCCATAGTGATGCTTACAGCCCGCACAGACCTGGAAGACAAATTGAAGGGACTGGAATACGGAGCTGATGACTATATTACCAAACCTTTTGAGTCCAGAGAACTTATTGCCAGGATCAAGGCAGTGCTCAGACGCAGCAACTGGGAAAACAGCAAAAATGTGCTAAGTATCACCCCAGATTTTATCATAGATTTCAACCGGTATGAAGTTATAATTAAAGGCAATCGCTCAGATATCACCCTCACTGAATTCAAAATCCTCCAGCTACTTACCAAACGTCCCGGCTGGGTTTATAACCGGTCTCAGATCCTGGATTACCTATGGGGGAATGACAAGGTGGTGATCGAACGTACTGTGGATGTGCACATCAGAAACCTGCGTGAAAAACTTGGTTCCTTTGGGGCAATGATAAAAAACATCAGGGGGGTGGGATATCAATTCAGTTCTGGTGTCGAGGACTGGCATGGATAAACAAAGCCTGTTCATAAGGCTGATCCTGGCCCATGTAGTGCAGTTTGTCCTGCTTGCCCTATTGATTATCATGGCCGCTCCTTTGTTGCTGCTTGTTGGAGTGTGGGCTGTTTGCAGTGCGGTTATAATCTGGAAAATATATTATAGTTTGAACAAGCAGTTTGAGCTTATCTCGCAGGTGGCAAATCAAATAGCAAATGGCGATCATAGCCGTAGAATACCCAATCTGGAACTTGATGAGATCGAGAACGTGGGTAAAGACCTGAATAAAATGCTCGGTAAGCTGGACAAGACTATCCACCACCTGGCCATTCATCGTGAAGAACTGCGATTAGTGCTTGGAAGCATTGATGATGTTCTATGGTCGCAAAATCTGGAGGGTAAGCTGGAATGGGCAAATCCTGCTTTTCAGAAGCTGTTTGATGCTTACGATCCCAAGCAAAGACAATGCTATTGGGAGATAATCCGTGAACCACAATTGCTGAACCAGATCAAGGACAGTGAAAGAAGTCCGGAAAGGGTTCTTACAGAACTGCAATTAGGTGACCACTACTATCTGCTCTCGGCAATGCACAATGAGAAGGCCAGACGCAGAGTATTCATCCTTCAGAACATAGACGAAATTCGAAAAGCCGAACAAATGAAAAAGGATTTCGTAGTAAATCTTGCCCATGAGCTGCGAACACCATTAACCGCCATCAAAGGCTTCGGAGAAGCAATCGAAGAAAATTGCCGGCCAGAGAACAAGCATTACTTGCAGATAATCCGCAATCACACCTCCAGACTGATTCATTTGATTACAGATCTGGAGCAGCTGATCCGTTTGGAACGCTCCCCCGAGATTGAACAGCAAGAGATAGATCTGAAGACCTTTTTTGATAATCTACACCTGATCCTGAGCCCCGACATTGCAAACAAGGGTTTAGATTTTCAGATCGAGCTTGACAAACGGCTTTTACGCCTAAACTGTGATCCTTTCAAACTCGAACAGCTATTCATCAATCTGGTGCAAAATTCGTTGCGATACACCTCCCAAGGAGGCATTAACATACGAAGCCAGGTAGGAGACCATTTTATAACCTTTGAAGTATCAGATACAGGTAATGGTATCGAAGCCAGGCACTTGTCCAGGATCTTTGAAAGATTCTATGTGGCTGATCCCGCCCGAAACAAAAACAACAGCGGAACAGGCTTGGGACTGGCTATTGTAAAACACATCGTGATGCTGCATCGAGGACGGATAGAGGTTAACAGCGAACCTGGAAAAGGAACAAGTTTCTTCATTGAGCTACCTACAGACCAGAAATCAGGAAACTGGTAAGATGCATCCCGACCAAACTGAACAAACCATAGCCAGATATCAGAACCTGGCTTTCGGGATAGCACGTAAATATCGTAACAAAGGGGTGGACTGGGACGATCTGAAACAGGAAAGTCTGATAGGATTACTGAAAGCCATAGAAAAATTTGAGCCTGACAAAGGGACAAGTTTCGCTACCTATGCAAGTTACTGGATAAGAAAACAGGTTTTGGGGGCTTTGGAATCCAATGGAGACAAACTACTACAAATAGAAAGTGATTTTGGCAACGCCACAACTCTTCAAAAAAATCCATACCCAAATGAAATTGTTCTGCCTGATAGCATGCCGGAAATCGAAAAAAAAATCCTGACCCTTTCTTTCGTCCATCAAAAAAGCCTGAAAGAAATGGCCAGGGAACTGAATATTAGTGTGGAAAGAGTGAATCAGACAAAGCGAAAAGCACTTAGAAGACTGAGGCTCAATCCTGATTATCATCCTCAGCGTGATGCTTGATAATCCTTCCTTCCGAGAGATAGATAGCATTCTCTGCAATATTGGTCGATAGATCAGCAATACGTTCCAGGTTTTTGGCAATTCGCAGGATATGCAGATACAAATCCACTTGTTGCGGATTGTCCTTGATCAATTGCACAAGATGCTTGTAAATATTGCGGTTGTATTCATCAACCAGATTATCAGAATCACAAACCTTTTTAGCAGCTACTGCGTCTTCCACGGAAAAGGCATCCAAGCTACTTTTCAGCATCTTTAGCGTAATATCTTTCATATCAAGCAGTTCCGGGATAGCCTCAATCACCGGATTCCCAACCAGTTGGGCTGCACTTTCAGCTATGTTAACGGCTTGATCTCCCAAGCGTTCAAGATCGTTATTAATCCTGAAAATCATCATTATCTCACGCAAATCCTTGGCTTCAGGTTGAAACAGCGCGATCAGCGATACACATTTACTATCAACTTCAAGTTCCAACTGGTTCACCCGATCCTCAAAGGCAAGCACCTCATCCTTGAAAGCGCTGCCCAGCTTATACAATCCTCCGATCGCCATGCTAACCATCTTCTCCACCAAAGCGGCTTCAGCCAGCAGTAATTGCTTGAGTTCCTGTTTTTTGGTTCCAATCATTTTATCTCCAACTTAATAATATTGTAATCAGCCGAACACACCTGTCAAATAGGCTTCAGTACGCTTATCAGAAGGAACAGTGAAAACCTGATCCGTCTTGCCAAACTCCACCAAATTCCCCAGATACATAAAGGCTGTGAAGTCGGAAATGCGTCCCGCCTGGGCGATGTTGTGCGTAACGATCAGGATAGAAACGCTTTTCTTAAGTTCAAGGCATAGCTCTTCTATCTTGGCAGTAGACTGCGGATCCAAGGCTGAAGTAGGCTCGTCAAGAAGTAAGACTTCAGGGCTGTTGGCAAGGGCTCTGGCTATGCACAGCCTTTGCTGCTGTCCTCCAGACAAAGCCATTGCCGAGCTGTGCAAACGGTCTTTCACTTCATCCCACAGCCATGCGGCCTTCAGGCTTTCCTCCACTCTGCCATGAATGTCGCATTTGCTGTGTTTCCCCTGGATCGCCATACCAAAAGCTACATTATTGTAGATGCTTTTAGGAAAGGGATTGGGCTTTTGGAAAACCATGCCGACCCTGGCTCGGACCCTTGTTACATCCGTTCTGGAATCATAGAGATCTGTCTCACCCAGCCTGATTTTTCCTTGTATTCTTGTTTCAGGAATCAGGTCGTTCATCCGATTGAAACACCTTAGCAGGGTTGATTTTCCACAACCTGAAGGTCCTATCATGGCAGTTACTTTTTTATCGTAAACTTGCAGGTTCACATCGTGCAAAACGTGGTTTTTTCCAAACCATAAGTTCAGATTCTCGGTAGCTATTCTACTTGTTACCATTTTCTTTTTCTCCTGATTGAAAAGCGTATCGCCACAGCGCCGGCACTGATAATAAGAACCATCAACAGCAGAACCAATGCAGTCCCATAAGCTATGGGAATCTGGGCAGCCGGCTTTGTTCCCTCCGTCATTAAAGCATAAATGTGATAGGGCAAGGCCATCACTTCGTCGCTAACATTCTGTGGCAAGCGTCTCGAATAGAAGGTTGCAGCAGTAAACATGATGGGGGCAGTTTCCCCGGCTACCCTTCCAATACTGATTATGGTGCCGGTCAAAATACTCGGCATGGCAGTAGGAAGCACTACTCTGAGGATGGTCTGCCTTTTAGTGGCTCCCAAAGCCAGAGAAGCTTCACGGAAATCACTTGGAACTCCCCGGATTGCTTCTTCGGTGGCGTTGATAATCATCGGTAAGGCAAGAATGGCCAGAGTGAGCGAACCTGACAGGAGTGAAACATCAAATTTCAGCAGATTCACAAAAACAGCCATCCCGAAGAGACCAAAGATGATCGAGGGTGTTCCAGCCAGGGTATTGATTGCCACTTTCACGGTTCTGACCAGCCACGAAGGTTTACCGTAGTTGGTAAGGAATATCGCAGTCAGTACTCCCAAGGGAAAGGCTACGATTATTGCCAGGGTTGTTAACCAGAAGGTACCAACCACAGATGGAAAAATGCCACCCGCAGTCATAGCTTGCCTGGGATTTGTGAAGATGAAATCAAAGCTCAAAACGCTGAAGCCTTTATAGAACATCCTTGCCAGAAAAACCAACAAAAAACAGATCGTAAGAAGCAAAAACGCCGCCAGGACTGAAATGCCAAGAAAGTTTTGAAGTTTCCTGCGATTAATATGAGAAGAACCTGTTCCCTCATTCCTGCGAAAGCAGGAATCTCCTGCAATCAATTGAGATCCCGGGTCAGGCCCGGGATGAGGAATGATGGGCTTTTCATTGCTGGTTCTGGAAGCTCTTTTATAAGGGTTCATCGGAAACTCCTTTTCAGGAAAACCAGTTCGGTGATCAGGTTGGTTACGAAAGTGATAAGAAAAAGCAGGATTGCCAATGCAAACAAAGACCGATAATGCAGATCACCCATCACCGTCTCACCCATTTCAGCCGCAATCGTAGAGGTCATGGGGCGAACTGAGGCAAAGATGCTTTTGGGGATCTGTGCACTTCCCCCTGCCACCATCAAAACCACCATGGTTTCTCCGATCGCTCTGCCGAAACCTAAAAGAATACTACCGATGATCCCACTTTTTGCGGCAGGAATCACAGCTTTGAAGATGCACTCGATCTTCGTTGAACCCAAAGCCAGAGCTGCTTCACGGATGCTTTTAGGAACATTTGACAGGGCATCCTCACTCATGGAAGCTATGATCGGAACTATCATTATGCCCAGAATAACTGATGCAGAAAAGACATTTAATCCAGTAGCCAGATTGAACAACTGCCTGATTAGCGGAGCCAGAAACGCCATGCCAAAAAGTCCATAAACCACTGAGGGAATCCCAGCTAAAAGCTCAATCACCGGTTTGGCAAACTCTTTCAGCTTTCCTGGGGCAATTTCGGAGATAAAAATTGCCGACCCCAAGCCCAAGGGTATCCCGATAATAAGAGAGCCCAGAGTAACGATCAGCGAGCCTGCAATAAGCGTCCAAGCCCCAAACTCAGGCTGAGCGTATGTAGGATACCAAGCGCTGGTAAACATAAACTCCGATAATCTAACGGATCTAAACAGTGGTAATCCTTCCCGAAACAAGCTGTAGATGATCCCCATCAGCAAGACTATCGTAAACAGGGCTGTTACATAGGTAAGCGCTTGGAAAGTTTTTTCTTTGTATAATTTCATTACGTCGCCTTTCCTAACATGAATATTCAAGAGAGTCCGGAGTATTCACACCGGACTCTGAGATAAGTATCAAATTCATCAATTTAGTGTGATAAAGCCTTGATCTTTTACGATCTTTTGTCCTTCAGCGCTTTGGATAAAGCTGATGAAACGGGCTGCATCGCCTTTGGCTTTACCGTTGGTATACATATAAAGCTTGCGGGCCAAAGGATAGCTGCCATCTTTAACAGTTGTGTCTGAAGGCATGACATTATTCACTGTTAGCACATTTATGCTTTCATTCACGTATCCAAGACCAGCGTAGCCAATGGCTCCGGGAGTGTTAGCCACGGTACTGACCACTGCATTGTTGGAAGCGAGCAACTGGGCTGTTCCATCCACTTTTGCCCCAGCCAAAGCTTTTTCATTGAAAACCTCAAAAGTTCCAGAGGCTACATCACGGCTGACAATTACAATCGGCAGATTAGCTCCGCCCAGGTCTTTCCAGTTCTTGATCTCTCCAGTATAGATCTTCTTGATTTGGGCAATGCTGAGGTTCCTTACTTTGTTGTTCTTATGCACCACCATGCTTATTGCATCATTGGCTATGACGTAGGCAGTAGGATTGATCCCTTTGGACTTCGCGGCTGAGATTTCTTTAGCTTTCATGGGACGGCTGGAATTGCAGATATCCGCAGTTCCGTTTTGCAGGGCAGCTACACCAACTCCGCTTCCACCACCGCGAACAGAGATGTTTACCTCTGGATGTTTGTCCATAAAGGCTTCAGCAGTTGCTTGTGCCACAGGTAAAACAGTTGTTGAGCCGGTACAGGTCAATTGATTCCCTTTGGCAAAGGCAGATACTGAGAAAGAGGTAAGAATCAGGATCAGACAGAGGATTATCGTTATTTTTTTCATTATGGTTCTCCAATTATTTGATAGTATTGGCAAAGCGCCATTTGAGCTGCAGATTGATCTGCGAAGTATCTTTCTTCCCATCGGAGAAGTCGGAATGTGATTTATCTTCGTCGTAGGCTTTCGTAGTGTAGTTCAATTGAAGCTGCATGGCAGGAACGGCTGATTCGTCATGCAGGAAGTTGTAGTTTGCGCCAACAGTAATGGCATTCAGTTTGCTGCGAGCTTTATCTGCTGCTATGCGGTCAGATTCATCCCAGGTATCATATCTGCCCACCAACTGGACATCGGTCTTAACAAGATCTTTTAAAGAGATAATGGGAATAATACTCATTCCGGTAGCAGTATATTCTTTGGTTTTACTTGATGAGGTTTCATTCGGGTATTTCACGGTTTTGGAGATATATTCACCCCAGATATCCACAGGCCCATAAGCTAGCCGAAGCACTCCATCCAGCAGTTGCTGTTCTTCGTAAGTAGTATTTAGGGCGTCTCCATCCAGGGCTTTGCTACGTCCAACTGTATTGTTCATATATGACCCACCAAGGGTTATTCCTGGAATTGGGGTTAGGCGCAGATTTGCCAGATAGGCAAAGTCGGTATTCTCCTTAAGACTGGATGCCACCTTCTTATAGCCTTCCCCATTATATGCCCCAAGGGCATATTCACCATAACCGCCAGGAAGATAGCCATTGATTGTTAAGCCAAGGTCAGATGAACTGGCAACTTTGTATTCGTCAGTCGGAGCTTTCCCGATCAGAGTATAGTTCCAGTCATAGATCGTTCCGAAATAAACCTTTTGCATCCCAGCACTTAAGGTTAGGTCGGGAATGGGAACCAGACCGGCAAAATCCACATAGGCATATTTTATCTTGAGCCCGGCACCATCTACGCTGCCATATTTGTTTGTGGAGGTAACCGGTTCGATAGGCATCACAGACTGTAAGCTGTCCTGTATGTATTCATGGCTTTTATCTGTGCTAAAGATATCCACTGTAAAGCGGGCTTTGGTCATCTCGCTAAACTTGGTTTCCAGGCCAAAATATCCTCGTTCCAGTGAGAGATAATTACTTACGTTCTTGTCCGAGTAATTACCCGCTGCTTCTTTCTTTTTGGCTGTTTCATATATCCAGCGTCCCCAAAATTCTCCACTGAGTTTAGTCTCCATAGCATTCGTCAGCAATGGCAGGCCAAGCAATCCCAAACTAAGTAGCTGTTGTGTGTAGCTTTTCATCGGCATGGTTTTCTCCTTGCTTTTTTATAGGTCTCTGCAAAGGTTATACCTCAGTTATGTTAAGATTTGATAAGCTGGCAATCAAGATTCGTTAACAGCGCTCATAACCAATCCACACATCATGTAAGAGGTTCTTTTAGCGCATGGTAAATCCCTTCCGTCTTTCCATATCCTGCACAAGCCCTTGAACCCTTAAACACTTGAACTTTCCAACCTTCCAACCATCCAACTATTCGTCGCTTTGGCAAGCTTCATAACCGGGATGCATTTTTAAATTGACAAGAATAGTGCAAAGCTTAAAATGAAGAAAACGTGTGAGGAGAGTCCCAAGATGCGAAAGAAGTATTACACAGCCAGGAGTTCTGGCCTATCCAGTTCAAGATTATCTCTGCTGTTACTCAGTTTGATTTTGGTATTTCCTCTTTTTGCCCAGGTGGATTATTTCACGCTTGAAGTAGATAGTTTGTTTGGGCTGTGGAATAGCGAAAGTGACTGGGGAGATTTTGACAACGATAACGATCTCGACCTAATGATGGTTGGTTATGGTCTGGGAGGAGCCACAGGCGAAGGTTTCCACAAGTTTTACCGTAATGATGGCAATTCTGTTTTCACATTGGTGAACACAGGCATGATGGGAGTAGGCAATGGGTGCGCCCGGTTTGCTGATCTGGATGGCGACAACGATCTCGATGCAGTTATTGCCGGTCAGTATTTATTTTCTGTAGACAGCACCAGGGTCTATATCAATAATGGTGGCACCTTCACCGATTCAGGTGCAAATCTACCCCCCAGGGTTTCAAATTCCATGAGTTTTGCAGATTATGACAACGATGGTGATCTTGATATCCTCATGACAGGCGGCACGATTGATGACAGTGCGGTTGGATATCTGGAGATTTATCGTAACGAGGGTAACTTCAATTTTACCCAGATTAACGTTATGACTCCTGGAGTCCGGAATGGTTGTGCCGAGTTCGGAGATTACAACAACGATGGTTGGCAGGATATAGCTGTTGCTGGTTCTGCCGGCTCTGGTAACTACATAACCAAGATCCTGAAGGGCAGCAGTTCAGGCATCTTCACTGAGCTACCGTTAACTCTGCTGGGGCTTCGATACAGCAAAATCACCTGGGCTGATTATGATTGCGACGGTGATCTGGATGTGTTGCTCAGTGGTTCTTTTGTGAATGAATCTCCCAGTGTGTTCAAGCTTTACCGTAATGATGGTAACGACCAATTTGTGGATCTGACCCAACCCTACGTTCTGGGTGAACGACAGGGTGATCTCACTTGTGGCGACGTGAACAGTGACGGCTATCCTGACATCATTCTGAATGGCCTGATCACAAATACAACCACTGTGGCCAACGTTTACCTCTATAACCCCCAAAGCACCTATTTCGAAGATGCCCAAACCATGATCTACCTCAAATATGCCTGTATGAGCCTGGGAGACTATAATGGGGACAACCGGTTGGATATGAGCCTGAGCGGACATTATGATTATCAGGACTATTGGAATGAGCTTTATTACAATTCCAGCACAGTTGCCAATAACGCTCCCATTGCCCCAACCGGTCTTAACGCAACTGTAACTCGAAACGACGTTTTACTCTATTGGGATGCGGCCAGCGACGATCATACTCCTGCACTGGGATTAAGCTATAACCTCAGAGTTGGAACAAGTCCCGGTGGGAACGACATCATCAGCAGCATGGCGGTTCCTTCCACAGGTTGGAGAAAGATCGCCCGACCAGGAAATGCCGGTAACAGATTATTCTACACTTTGAACGGTTTAAGCAATGGAACCTATTACTGGAGCGTGCA
>CAZNGW010000040.1:0-23596 GCA_964572925.1 uncultured Candidatus Cloacimonas sp. | reverse complement strand
CTCACCCAAAAGAATCCGCTTTGCTGTTTTGGCTTGACAGCTATAGAATCAGGCAAAATATGGCATAAAAAACCGACAACAAGAAAGGGAGAGAAAGATGCTAAGAGGCGAAGAAATAAAGAAGGCAGAAGGCAAACTTGGTGTTTTGCTGGTAGGTCTGGGTGCGGTCAGCACTACTTTTGTGGCAGGCGTGGAAGCCATTAAAAAAGGGATTTCACAGCCCATCGGTTCGGTTTCGCAAATGGCTACGATTCGTTTGGGAAAAAGAACAGAGAATCGCAGCCCCCTGATCAAGGATTTTGTGCCTTTGGCGAAGCTGGAGGACCTTAAGTTCCTGGCGTGGGATATTTTTGAAAGTGACGCCTACGAAGCTGCCCTGAAAGCCGGGGTTTTGGAAAAAGAGCTGCTGGACAAGATCGAGCCGGAACTGCGTAGTTTGAAGCCGCAAAAAGCCGTGTTCAGCAGCGATTACGTAAAAAAACTGCATGGTACCCACGTGAAACATGGTGCCAACAAACTTGAGCTGGCCCGGCAACTGGTGGATGACATTGCCAAGTTCAAAGCCGATAACAAGCTGGATCGCCTGGTGATGGCCTGGGCTGCCTCCACAGAAGTTTATATGGAATACAACCCCATTCACGACAGCCTGGAAAGCTTTGAAGAGGGCATGAAGAACAACCATCCCGCCATCGCTCCCTCGATGATCTATGCCTATGCAGCGCTGAAACTTGGCATTCCCTTCCTGAATGGTGCACCCAACCTCAATCTGGAAATTCCAGCCCTTCGGAAACTGGCCGAAGAAATGCAGGTCCCTGTAGGCGGAAAGGACTTCAAGACCGGGCAAACCCTGATGAAAACCATTGTGGCGCCGGGATTTAAAGCCCGTATGCTGGGCGTGAACGGTTGGTTTAGCACCAATATTCTCGGAAACCGGGACGGGGAAGTTCTGGATGATCCGGAAAGCTTTAAAACCAAGGAAGTTAGTAAGCTATCCGTGCTGGAAACCATCCTGGAACAGGATAAATATCCTGAGCTCTATAATGACCTTTACCACAAGGTTCGCATCAATTACTACCCTCCCCGGGGTGACAACAAAGAAAGCTGGGATAATATAGACATCTTTGGCTGGCTTGGCTATCCGATGCAGATCAAGATCAATTTCCTCTGCCGGGACAGTATTCTGGCTGCGCCGGTGCTGCTGGATTTGATTCTATTTATTGATCTGGCAAAGCGTTGCGGCATGCTGGGTGTTCAGGAATGGCTTTCCTTCTTCTGGAAATCGCCTATGACCGCTCCCGGCTTGTATCCCGAAAATGATCTGTTTATCCAGCAGACCAAGCTGAAAAACACTTTACGCTATATGATGAAGGAAGATCTGATCACGCATCTGGGACTGGAATACTATCACGAAATGTAGTTTTACCGGATCGCCGGCTTCAGCCGGTAGGCTATATAGGCTTTAGCCTGTTTATAGATGTGAAAACGGGATAAACATTATACATGAGAAAGGATAAAAATGCCGGATAAATCCGGCGATCCTACCGGATAAATCCGGCGATCCGAATGAATATGAAGAAGATTAAACTACTCTTCCGCATCGGCTATGCCTATCATAAAGCGGCATTTGACCCGATCATCGACCTGCTGCTGCATAATGAGAACTACGATGTTTGGTTCTCTCTGGACATGGAAAAGATCAAGTATTTTTTCCTGGAATTTCCCTATCGCAGCAGGATAATTGACGAATGGAAAAAGCTCGGATACCGCTTCACAACTGAGACCAAGGGTTTCGATATCGTGATTTCGGGTGATACCTTGCGCAATGCCGAAGACTACGGTAAAACCCTACTAATCTTTTTGAACCATGGAACCGGGATCAAAAACATCCTTTATCGAAATCTGGCGCGAGCTAAAGGCCATAAATACCAAATTTTTGTGGAAGGTCAGCACAGGGTGGATTCACTTAAAAACTGTGAACATCTGGGACAAAGCGAAGTGCATTTGATCGGGCTGCCCAAGCTGGACTATTACTTTCAAGGTAAATATAAGCGGGAAGAGGTTTTGCAGCGCTGGGGACTTGACCCCAATAAAAAGACCTTGCTCTTTGCGCCAACCTACAAGCCCACCTGCATGTATATTATAAAGGACGATATCTTCGAGCAAACCCGCGACCTGAACCTGATCATCAAGCTGCATCCCTACAGCTGGATGGGCAAATACGCTCCCCATAAGCAGCACCGTATTTTTGAGAAAAGGGTTAAGAAATATAGGCATGCGGTTTTGCTGCCCAAAGAGGAATTCAGCATTTTGCCCTATTACCTTGCTTCGGACTGCATCCTCAGTGAGGCTTCCAGCACGGTTTTTGACTATCTGGCTTTTGAAAAATATGGGATTGTGTTTGATCTGCCCTGTGATAAGCTGAACCACTCAGATGGCCAGCCGCTTTTGGAGATCGATAACCGTGAGTTTCTGAAAGGTGCGTTTCCGCATATTGACAACGGAAAACAGCTCAGAACCGCGGTTGAAAGCTGCCTGAATCCTACAATTGGAATGCAGGAAAAAGCTGCTGCCTTCCGGGAAAGATATTTCCACATGCTCGATGGCAAAGCCAGTGAACGCTTTGTGGCTAAAATGGAAGATCTTTTTCACGAAGGCGGACACGAAAATGGAGTTTGAAATATGAAAGCTGTAATAATCGCAGCAGGCTTTGGCAGCAGGCTTTGGCAAACCAGTAACCAGATTCCGAAAACGCTGCTGCCCTTGGGCAAGGGAACGATTCTTTCGACCATTATAGAGCGCCTGGCTGAAGCTGGAATATCGGAACTAATTATCGTGGTTGGCTTTAACCGAGAGCATATATATAGGTATCTGGAAGAAAACCCGCCTGCCTTGCCGGTAAGGATAGTGGAAAACCTGGAATGGGAATGCGGGAATGCGCTTTCTGTCTATAAAGTAAAATATTATGTTGGTTCTGAGCCATTTCTGCTCTCCATGTCCGATCACTTGGTTTCGGTTGAAGCGTTGAAGCTTATGGTTGGGAATCCTGAAAGGTACAATCTGCTGTTGGTGGATCCTTTTATCGATGAAAATTTCGATTTGGACGATGCCACCAAGGTGCTACAGGAAGATGGCTACATAAAAGAGATCGGTAAAGAGCTAAAGGACTATAACGCCTTGGATTGTGGCATTTTTCGCTTGGAAGCAGATTTCTTTGAGGCAGTCGAAAAGGCTGTTGCCAAAGGCAGTGAATCAATCAGCGGGGCTATTTGTGAGCTGGCACAAAAGCGCAGAATAAAGACACTGATTCTTGATAAACCCAATCAATGGCTTGATATAGACACTCCTGAAGCTTATGATTTTGCACTGAAAACCTTTATTTGAGTCTGGATTGTAACGCCCGATCGAGATAAGATAGATAGAGAATCCGTGTAAATCCGTTCAATCCGTTAAATCCGTGTAACTATTCCAATCCAGCAGCTTCCCTGACGATCCAGCTTGCCGCCAGCATACCCATTATGGCAGGCATATAGCTGATCGAGCCGATAGTTTTGCGTTGTCTGCCACGAGTGATAATGATTTCCGCAGGGCTATCAATGTCTTCATCGGGTTTGGAGGGTAACTCGGAAGAATAGACACAGGGAAACGCACCTTTGATACCTCTGCGTCCCAGGAACTTACGAACTCTGCGCGCCAAAGGGCAATTATGGCTTTTATCGATTGTTGACAAATGTATCTTGCTGGGATCAAAGCGATTGCCTGCGCCCATCACACTGATGAACTTCCTTTCGGTTTTTACCAGCATTTCCAGGAGCCCTATCTTGGGACCCAGGCTGTCTATCGCATCCAGGATATAATCGGCGCCAATCAGTAATCTTTCCCGGTTTTCCTGATCCAGAAACTCTGTATGAATTGTAATATCTGCCAATGGATTAATGTCCAGAATACGTTGTTGCATCAGCTCAGTTTTGGGTTTACCAATACTGGAATGCAAAGCAAGGATCTGGCGGTTCAGGTTGCTGGGGCCAACCATGTCAAAATCGATCAGGATAAAGCGTCCAATCCCGCTCCGAGCCAAAGCTTCAGCAGCGTAAGAGCCAACCCCACCCAAGCCAATTACTGCCACACAGGTTTTTTGCAGCCTGTTCAAAGCTTCGCTTCCCAGCAGCAGTTCAGTTCTGGAGAAATCCGTAGTCTGCATAGCTATTTGCATTCCTGTATTGTGTTTCAATAAGTTCATTCCGGCTGATCCCACTCAGTTCAGAACAAGCGCTAAGGACATCAAGCAAACGCAGCAAAGGATTGCTTTCACCCGGCTTAACATAATACTGGGTGATATCCGTTTCAAACAGGTAATTTCCGCTTTCCAACATGGCTTGCAGCAGCTTGCCTTTGTCAGGTTTCAGGATGCGGGATGAAATGGTATAGAGACTCTTCAACCGTGCCAGTTCATGAAAGCCTTCCACAGAACCGGCATAACCATGCACCAGATAACGTAAGGGATAGTTTTTCAAGATGGAATAAGCTTGGCTTTGCATACCTACAATGTGCAGAACCACAGGCAAGTTATAATGCTGTGCCAGATCAAGTTGTTTGATCAAAACGTCTTTTTGCCAGGCAATATCCGCATTGTTTCTATCCAAACCGATCTCTCCGATCGCCCAGAGCTTTTTCTGTTCGCATAGCGCAGTCAGGAAATCCAGATCCAGATCGCATTCGTCGAAATTGGGGTGAATTCCTGCACTGTAGATAATCCTGGGATTGGGATTCTCGTCGTGCCATTCGGCTTCGGATTTGCGTAACACCGAAGAAAGAAAGTAGCCTATTCCCCGCTGCGAAGCTTCTTTCAATAAGGGTTCCAGGGGCATAAGTTCTGCCAGATTGGCCAGATGGCAATGCGCATCAATTACGGTCATGGTTTTAACTCCGGAATCAGTTTAATAATTTCCTGGGCAGCCCGCCAACCTGCTTTTCCATCCAGGGGATCGATCAAGGTTGAGATAACTTGTTTTCTGTTGTCACTGGTCTGTTCAGCAGTTTCCAAAGCTTGGGAAATTGCTGCAGGCAATTCGGAAAAATAGTCGATCCGGTTCGAAATCCCTTTGATCAGCTCGATCACATCATCCAAAGTGCGTTTGGTGGCTTTGATGCTGAAGGTGATGATCGGCCGGTTCACGATGCAGAATTCTGCGATCAAGCTATTGGTGTCGCCGATGCAAACGTCTGCCAGCAATAGATATGGATAGATGTCCATGGCCTCAATAAAGTGGATTCCGGGCTGTTTTTGCAGGTAGCTTTTATAATGCTGGCTCATACGAGGATGCAGGGTTACCAGGATGTTGTAACTACTTTTAATTATGTGCAATTGGTTGAACCATTTGTGAATCGCACTCATCCCCGAGCCATCCCAAGTGGATGAAAACAACACAGTCGGCTTGGCGGGATCAAGTTTTAGCTCATCCTTGAGTTTATCAAGCAGTTCAGGGCTGTAGCTGCCGTCAAAGAGAGGGTCGCTTTTGGGGTAGCCAATGGCTTTAACGGGTTTTGCTCCAAGTGCTTTCAGCCTTTTCACGTCGGCAAAACTGGTCATCAGATAAAGGTCAAACAGGTTGTAGTAATAGGCCTTTGGAAAGCGTTTAAAGTTATAGGCACCGTGTTCCAGGCCAATTTTAACGATTCTTTTAACCGGATACTTCCAGGCTGCATTGCGAAACATAATAACAGAATCTGGAAAGCACCATGGATATTGGTAGATCTTGTGGGGAGGATTAGGCATTTGTAAAAGTTTTGGGATCAAATCATTAGAGCTGACCACAGCATCCATTGGTTTTAAGTGTTTGCTTACCTTGGCAAACAGGAAATAGTCAAAGCTGTCCTCGATATGCACCAGATGCAATTTATGGGGATGCAGCAGTTTATGCAGCCTCCAGGCCAGATTGTAGGGGAGATAAGATAGGTAATATGTGTAAACCATCAGCTCTTAATCTTTGGAACTGCATCCATGATCGCTTCCAGAACTGGCTGGACTTCAATTTTGCGCATGCAGTCATGGTGTTTCAGGGGACACTTTTGAGGTCCGTGACTGCCACAGGGACGGCAACCCAACTCAGTTTCAAACACCCGGTCACCATCCCGGTAAGGATAGTAGCCAATGCTTTGCACAGTGGGGCCAAAAAAGGCGAAAACCCTGGTCTGCATGGCATTGGCGATGTGCAAGGCACCACTGTCGTTACACAGCATCAAGTTGCACCTGGCGATTATGGCTGCGCTTTCCAGTAGGTTGGTTTTGCCGGCTTGATTTATAATTTTCAGGTTACCCTCATCCCGGACTTGATCCGGGATCTCAGGTTCGGGCGGGAGATTCCTGCTTACGCAGGAATGAGGTATAGGGGGGTAGGAGTGAGGTAAAGGGGGGTAGGAATGAAGGTTTAATACAGCCTTTTCCACCTCATCGCATTTATCCTTGTCACCCTCTCCACCGATCAAAACGATTCCATAACCCTGCATGACAAGCTCTTGCGCAAGTTGAACATAGCGCTCCAGAAGCCAGCATTTGGTAGCCCAGATCGAGCCGGGAGCGATGGCGATAAGCGGTTTATTGCCAAAGGGTTGCAGCAAGTTATCCGCTTTATGTTTGTCCTGTTCAGAGGGGAAAAGCTCGGTCTGCATATCAAACTCATTGGGGCTAAGGAATTTCAGCAGCAGAAGGTTCTTCTTTATTTTATGCATATTGGTGGGATGCGGAATTTTATCTGTCAGCAGAAATGGCAGCCAACTGCGGTCAAACCCGATCCTTCGATTAATTCCGGAAAGCCATAAAAGCAGGTGGGTTCGGCCGGAACTATGCGGACTTATCACAAGGTCATAACCCTTGGCTTTCAGAAGTTTAGCCATCTGCCACAGCGAGGTTTTCCGCTTGGCATAGGGGATCACGCTTTTGAGGTGAGGATTGTTTTCCAGCAGCTTTGCAGCAGCGGGAACCACCATGACGTCGATAGAAGCTTTGGGATAGAGCTCACTAACTGCCCTGATCAGCGGGGTGATCAGGATCACGTCTCCAATGAAGGCAGTCTGAACGATCAGGATTTTTGCATTTTCCATAGCAGGTAGTATTTGTACCATGTCCCCCAAGCGGTAGTTTTGCAGAGTTCAAAGCCGTGCCAACCATCCAGAAAGCCCAGCTTCAGGAGATACATCTTAATAAAGGTGAAGCCTGCCCTAAAAAACCCTTCAGCCAGGGAAGTCCTTTTTCCTGACGCAAATAGCTTCCTGGCTCCCAAAGCACCGTAGAAGTGCATTTTTTCCAGGTGGCGTTCCCGGGTGGGGTAGGTATGGTGATCGATCATTCCCGGAAGCAGTTTTACAGGAACTCTGCTGATCAGCGATTCATGTACCAGGGCATCATTATAACCAGCCCAATTGCGGTTGAAAAAGCGGATATGGGTTTCTTTCTGCCAACCGCAATAATTGATCGCCTTTCCCAGGTAGTGCGAGCGGATCCGAATCCGGAAGGAAGCCATTTCCAAGCCGGCTTCCCGCAGGGTTTTCAGCTTTTCCGCCAGCTCATCTGAAACCACTTCATCCGCATCCAGCGAGAGGATCCAGTCGTTACTTGCCAGAGCGCAGGCCTGTTGTCTGGCCTTGCCGAAACCTTCCCATTTATCGAGGTAAAACACCTTTGCGCCCAGCTCTTTGCAGATTTGGGGCGTGTTATCAGAGGAACCGGTATCCAGAACCACGATTTCATCTGCCCAGGCAGCGGCTTTCAGGCATCTTCTGATGATGGATTCCTCGTTTTTTACGATCATTACCACAGAAACGGGGGTCATTGCTATCCTATTTTATCTTAGTTGTTTCCATGCATCAGGTTAGCGGGCTGTTGTCAAGCTGATTGTTTCTCACCTCATTCAATCCGGGCTCCACCCACCCACAACCCTCCTTCATTTGATGAGGGTGGATAGAGGGAGGGTGGAGGGTTAATTAATGGCGGAAAGGAAGCAGTGAAAGACAAAAAGAGGTTTGCGAGATGTCGCCGGTAGACCCAAGATACAACATTGGCCTTGACAAAAGCAGTAAGGGTTATTGTCTTGATACTACCTTAGCTTCGGGATGCTTATCAGGCTTACCGATGTTTTTCTCCCAAACTAAGCAGGTTAAACAGGAAATTGATTTATGAAGATTAGCGGATTTTCTTTTGTGCGAAATGGCGTTAAGCTCTACTACCCGGTCGTGGAAGCCATAAAAAGCATCCTTCCGATTTGCGATGAATTTGTGATTGCAGTGGGTAAAGGCGACGCCGATGATGAAACCAGAGAGCGCATTGCCGCCATCAATGATCCTAAGGTGAAGATCATCGACACGGTTTGGGATCCAAAGTATTGCGTCCGGGGTGCCATCAACAGCTGGCAGACCGACATCGCAATGAAGGAATGCAGCGGTGACTGGCTGTTTTATCTGCAGGCTGACGAAGTAGTGCACGAAGCTGACCTTCCCATAATCAAAGCCCGCTGTGAAGAGCTTTTAAACGACAAAGATGTAGAGGGTTTGCTGTTTAACTACCGCCATTTTTGGGGAGATTATGACCACTATCAAAACGGACATGGCTGGTATCCCTACGAGATTCGCATCGTGCGTAACCTACCCAAAATTCATTCCTACCAGAGCGCTCAGTCTTTCCGCTATTTTGAGGTTTATGAACACCCCCGCCAGGAAACCAATACCCGTAAGCTCAAAGTAGCCAAAGTGAATGCCCGGATCTTTCATTATGGCTGGGTTCGCCCTCCCCATTTGATGCAGAACAAGCGAAGAGCGCTGGATTCGGTGCATTGGGGTTTGGGCAAAGCCGAGCAATATTACGATAAAGCACCCACTTACTTCGATTATGGCCCCTTGGACAGACTGGGGATTTTCAAGCAAACCCATCCGGCAGTAATGAAAGAAATGATCAGCCAGATGAACTGGAAGGACAAACTGCAGCAGAAAGGTAAGCCCAATCCCTATCGTCCTTTGCATAAGCACGAAAAGTTCAGGGTGCGGCTCTTGAGCTGGATAGAAAAGCACTTGAACCGGGGTGAGCAACTGGGGACTTTTAAAAACTATATCTTATTGGATAGATGACTCTTAGCGTAATAGTCCCGGTTTACAACCGTTTGCCTTTATTGGAAAAGTGCCTGGCTGCGCTTTATCGGCAAACGCTTGCCCCGGATGAGATTATCCTCAGCGATGATGGCTCGGAAGAGGACATCGTAAGTTTCTTTAGAGCTCAAAAGCAGCTTTCCCAGGTGCCTTTGAAGCTGATAAGGCAACAGCATCAGGGTTTTCGGGCGTCCCGGGTAAGGAACAATGGGGTTTCGATTTCCCGGGGTGAACTTTTGGTGTTTCTGGATCAGGATATCGTGGTTCCGCCAGATTATTTGAAGGCAATAGGGGATAAGCTAAGCAAAAACAGGTTTTTAAGCGGATATCCGGTTCGGCTGACTCAAGAGCAATCCCTTGGGCTTGATGTTTCCAGGCTGGATATGCTAATCCAGGCCGATTTCCTTATGCCTGAGCAGCTTGCCAAGATCAGAAGGCAGTTTCGGGAAGACCTTGCTGCCTACCTGTTATATCGCTATTTAAGGCTTGGCGGACATGGAGCAAAGCTAAGGGGAGGGGTTTGTGCCGTTTACCGAGATGATTTTAATAAAGTAAACGGATTTGACGAGAACTTTTTCGATTGTGGCGGCGAAGATGATGATCTGGGCAGAAGGCTTTTAATGATGGGTAAAACGGGATATAACTTTGTGAAAGAGCAGATCCCTTTGCATCTGTTTCACGAACCGAATTACCAATCTCAAAGATGGAAAAGGGATCATTATTCTACACAACGAAAGCTGAGGATCAACCGCAAAAACTTTCGTTGTGAAAAAGGGCTTGATTGCCTGCGAAGCGATGTGGAGATTTTTACCGATTAAAATCTGATGACGGTATAACACAGCATAAGACAATATGAAACAACAAATTAAGATAGATTTTACCGATTTCTGGCCTGGCTTTAACAAGCAGGATAATTACTTTTTCCATCTGCTGAATCAAAGGTATGAACTGGTTATCTCTGAAAAGCCCGATCTGCTGATCTATTCGGTGTTTGGGAAACAGCATCAGAAGTATAAATGCCTGCGTGTGTTGTATTCAGGTGAAAACAGAGGAAGTGATTTCACGGCTTGCGATTATGCCTTTACAAGTGATTTTAAGGCTCATCCCCGGCATTTCAGGCTGCCTTTTTATGTGTATTGCTTTCCTCCGGACCGCTTTGTGAAGCCTGCTCAGGACTGTGAACAGCTTTTAAAGGAAAAACAGAAATTCTGTTGCATGGTGGTTTCCAATCCTGGGGGAAAAGTCCGAAACCGCTTTTATGACCTTTTGAACAGCCAGAAACATGTGGATTCGGGCGGAAAATATAAAAATACAATTGGCTTCAGAGTGCCCGACAAAGAGGCATTTATCAAGGAATATAAGTTCAATCTCGCCTTTGAGAACAGGTCTTGGCCAGGCTATACCACAGAGAAATTGCCGGAAGCGATGTTTACGTCCACGATTCCGGTTTACTGGGGCAATCCCTTGATCCATAAAGATTTTAACCCAAAATCCTTTCTGAATTATCATGAGTATGGCTCTGCAAGGGCTCTGGTGCATCGCATTCTGGAAGTTGATAAGGACGATAAGCTTTATCTGCAATACCTCAGCGAACCATGGTGCCATGGAAACAAGCTGCCTGAGCAGCTTCAGCCGGAATATTATCTTGAGCTGTTTACCAGAATGATCGAAAATCCGATTGAACCTGTGGCGACCAAGCGGAAAAGCTTTGCTTTTTATTGGCAAAAAGCGGGTTACAGGCTGGGCAAGATGGTTAGAAGAGGGTATTTATAGTAAAGGTGTCAGGACAAGGGTCAGGGTTAGGCTAAAGTGTTTGGTACCAGTCATAAGTGGCTTTCAAACCTTCAGATAAGGGAGTGTCAGCTTTGTAGCCAAGTTCAGTTAGTTTGGTGATATCCAATTGCTTGCGGGGCGTGCCGTCTGGTTTATCTGTGTCCCATTGGATCATCCCAGCAAAACCAACGGTTTTCTGGATCAGCATGGCTAAGTCGTAGATGGTGATGTCGTGGCCGGTTCCGATATTGATCGCCTGGGCTGAGGAATAGTATACCATAAGGAATAGCAAAGCCTCGGCAAGGTCGTCGGCAAACATGAATTCCCGGAAGGGAGAACCGCTTCCCCAAAGGGTTAGAACCACTTTTCCACCCTTTTGGCTGATTCCGAAATCAGACAGAATAGCATCAATTTCCCGGTCAGAAGAGAACTGATGATCACGCTTCAAATCCCTTTTCAGCGCTTCCCGATTACCACTTTCCAGGCACTTGGCCAGATGCATCTTACGCAGTAAAGCTGGCAGGACATGTGAGTTTTGCGGATGAAAATGGTCGTTGATGCCGTAAAGGTTATTGGGAATTGCGCTTATGAACTCACACCCGTATTCTTTGTTATAGTATTCCGCCATCTTCATGCCTGCGATCTTGGCCAGAGCATAGGGTTCATTGGTGGGCTCAAGGAGTCCGGTTAAAAGAAACTCTTCTTTGATAGGTTGGGGTGCCAACTTGGGATAAACACAGGAGCTACCTAAAAATAGAAGTTTCTTCACGTTATGCCGATATGCGCTATGAATCACATTTATGGCACAGGCCAGGTTTTGATAGATAAATTCAGCAGGATAGGTGTTATTGGCATGGATTCCGCCAACCTTTCCGGCAGCATGGATCACATAATCGGGCTGCTCTTTGGCAAAAAAGGCGTCTACCTCTACTTGCTCGACCAGATCAAGCTCAGCGTGAGTGCGCAGAATAAGGTTCGTATATCCGTGCCGGGTATAAGCTCTTACCAATGCTGAGCCAACCAGTCCGGTATGTCCACTGATGTAGATTCGAGCTGCTTTTTCCATAGCCGGATCAATCCTTTCCACTTTGAATGTCGTAAAGATGACGGTAGCGGGGACAGCTTTCCAGAAGCTCAGGGTGCGTTCCCTGGCCGATTATCCGTCCCTTTTCCAAAACAACAATGGTATCAGCTTTCAACACTGTGGACAGCCTGTGGGCGATCATGATCACAGTGCGGTGTCTGGTTGCTTCATCAATTGCTTTTTGAACTTTCTGTTCAGAATCGGTATCCAGGGCAGAAGTAGCTTCGTCAAAGATCAAAACAGGCGGATCGGCCACAATTGCCCTGGCAATGCAGATTCGTTGTTTTTGTCCGCCGGAAAGACTGGAACCTTTGTTGCCCAGTATCTCATCGTATTGATTGGGAAGTTCTTTGATGAACTCATCGGCATTGGCTATCCTGGCTGCTTTGACGATTTGTTCACTGCTGCATTCATTTTGGCTGCCATAGGCAATATTGTCTCTTATGGATTTGGAGAAAAGGATGGAATCCTGGGTAACCACACCAAAGAGGCGACGCAGATCATCGAGTTTGATGTCACGAATGTCTATGCCATCAATTTTGATAGCCCCACCCTGCACTTCATAAAGCCGGTTCAGCAGGTTTGCAATGGTGGTTTTTCCGCCTCCACTGGGGCCAACGATCGCTACTTTCTTGCCTTTCGGGATATGTAGGGAAAAGTCCCTAAGAACTGGCTTCAATGGATTGTAGGCAAAGTCTGCATGTTCAAAGCTGAGGGAGTGCTCCAAAGTTGGTTTGGGCTGCGCATCAGGTTTGTCTTTGATGCTGGATTCCTGATTCAGCACCAGGGCAATGCGATCGAGCGATACAATCGCTTTCTTAATTTCCGTATAGACTTGGGTGATCACTTTCAGCGGGTGCAGCATGGAAAAGAGGGCAAAGAGGAAGGCGGTAAAATCGCCCAGGGTAAATCCGCTGCCTGGACTCAGGATCATGTTTCCACCCAGGATGATCACGATAATTCCGGTAACCGCAGTGTTCAATTCGGCTATGGGAGTATTGAGGTCTCGATAATTCTGCGACTTTAGCCACAATGAATAGTGCCGGTTATTGATTCGGTTGAAGTTGTCGTTTTCCAGTTTCTCATGCCGGAAAGCCTGGACGATCTTCATGCTATTCAGCACTTCTTCCACAGTGGAGAATAGGGTGGAAAGCTGTTCCTGGATTCGTTTGGCATATTTCTTGATCTTTTTACCCAGGAGGCTAACCGTTAGCGAGAACAGCGGTAACACCAGCACGCTGTATAAAAAAAGCCTGCTGTTCAGCATCAGGGCGATCCTGGCAAACACTATTACAGTAATGATCTCTCTGACCGCACTGATCGTGGAATTGATGAACTGCTCACTTACGATCTCCACGTCGTTAACCATACGGACGATGGCATCCCCAACCCTGTTTTGTCCAAAGAAATCCAGAGATTGGTGTAGATAGCGGCCAAACATATAGCTGCGTATATCACGAATGGTTTTGCCACGCAGTTTGTTAAACAGAATGCGATGCAGATAGTAGAATGAGTTTTTAAAGAAAATGGACAGAAATACAAACACCACAAGCACATACAACAAAGCCAGAGAGCTCGTTTGCAGCATCAACTGCTTGGCCTGATTCCACAGAGAACCCCAGTTCTTAAGAGCTGTAACGAATCCTGCCTGGGAGTGAAAATGCCGTGAGATCATTTCGGAAGCAGCGGATAAAAAACTCTGGTAATCGGGATAGAGTATATTATCTTTGGCTGGATTGAACACATAGTCAAACAGCGGGATCACCAGCGTAATACTGACTCCATTAAACAGTGCATAAAGCAACATGGCGATGAGGCCGATCAGGATTAAATGCCAGTATTTGAACATCATCCGGAAGATCAGAATGATGTTTGTGCTACGTTTGGGAGTGGGTATATCTTTATTCATATCGCACCATAAAAAAAAGCCAGCAGAAGCTGGCAAGTAAAAAAAAGTGGCACGCCCTAAGGGAGTCGAACCCCTAACCTTCTGATCCGTAGTCAGATGCTCTATCCAATTGAGCTAAGGGCGCACGGTAAAAGCCATAAAACTTTCACCCATGTTTCTGTCAAGTAAAAATCACGCTTTAAGCGCTTTGATGGCCGCCTTATAGTCCGGCTCATGCACAATGTCATCCACCAGTTCACGGTAGATGATCTTGCCATGTTCGTCGATAATAAAAACCGCTCTGGCCAGCAGTCCGGCCATGGGGCCATCGATTATTTCCAGTCCGTAGGCTTTGCCAAAGTCCCTGTTTCTCAGCTCTGAAAGGGTATAGACCTTGTCAATTCCTTCTGCGCCGCAGAAACGTCCCAGGGCAAAAGGCAGATCGCGGGAAACGCCCAAAACCACCGTGTTTTTCAGTTTGGCGGCTTCCGCATTGAATTTGCGGACGCTCATTGCGCAAACGCCGGTATCGATCGAGGGGAATATATTCAGCAAGATGCGTTTACCGTCAAAGTCTGCCAGGCTTTTATCCTCCAGTTTGTTATCGGTCAGGCTGAAGTCCTTGGCTTTGCTTCCCAGGCGGGGCAAGGCTCCAATTGTGTTTATCGGGTTATCGTGAAGTTTCAGTTTAGCCATTGTTGTCTCCTATCAAGGTATGTTTTACATACAATTTAAGTAGGATATCATCTCAGGCAAGTGGATATTTGTTTGCTTCTTCCTTCCTGGCTGGGCTTATGCCACGCATTATCACCCCGTCTGCCTCCCGAATGCGATAGGGGTAGCAGACGGGTGGTTTTCGGGAGGAGTAGCGGTGGCGAGAAAGGAAGGTGGAAGGACCTGGCGTGAACAAATCTGGGTTAAACAGGGTAAAAAAAACAAAGCCCGGGGTAAGTTCCGGGCTTGAATTTTTTGAATATTTTCAGCTTCAGGTGCTTCTCAATAGAAAAACACTTTCACGAAAATTGCGATTAGCAGGGCGGAATTCAGGATCAGCCACCAGCGCAACTGGTTAAAACTCTTGTTGTAAAAGTCCCTGTTTTGTTGCACTTTCTTCTCCAAACGCACCATCATATGTTCCATGGTTCCCAGCTTTTCGGCGGTTTTGTCGCTCTTTTTGATATTCTGATTATGGTTGGCGTCGCGACGCAGGTGTCGCATCAGTTCAAAGAACAAGGGTATGAATGTGGGGATGAAGCGGCTGAGTGATTTGCCCATTTGCTTTCCTTATTTAAAATTGTAGCCCAGGCTCAGATATTGGTTTGAGGGAAGCACCGGGTGATAGGTGTATGAATAATCCAATTCGAAGTTTTTGATATAAAGGCTGAATCCGGCATTGTAGGTGGCGGGATTTTGATGAACGCCAAAGCGGATGGCAAATGGCTCGAAGGGTCTGGCTTCCACGCCGCCCATGAATTCAGTTTCCATGCCGAAGTCTTTTTTTACTTCAATGCTGGTGGTAACCAGATCATAGGGGGTGTAGGCTATTCCCAGGGCAAGTTTGCTTGGCAGGTCGATCTGGTTTTCGTCACCCATCTTGGCTTTGTTCAGATTGGTAACTGCGAAGGCGAATTTGGTGCGTCCATGCAGCAGGGCAGTTACTCCCAGATCCAGTCCCATGGCGGAATCGTCTTTTTCGCCGTCGAAGGAGAGATTGTAGAAATTGCCTGCCCATCCCAGACTGATTTCGGAATGGATGTCTTTCTGCAGCAGGATGCCATGGGCAACGCTCCAGATCTGTTCACTCATCAGGTTCACGTCCTCGAAGTCCACATCCATCATGCGGGCTCCCACAGCTACGGTTCCCAGTTTGGCGGGAAGCTTGTATGCCACGGCCAGGTTCTTCAGTTCCATGTATTCATCGGAATTCAGGAAGCTGGCACCTACTTTGGCACTGAAATTCAGGGAGGATAAACCTGCAGGATTGTAGAACATGGCATTGGCATCATTGGCCACGGCGGTATAAGCTCCGCCAAATCCACGTGCCACGGCGGAAGGCTGATAATCGTCGAAAACTGCAAGAAGCAAGGCTGCGGGGATCAGGACGAGGGTTATCAAGAATAATTTTTTCATTTTGAACCTCACTTCAGGGTAGATTTGATCACTATGGGCTGCACGGTGCTATCGCTGTCACCGGTGCTGCGGTCTGTTACTTCCAGGTGGCAGTGATAGATTCCGGGAGGAAGCAACTTCATGTTGGCATCCCTGCCGTCCCATTCATAGGTGTCAAAACCCGTGGCCGGGAAGGAATTGGAATGCACTGGGGTGAAAACCAGCCGGCCTTGGGAATCGTATATACGAATCACCGCTTTGGCCAGGTAGCCGGTTTTTACTCCGAAATTCAAGAGGATTTTCTCATTCAGATAGGGATTGAAGATGTTCTTTTTATCGCCGCTCTTGCCAATATTCAGATAGGCTTTCTTTTCGGTGAGCTTGGTAAGGAGGACGCCATCTTCCAGGTTGTTCACGTCTGTGCCATTATACTGGAAGTTGGTGAGATCGATGGTAGCTTCGCCGTAAACAACTGGACGGAAGAGCATTTTCATGATCAGCACACTGTCTTGGGGAGCGATCAATCCATCCTGATAGTCCATGGTCCAGCTGATCTCATCCCCAGCCGGAGAAATGGTATAGTTTGGCATTGTAGGAGTTACGGTTCCCTGAATATCCAGGCCTTCGAACAGCACCTTGGCAGGGTCGATATGCATGGTAACGTTGTAGTTCAGTACACCCCACTCAGATTTGATCTTGGTGCTGACCATGCTCATGGAGAAGCTCTGGTTCAGGATCGGGTTCAAAGTGGCATCGGACTTAACTATCTTGATGATGGAATTCTCGATGCTGTCCTGTTTTACCATGTCGTTGGCATTTCTGGGATTGATCTTGTAGCCTGCGCTGCTGTGATAATCCACTATACCCTGAATAATATACCACCAGTCGCCGACCACGATTGAAGTGGCGGGAATGGCATAAAGCCCATTGTCCACCATAGCCTGAACGTTGCTGGCATCGGCAATCAGGAATTGACCGTAGTTATCGACTCCAGACCTGATCTGAACATCGGTAACCCGCACCAAAACGCCTTCCCACTGCTCGGAACTTGCCGCACTGTAAGACACTTCCGAAGTGGATAATGCAGTAGCCGGAGGCATCGGATTCCCTTGGGAAAGGATTTCGTATGAGGTAACTGTGGACATTTCGGTAAGGTTATAATACTCTACCAGTCCGCCGGTAATCTTAACCATGTCTCCCAAAGAAACGGCATTGCTGGTATTGCGGTGATATACGTATAATCCGCTCCAGGGTCCGCCTTCGGGATCGCCGATATAAAAAGCGCTGTTGGGAATAATGTGGGTAACGATGCCTTGCACGGTAATGGTTTGATTCATGTATGGGGAATTACCGCTGGCATCGGTTGTGTATTGCACATCGTGGCAGCTAAGCACAGTCTGTGCCCCCAGCCCAATGGCCAGGAAAATTGCTGCAATTGCAAGGATGTATCCTTTCATCTATTGCTCCTTTGTGTTAATCTCTATTGAATCTGTCTGGGGATCTATACTCGGTGCAGGATGGTCTTTGATGAACACCATGTCGATAATGAGCAGACATACCCCGATAAAAATGGAACTGTCCGCCACATTGAAAATGGGAAAACGTTCCATGATGAAATCTGGAAAATCCATGGAAAAGAAATCGGTAACCGGTCCAAACATGATGCGATCGACAAGGTTACCCAAAGCGCCACCCAGAACGCATCCAAAGGCAATTACCTGAAGGCGGTGCTCAGCTCTTTGTAAAAGAAAAATTATGAAACCCACAGCCAAAACGGTTACCGAAATGAAAAATATGCGGTTGATCAGATCACTGCCCAGTCCCAAAGAGAATGCTGCGCCGGTATTTTGCACATGGATCAGCATGAAGGTGTCACCAAAGAGATTTTCTAAAACCGGGATGCTGTGGTGTAAATCCATATTGACTCTGACCAGGGTTTTACTGAGCTGGTCAAGCACCAGGAGAATCATCATGATCAGATATGCCGGGCCAGTTTTGGGTTTATTGGGAATCAACGTTTTTGCCGCCTTCTTTTATCTTCGCTTTTTTCTTTGCAGGCAACGCAATAGGTTGCATAGGGAATTATCTCCAGGCGCGAATCCTGAATATATTCCCCGCACATTTCACAAACTCCATAGGTTCCATCTGCGATCCGGCGCATGGCATCATTCAGCAGTCGGATTTTATCTCTTTCGCCTTCCATCATGGCGACAGTTTGTTCCATCAGATTGGTATCGGAACCCTGATCAGCCTGGTGATAGGCATAGCTGGAAAGGTCGCCACTGCTTTCGCGAGCGCCCATGCTCTGTTCTTTGTTGATGTTTTCGATATAGGCCATGCTTTCCCGTAGTTCAGACCGAATCAACTCTTCATAATACTTCAGTTTTTCGGCTGATAACTTCTTTACCGGCATAATAGTCTCCTTGGTTTCACTCTTGAAAAAAACTGATTTTCCATCTATTCTGAATATGCTACTTGTGTCAATGAAAAAAGCTTACTGGTGCGAGAGACGAATTCCGTAAGGATTTGTTTCAGTCTTTCTCCCGCCAGGGCTGCATGGTGACGGATCTCTTCCTGGCTGTGTGCCTGTTCATGAAACAGGTTGCTGTAGTTTGTTACTATGGAATAGGCCAAAACTCTGAGGCCGGCATGACGGGCAGCGATCACTTCAGGGACAGTGGACATTCCTACCAGATCGGCACCCCAAAGGGCAAAAGCGGCACATTCGGCTTTGGTTTCAAGGCTGGGACCGCTGACTGCCAGATAAATTCCTTTCTGGGTTTCGATACCTTTTTCGGAGGCAATTTCATCGCAAATACTACGAAATTGAGGATCGTAGGGTTGGTTCAGGGAGGGGAATCTTTCGCCAAGCTCATCATCGTTGTAGCCTACCAAGGGATTGATTCCCATGAAGTTCAGATGATCGGTGATCTGAACAATGCTTCCAGGGGCAAGCGCAAGCCGTAAGGAGCCGGCAGCATTGGTAACGATCAAAGCCTTGATTCCCAACATAGCCAAAACCCGGGTGGGGAAGATCACGGCACTCATGGCATGACCTTCGTAGTAATGAAAACGTCCCTGCAAGAAGAGTACGGGATGGCCATTAATCTCACAAAGGAGCAGATTGCCTTTGTGGGAAGGCGCTGTGCTGGTGGCAAAACCCGGAATCTGGATGTAGGGTAGTTGCCAGAGCACGGGAAAGCTTTCTGCCATATCACTTAGACCAGTTCCCAGGATAATGGCGATTTCGGGAAGTTTGGGCAGCCGGTCTTTCAGCCAGCTTGCAGTTTCTTTGTAATTGCTCATTGCTCAGGCCTTGGGTTGGGCGTGGTCAGGATTTTCCGGTTTTGGGACAAAATCGTCTTTGATTTGACGGAACTCGCTATCGATCAGCAACTCGCTGTCCTTATTCAGCAAAGGATCTTTTCCGATGCGGTCCTGGAAAGACTGTAGTTCAACCCTGAACTGCATAAGGAACTGCCTTTTCTGTTCCTTCAGTTGCATATATTGATGCTCCAGAACGCTAAGATATTGCTTGGCTTCATGGATGGCTCGTTTGGCTTTCAGTTCCGCTTCGTGGATTATGTTTTCAGCTTCTTTGCGGGCATTGGCAATAATGTCGGCTTTGGTTTTTTCAGCGAAGACCAAGGTGCGGCTGATCAGTTCTTCACGCCTTTTCAGGTCTTCGACGGCAGATCCGGCTTGCAGAGCTTCCTGTTTTACCTCATATTGCATCTGCTCGCGTTTTGCCAGCTCTTTTTCCTGCTTGCGCTGAAAATCCTCCACTTCGGAGGCAAGTTGCTCCAAAAAGGCTTTCACTTCTTTTTTGTTGTAACCGAACATCTGTCCGGAAAATTCCTGATGCCTGATATCCAAAGGAAACAGGGGCATTATCTCCTCCCAATCATATAAATGAAATCAGTAGATTAGCTACCAGATTAAGTAAAAAATAGGCGATAATGGGGGAAAGGTCAAGCCCCATCATCGGCATTATTCTACGGATACGTCCCAAAAGGGGTTCGGTGATGCTATACAGAAAGTGATAGATTTGATTATCGGGATCGCGGATAACCCAGGACGCCAGCACTCTGGCCAAAATCAGGATATTGTAAACCTGGATGATCCTCACCAGAAAGAAGATTGCCGAGCCGCCAAGCGTGTGTGGAAAAATCAATCCAGAACCTCATGGCAATTGCGGCAACGTGCTTCATAGGCCTCTGTGGAACCCACCAGGATTTGTTCATCTTTATGGATGGTGCGTTGGGTGCGGTTGGCAGGATTTCCGCAGATCATGCAGATAGCCAGATTCTTGGTTACATATTCTGCAATGGCAAGCAGTTGGGGCATGCTGGCAAAGGGCTCACCCTTATAATCCTGATCGAGTCCGGCTACAATTACCCGATAACCCTGATCGGCAAGGTCGTTGCAGATGCCAACGATGGATTCGTCAAAAAACTGCGCTTCGTCGATGGCAATGATTTTCACGTCATCCTGAAGGTAGCTGTAAATCTCGCTGGGGCTGTTTATCGGGATGGAAGGCGCTTGCATCTGCGAGTGGGAAACGATATTGTTGGCGTCGTAACGGTCATCGATGGCGGGTTTGAAGACCAAAACCTTCTGCTTGGCATATTCAGCTCTCCGTATTCTGCGAATAAGTTCTTCGGTCTTGCCGCTGAACATGCTTCCACAGATCACTTCGATCCAGCCTGTTTTCTGGTTTATTATATTCACTTCTAACTCATTCTCCTTATGGTAAAAAATCCCAAAAACCAAGACCTGCATCAGGCTGATTTTGTCAATTAATCATTTCGTGAGCAGGGAGTAATTGCAAGATGCAGAAGATTGTTAAATTTCATTGAAAGCATTAGTTTTCTTTCATGCAATATGGGAGCATTAAGCGTCAATTAAGCGTCCGACCCTTAGTTCACCCTTATTGCTCGCATAGTGTTGCAGAAAGCGTGAGGATTGCAGTTCATTTATGGATGCGACAGACAATAGGCAGCAATGGCGAAACTTATGGCGGCATTCAGCGATTCCATATTGCCTGGCATGGGAATGTTAAGGCCTGCTTTTGCCCGGTTTTTCAAGATTTGGCTAAGACCGTGGGCTTCGTTTCCAATGGCAATGATAGATTTGCCGGTGGGACGAAAATCAGCAATCGAGATAGTTCCATCCATATCCAGATAGACTAATTCTGCCTTCAGGTCAACCAGATCACCTGGCTCCTGGTAAAAAAAGGGGACTCTATACACTGCTCCCAATGAAGCCCTGATCACCTTGGGTGAACTGATCTCGCAGCAGCTTGGGGACATGATAAGGCTTTCAACCCCAAAGGCTGCCGCAGTGCGGAAAATTGTTCCCAGATTACCTGGATCGCTGATCTGTTCAAGATAAAAAGCCTGCCTGAAATCAATTTGCCGAGGCATGGGAACATCGAATAATCCGGCTATCCCCGCAGGATTTTCACTTTCGCAAATTCTGGCCATAGCCTGGGGGCTCAAGTGAAAATACTTCCCGGCTTTGAAAGCAGAGCTATCCTGCTGCAGATATAGTTCTTTCGGAAAAAGTCCCCACTCGGAAAGCTGTTCAAGGGTTCTTTGCCCTTCCACGATAACCAGCCCCTCGGCCAGCCGGAATTTTTTCTGCTTCAGCCTAACTAAAAACCTGAGTCTTTCAGAGCTAAGATTCTCCATATTCTTCCTGCCTATTTTTCAATAATCTACGAACTTATCCACATAGCCTGTGGATAACTGCTGATTTCTAAGATACTGAAAAACTTAATGGTTAGAGGGTGTCCATTTTTATCCACAAAAGTTATCCACATGTTATCCACACAAAAACCCAAGCCTATTCATTAGTATAAGATAGTGAATTTGGACATGATTTCTGCCTTACCGATTCGAATCTTAACAAAATATCTTCCGGCTGCGAGTCCTGCGAACTTGGGGTCGGACGAGAGAAAATAAAAGCCTTGCCAGTCTGCGTGAGGTTCTATCTTTCTGCTCAGCACTAATTGGCCTTTCATGTTATAAATCTCCACTATTTCGTCACTTACGTTGTTCTTTGCATTCCACCAATAAATACAGGCAGGTGAATTTTTGGTTACAGGATTGGGGACAACCCGGCAATATGAGGGCAGATCAAATGTTCCCGTGAGAGGTGAGCTCATGTTTTGAGCATAATCAATCAAGTATACTGTGAAAGCCCCGGATCTTTCGATCGGGATGTCAATGGTTATGCTGGAGGCATAACGAGCCGGAGTGAAAAGCACGTAGCCACTCTCGTAGTCTAAGATTACCCTTAAATAGACAATATCGGGGCGGACTGGTAATCCCAGGGTCAGCTTTAGCGTATTTCCCTCCACTTTCTGGGAAATCAGAACTGGAGTGAAGGGGGGATCAGTGTCCCCCAGAACATGGTTTATATAACCACTCCACCAGTTTTGTGCGAACTTCAGCTTGATATATTGCGGCCAGCCATTCTCGAAGTTAAAACGGCTGTCCGGATACCACAGCGCTGCCGTGCCAATGTTCTGAATATTGCCTTCCACGGTGCTAAAGTCCGAACTAACCACCATCTGGTTCCACGAATTTAGAAATTGGTTTATAAAAGGTGTGTTAGGCTGCAAATCATGAAGTAAAGTGGCAAATTGCCTTAAATCAATATCTGCCAATCCGGTATTGAATTCATAGCAATCAGCCCGCAGCGCTGTAAAATTCTCGATATTACGGATCATTTGGCGAACCGCTTCCTGGAAAGCATCTAAAAAAACGTTTATTCCCGCTGTGGATATAGTAGAACAGGTGACAGTCCACTGTCCCGGTCCTGGATTGCTGCCTTCTCCGGGTTGGTAGGATAGAACATACAACTGGGGAATCTGTTCCAGAATGATGTTTAGCGGCTCAGCAAAGAGCGGAATGATCCTTTCGTAAGGGAAACCGTATTGGGGAACCAGTTCCTCTGAGCCGATCACATAGTCGGTGTAGTCTGCCACTTCGGTGATAACTTCTATGCTTTGCATGCTGCAAGCGTCAAAGAGTAAAACATCCAGATGGGGAGTTCCGTCAAAGGCTATGGCCAGATCGCCATTTGCGATGCTCATCAGATTTTCGCTATTGTCATCAGGGCAGATCCATTTGTCGTTGCCTTTATACCAGCTATCCCCATGCGACCAGATTACCAGCATTTTACGCTGTGAAGGAAATGCGGCAAATCCCCAAGCCATAAACTGCTTCAGGGTTTGGGGATTACCGCTGTCAATGTTGCCCAGGTTATTGATCACCGGTGAAGTGATCTCACCTGAGTTATCCGGTTGTATCTTATAGCGTTTGGCTCCTTCCGGGAAATCTGCCTGCACGATCAGATTCAGGTTTGCAGGCTGGGCAACGCTTTCCATACTGTTGATATCCAGCTTGCCCATTTGAGCCAAGCTGTTGTCCGCTGCCATATAGACCAGCACTGTCCAGCTTTCGGCAAAAAGCAGATTGCCGATCAGCAGAAGCAAGCAAAGTAGTGCAGTCTTAAGCAGTGTTTTCATTTGGTTCTCTCACATATATCGAAGATAACACAGATTTTCTTTTCCTTAAAAGAGCCCGGTTCCTCATTCCTGC
>CAZNGW010000039.1:0-24538 GCA_964572925.1 uncultured Candidatus Cloacimonas sp. | reverse complement strand
ACGTGATCGATGGCAGACCAAAATACGGCTGGATTAAAAATGGGGGAATGCAAACCAACATTTCGCTTGACAACAGGCCTAAAATCTCAGAGAAGGACAGATATGGCTATAATTGTTAAGAAATTTGGCGGAACCTCGGTGGGAAGCATCGAGTTGATTCGCAATATCGCAAAAAAACTGGCAAAAGACTATCATGCCGGGGATGAACTTGTTCTGGTGGTATCGGCAATGGCCAAGACCACTGATGAACTTTTCAGCCTGGCTTATGGAATATCCCAACACCCTTCCAGGCGCGAATTGGATATGCTGCTCACAGCTGGAGAAAGGATCAGTATGAGCTTGCTTTCTCTGGCCTTGATGGAAGAGGGAATAATGTCCATCTCCTTTACCGGTTCACAGAGCGGAATTATCACAGATGACAAGCATGGTAACGCCCGAATTCTTAAAGTAAGTGCTTTCAGGATCAGGGAAGAACTTGCCAAAGGGAAGATTGTGATTGTAGCCGGATTTCAGGGAGTAAGCCTGGCAAAGGAGATCACTACGCTTGGGCGAGGCGGCTCAGATACTTCTGCCGTTGCTTTGGCTTGCTATCTCGGCGCTGAAAAATGCGAAATCTATACTGATGTGGATGGTGTATTTACCGCTGATCCACGGATCGTGGCAAACCCAAAAATGATCAAAGAGATAAGCCCTTCATTAATGCTGACCCTCTGTTATAATGGTTCCAAGGTATTGCATCCCCGGGCTGTCGAATTTGCCTTGAAATATGGTGTGAAAGTAGAGGTTAAGTCTTCTTTCAGCTTTGCCCCCGGTTCGCTGGTCGATGCTGCACCGGATTTGAAAATGCAAGTAAATAAGAATATTACGGATGAAAACATGGAAGAAAGAATAGTCCAGGCGATAGCACATAAAGATAATCTGCTGCGATACCGGCTGCCAATGTCAACAAACCTGGCAAATGCTTTGCAGATCTGGCACCATGAGATATTCAAGAGTTTTTTGGATAATGGTTTTCTGGAGCTTTTTATTGAAGCAAAATACGAGGTTGAGATCGATCACTTTCTCGCCGAACATGAGATAAGAGATTTTCACAAAGATAAAGATCTGGCATTTGTGATTCTATGCGGATTGGGAATCGGTCATGATACAATCCTGCTGGCTAAGGTTCTGCAGCTTAGTTTGGCCTGGGGTCTTCTAAGAAGCCAGCATAATGAACAGAGTATTGAGTTGATGATCCCTTCTTCCAAGTTAAATGAGGCAGTGATATCTTTACATAGAACTTTTATAGAGGATTCAAAATGAAATATATCGTTACCAGCGCTCTTCCCTATGCCAATGGAAAACTGCATGTTGGACATGTGGCGGGAGCATATTTGCCAGCAGATATCTTTGTCCGCTATTTACGCCTTAAAGGTGAGGATGTTATTTATATATGTGGAACTGATGAACATGGAACTCCAATATCGATTTCTGCCGACAAAGAAGGCATAAGTCCCCAGGAAGTGGTAAACCGCTATCACAAGAGCATCAAAGAAGCCTTTGACGGAATCGGAATTGAATTCGATAATTTTAGTGGAACCGCCCGCCCACCTCATCATAAATTAGCTTCGGATTTCTTTTTGCAATTATACCGTAAAGGCAATATCCAGCCAAAGAGCACTCTGCAATTTTATTGCCAATACGATAAACGCTATCTCCCAGACAGATATGTGGAGGGGGTTTGTCCACGTTGCGGAGCTGATGGTGCCCGTGGTGACCAATGTGACAAATGCGGTCAGATTTATGATACAACTACCCTAAAGGAACCAAAGTGCAAGATATGTGGAAATACCCCTGAGATAAGAGAAACCAAACACTGGTTTCTGCACCTCGATAACTTCCGCGAACAGCTGAGAACCTGGATTTCGACAAAAAGCTACTGGAAGGAGAATGTTCGCAATTTCATGCTTGGCTTGCTGGAACAAGGGTTGATTGAACGTTCTATTACCCGTGATCTTAGCTGGGGTGTTCCTGTTCCATTACCAGAAGCAGAAGGAAAAGTTCTCTATGTCTGGTTCGACGCTCCAATTGGTTATATATCTTCAACCATTGAATGGTCAGAGAAGATCGGGCAACCTGATAAGTGGAAAGAATATTGGTTAGACCAAAAAACCCAACTAATACACTTCATTGGCAAAGATAACATCATCTTCCATGCCTTGATCTGGCCGGCTATGCTGATGGGTCAAGATACACAGTATTGTCTCCCTCACGACATTCCGGCTAACGAATTCATGAATCTGGAAGGCGAAAAAATTTCTACCAGCCGTAATTGGGCAATCTGGGTGGACGAATTTGTGCAGGAATTCGAGGGTGAATACTTACGTTACTATATTGCGGTAAACGCCCCGGAAAAGCAGGATTCGGACTTCAGTTTCAAAGATTTTCAAGCTCGCATTAATGGTGAGCTGAACAATACATTGGGAAATCTTGCTAATAGGGTTTTTGCCTTTACAGTCAAGAACTTCGAAGGAAAGATAAGCAAATCAACGCTTGGCTCAGGATCACAAGTAGTGATCAGCGAAGCTGACCGTCTGCTGAAAGATATTGAAGCTGGTTATGCGGATTACCAAGTGAAACGAAACGCTCGCTTGATAATGGATATTGCCCGGCTGGGGAACAAGTATTTCGATGAACGCAAACCTTGGGTCGAATTGAAAGAGAGCCAAATAGCCGTTCAGGAAACCCTATATGTTTGCGCCAATCTATTAGCAAAAATATCAATCGCCATGTTGCCCATCCTGCCAAAGCACATGGCGAAACTACGGAATATGCTCGGTTTATTTGGAGAAGTACAATTCAGCGATGCGTATCCGCTTTTGGGTGATATCGTCCTACAGAAAACTGAACCCCTCTTTCATAAGCTGGAAGATGAGCAGATCGAGACTCAGTTAATAAAATTACATGCCATGGCAAAGGGTAATAACCAAGATAAAGCAAAGATGTATGATCCTGTTAAAGAAAGCATTTCTTATGACGACTTTGCAAAACTCGATATTCGATTAGCAGTGGTTCTCACTGCCGAAGCAGTTCCGAAAACCGATAAATTACTTAAATTGAAGGTTGATCTTGGCTTTGAGCAACGTGATTTGGTTGCCGGAATCGCTGAAAGTTATTCACCAGAAAACTTGCTTGGTAAAAAAATCGCTATGCTGGTAAATCTTGAACCTCGCAAGATAAGAGGAATTGAATCCAATGGCATGATTTTGGCTGCTCACAGCGACAATGGAATTATTGTGCTTACACCTGATGGAGACGGAAGCCCAGGTGCGGTGGTCAAGTAAACTGCTTCTGAGCGCATTCTTTGTGCTGTCTGTTCTCAATGGCATTCGTGCTGCAGAATACAGGAACGGACAATTGTGCTTGGAAGTGAACTTAGTCAGTTCAGCCGAACTTAAGCTAAAAACCAGCAATACTATAAGAGTAAGTGAACAGGATGGTCTGATTTACCGTGATCTGGAAGGATCTTTCAACATCAGTTTGGTTAATCCCCAAGCCACTTCATGGTATGGAGTTCTGGCAAAAAAAGAAACCGGAAATAAGGCAAGTCAAGATTCAACGGCTGTATCTAAAGAGTATTTTGCCTGGGAGGACAGAAAACTTCTTATCAAGCATGAGAACCTGTTTTTTCTTCCTCAGAGCTTCAGCACCAGAACTGAAGCCGAAAACTATGCAAAAATCAATGGGATATCACTAAGCAAAGTGATGGAGATCCCCTTGGTTAATTCAACTGTCAAACTAAGCTCATCAAACGCCGAAATCTACTATCTGGAAACACCTTTGGAGTTTGTAACTGAAGACAAGCTTTTTATCAATGGTAGCGACCTAGGGTATGAGGGGCATTTTATTCTTAAAACCATAAACGGTAAATTGGTCTTGAATCACTTCATCTCTCTGGAGGAATACCTGGCCGGAGTAGTTCCAAATGAAATTGGTAATACTGCTCCGCTTGAAGCACTTAAAGCACAAGCAGTTGCTGCCAGAACCCATGCCTTATCTCTGCTTTCATATAACAGACATAAAGCTGATGGGTATGATCTTTGTAGTGGAACACATTGTCAGGTTTATAAGGGAAAATATCTCCAAAATGCCAATATCCTGAAAGCCCTTGAGGAATGTAAAGATGAAGCACTTTTTCAGGGTGGACAAATAGCCGATGCTCCTTATCACAGCAGTTGCGGGGGAAAAACAGATTCTTCAAGTGCAATCTGGAAAGGTAAGCCCATTTCACACCTGAATGGAGTTACCTGCATTGCTGAAGCAGATACATTTAATCTAAGCATGGAAAGCGATGCCAGAAAGTGGATTGATACCAAACTCGAGACTGCAGGAATGACAAGTTGGGAGCGCGGTGCACTAAGCTGGGAAAAAAGCATCAGTAAGGTTCAAGTTGCCAAAAATGCAGGTTTAAAATTCCTGAGAAGGATTGACATAATGCAACGGGGACGTTCAGGAAGAATCGTCAGCCTTAAGCTATATGGAGACAAAGAAATCAATCTGGATAACGAATACAAGATCAGACAGGTTTTTGGTGGTCTGCTGTCATCTTTTTTCTACTTCAAAGGCAGCTACAGGGACATCGGGAATGGGGTCTCGCTGAACCCTAAGGCAATCCTTCAGATTAAGGGAAAAGGAGCAGGTCATGGAGTGGGAATGTGTCAGGTTGGAACACTGCGCTTGGCTCGCACAGGTGCATCTTACCATGACATACTCCGGATCTATTATCCCGGAACCACAATAAGCAGAGATTGGATAAATGAATAAAGACTATACAATTAGAGGAACTGCCTGTAAGGATCAGTTTCGTTGGTTCGCTTCAGTTACCACAAATACAGTCCAAACTGCAAGAGATTTACATGATCTTTCACCGCTATCCACAATTCTATTAGGCCGAATGCTAAGCGCAGCGGTAATGCTATCTTGGGATTTGAAGAATCCTGATTCCGAACTAACCTTGCAGGTAATCGGAGACGGAGATTTACAGGGAGCAATGGTAGTCTGCACTGCACAGGGAACCTTGAAAGGATATGTAAAAAATCCACAACTCTGGTTGGAAAACACTCAGGACAACTTTTCCGTTGGTAAAGCGCTGGGCAACGGAATCATAAGTA
Source organism: uncultured Candidatus Cloacimonas sp. (assembly GCA_964572925.1). GTDB lineage: Bacteria > Cloacimonadota > Cloacimonadia > Cloacimonadales > Cloacimonadaceae > Cloacimonas. The sequence goes on along the minus strand of CAZNGW010000039.1, from coordinate 19,388 downwards.
TATTCCGCAGTGAGCCAGGAAAACAACCCTACACCGGAACAAGCAAGCTGATAAGCGGAGAGATCGCTGAGGATATTGCGCATTATTTCCAGCAATCGGAGCAAATTCCCACTGCGGTGAATCTTGGAATTCTTATTGATCAACATGCAGTTGTCCGCTCATCAGGAGGGTTTATAATTCAGCAAATGCCCTTTGCTGACCTTAGAGATACTGAGAAGCTTGAAGAAAATCTGGCGAAAACTCCCAATCTAAGCGATCTCATGGACATGGGTCTTAGCATTACTGACATTTTCAACCGGTTTGTATTCAATGACCTTGATTGGTGTATCACAGATCAAAAAACAATTTGCTATGAATGCAACTGCAGTAGGAAGAGATTTGCCAAAGCGCTTTTACTTCTTGGCAAAAGCGAGCTCGAAAGCATGCAGGAAGGCATTAAGCCGATTTGCCATTTCTGCAATAAAGAATATATTTTTACAGCCTCAGACATGCAAGCTCTGATTAATGAATTGAACTCGTCAAAAAAGGATCGTTAAAGTGATTAACCAGTTGATCGATAGTTTCATATCCCCAAGAGAATTACGTTCAATGACTCTTATCCTGATAATGCTTACTGCGATTTGTCTTAGCGCCTTGTCAAATGCTGATCTCAAGTTCCTTACCGAGAAAGAGCAATTCAACCTGCTCAAAAAGCATGAAGCAGAGATTATTCGGAAAGCTGAAACAGGAGATCAGACAGACTTGAAATCAGTTCTGGACTATGCCGAAAGATCCGATTATCCTGATTTAGCAACTCTTTGTCACAAAAGACTGGCCTTGAAAACAAACTCCCTGGAAGATGCACTTCAGTGGCTTTTACTAATGAAAAGCAGTGAAGCCGACAGCTTGGAAATCCAAAGTGGTATAGATCAAATGTTGAAAGTATTCACATCTCCTCTTGATCAAATATTATTGCTACATTACACCTACGGGGGGTTGGAAGATGAGCTCGCAACCCTTGTGTCGGGATCACTTGATTACAATACAGTGATAGAAGCTTCTGCTAAAGAATTGATCGATGAGATCAGCACCACCAGAGAAGATTCGCTCGCTTTATCCCAGATTACCAATTTTCGAAATGTATATCCAAAAAGCAAATATGCGCATATCGCCCAATACTATGCCTATTATCACCTTTCAAACATAAACAATTGGCAAGCTATGTTGGATGAAGCAAAAGCAAGTAGTATCGCTGATCCCGTCCAATGCTATATATCAGCCCTGTATCTGGTTTCTCCGACCTTGAGGAAAAATGTTCAGAATAGCGGTGAACTGCTTGATCTGGCTTCCAGTTTGTTGATCAAAGCCGAATCTGATAAAGGGCAATCCCTCTTGTATGAAGAGTACACTTCCCAGGATTGGCAAGCCAGGATTGAGCTGCAAAAAGCCAAATTGATATATTACAGGCTGTTGGAACAGAATCATCTTTTTGGCGATGAAGATAAGCTGATAAATCTTAAATCTCTTCCAAGCAAACAATATAAAGCTTTGCTCAAGAATCTCAACATAATAGAATTCAGTTCCAATGACAGGGGTGAGCAAGCTGAGCTACATTTCTGGATTGCCAAAGTATTAATGCTTTCCAGTAAGAAATCAAATCACCTTAAGGCAGCCAAACATCTCACTAAATGCCTGATCCTGGGTGCTCCTCGCAAGAAATATGACGATGATGCTCTTAATCTGATTACAGTGTTACAGAAAGATCTCAAGATAAACTCATCACCCTTGGAATGGATGCGTAAGCTGATGAACTATCGGAGTATCTGTTTTGAAGATTATACTGCAACCTCAGGGTTGACCGGGAAAAGCTATACAAGGGTCGCCTTGGCTGATTTTGATAATAGTGGTGCTACCGATCTGCTTTTCAATGGAAGATACCTTTTCAGAAACGATGGTAATTTCAACTTCAGCGATGTAACTGAATCGGCAGGACTGGATAAGCTAAACAGCGCAGGAGGTATCTTTGCCGACTTCAATAGAGATGGACTGCTGGATTTTGTTGCTTATGGACATTCTGAAGACGGGAACGGCGACCTGTTAATGAAGAACATGGACAATTCCCGTTTTGTGAATGTAAACGAAAGAGCGGGTGATATAGACGACAAATCTCCGACTGAAGCAGCTGCCTGGATTGATGAAAAAAGTGATGGGTATCCATCTCTTTATTCCGCCAATTATGAGAAATGGCAGGTTCAGAGCGGATATCCGGATTTTTACTGGAGAAATGATAAAGGATATTTCAGCGATCGAAGTAACTTTTTAGGATTTCGCTCTCCAGATTACACTGTGAATCCCGGTTTGGCTGGCAGGGGTGTTTCACCAGCTGATTTTGACAATGACGGAAAACAGGAAATCTTGGTAAGCAACTACCGCCTGAACCGCAACTTCTGTTGGAAACAAAACGATTCCATTTATGTGGATGTTGCCGCTTTGGATGGACTGGCTGGAACCTATAAAAAAGGCTACTTCGGACACACAATCGGGGTTGATTGGGGCGACTTCGACAATGATGGTGATCTTGATTTGTTCGTTGCCAATCTTGCCCATCCCAGATTCCTGGATATTTCCGATGTCAGTATGCTGCTAAGGAACGATGGCCTTACCTATAGAGTTGTAGAGCAGGATACAGTTTTTTACTGGCAATTTACGGATGTTACCAAATCAGCTGGGATTACCTTCGATGAATTACACAGCGACCCACTCTTTTTTGATGCTGACAATGACGGCTGGCTCGATCTGTTTATCACTTCTGTTTACGTGGGTGAACGCAGTTATCTTTACCGCAACAAAGGTGATGGAAGCTTTGAGGACATTACCTGGCTTGCAGGAGCAAGGGTTTACAACGGTTGGGGCAATGCTAATGCCGATCTCAACCGGGACGGACTTCCTGATCTGGTGGTGGGTAGTGGAAACGGGGTGAAGCTGCTGAAGAATTCCACTAAAACAGATAACCGATCTATAACAGTGAAACCCATTTGGAAAGGTGATACGATTGAATTGGAGACAGAGCCTTCCAATTATCCAAAATTGCCTAACAGCCCTGCTTTTGGAACAAGGGTTGAAGTAACAGTATTGGATAGCAACGGGAAACCTCGAAAACTCATCAGAGAACTGAGCAGTGCCAAAGGAACCGGTTCTCAGAACGTGCCTGAACTGCATTTCGGAATAGGAAGAGGTAAAGTAATAGATCTCAAGAGGATTACCCCATGAGAAATATCCTGAGTAACATCATCAATCCCCTTTCTATCGATCAAGCTGTTTATTCCCCTGATCAGGTGATCAGTATTGATGGACAACAAATTGTAGCCATCACTCCGCTAAGCAAGTTCTCAGGCCAGCTAACGGACGATTATTCGGCTTATCTGGCATTACCTGGTTTTATCGATCTGCATGTTCACCTAAGCCAATATAAAATGAGGGGAATGTTTGAACCGGCCTTGCTATCCTGGTTAGAGAAGCACGTATTTCCCGAAGAAGCTCGTTCGGCCTCTGAAGATTATGCATATAAGCTCTCAGAACTATTCTATCATGCTTTGTTCAGAGCCGGAACCACCTTTTCTGTGATCTACACAGCACCTTTCGTAAAGGCTTGCGATGTTGCCTTTCAAGTGGCTGAACAAATGGGGATCAAAGCCATGATAGGCATGACGATGATGGATATGAATGCTCCCCAAGCCTTACTCCAGGACAGCTCCAGATCATTTGAGCACAGCTTTCTTCTCTTCGAAAAATGGCATGGCAAAACGCAGGATTTGGATTATATCTTCACACCAAGATTTGCACCAACCTGTTCCTGGGATCTGATGAAGATTACCGGTGATTTCGCGAGTAAGCAGAAAGCATGGATCCAAACCCACCTCTCTGAAAACCAAGCCGAAATTGCTTGGGTAAAAGAGCTCTTCGGCAGGTCAAGTTATACTGAAGTTTACTTCGAGGCAGGCTTGCTAACGGAGAGAAGTATTCTGGGACATGCAATTCACCTTAGTGATGGGGAATTGGATATCCTTAAAGTTACCAATGCAAAAATTGCCCATTGTCCTGATTCAAACTTCTACCTGAAAAGCGGGGAATTTCCCCTTGCCAGAATTGCAAATAAAGGTATTCCCTTCGGTTTGGGTAGTGATGTGGGAGCAGGCACTACTCTGGACATGCTATATCATGGAAAACTAATGAACTACCGCCAATGCCTTGATCCGGTTTCTGCAGCCAATGCTCTATATTATATAACTTTGGGTAGCGCACAGTTACTGGGTTTGGATAATAGGTTGGGTTCTCTTGCTCCTGGAAAAGATGCCGATATTGTATTCTTTTCTACCCCGGATGGTTTCCCTCCCTCTACCCAAAGCATATCCCAGCTTGTGTTCTTCAGTAATGATTTCTTTGTGAAAGAAACACTTGTGAACGGCATAAAAAAGTATCAGGCTTTGTAACTTGTTTGCTTGATTGCTTTATGTCATCCAGATTCTTAACCTGCTCTCTGTCCATCCAGGTTCCACGCACTATCCTCCCGGATACCACCCTCTTGAGATGAGGGAGGGATGAGAGTGGCTGGAGCGTGAGTAAAGAGCGAGGAAGTAGGATGGATGGATTGATATACTACACTGTCTCCTCGATGGTTTTGGCTACATAAGTCCAATAACCCACCTGAGAGAAATATTCCTTACATTCACTCAGGGCATCCAGATCATCAAACACTCCGAAACAAGTCGATCCGCTACCGCTCATTAAGGCAGGTTTTGCCCCATTTTTCGAAAGATATTGAAGAATATCATCTACTTCACGATAGACAGATCTTATTCCCGGTTCAAGCCGGTTGAACGAGGTTACACGCCACTGAACGGAGTCGAAACTATGTAGTTCTCTTTGATCAGGGATCATGACCAAACTGTAAGCCTTAGCACTACTAATCTTCAATCCGGGATTAACAAGCAGGATGTTTTCTATAGGCAGATAAGGCATGGAAATAATCTGCTCTCCCCTATTGGTTCCTCTGGCAGTGCCACCTCTAAGGAAAAAATTGATATCAGAGCCGAAATTTGAGGCTATTTCATGGAGTTCTGACTCGCTGAATTTCAATTCCCAAAGCATGTTTAAGTTTACCAGACAATTGGCAGCGTTACTCGATCCTCCCCCCAAGCCAGCAGCAACGGGAATCCTCTTTGTTAAATGAATAGCAACTCCTTTTTGCACTTTGAATTGTGTTTGAAGGAAATCTGCTATACGGTACACAAGATTGTTGTTATTCTGGAGTGTGGGGTCGTTGCAGGTAAACAAAATCCCAGGTTTTTCGCTCAGTTCATACTCGATATAGTCACACAGGTCAATACTGCAAAGCACAGTATTGACCTGATGATAGTTATTCGGAAGCTTCCCGGTTACTTCAAGACTCAGATTGATTTTTGCGTAGGAAGCGGTTAACATTCTTCTTCTGCTTCTTTGGCACCTCATCGCCATAATAGTAGTAGTAATAATAGTAGTAATAGTAGTAATTCTGCTTGCTGTAATATTTTTGGACGTAGATGCTGTTAACGATGATACCGTCGATGCGGCCGTCAATATTCTCCATTAGCTCTTTGGTTCGCTTGATGACACCTTTTTCGGTGAATCCACAACGTACTACGATAAAAGTCATATCGACTTTTTTAGTAAGGATAAGAGCATCCGTAACCGCTATTACAGGCGGTGTATCGAATAGAATATAGTCATAGCGGGATTTGAGTTCCTCGATCAAATGATCTGTTCTTGCTGAAGCAATCAATTCTGAAGGATTAGGTGGGACAAAACCACTGGTGATAATATCCAGATTCATTATCCCGGTTGTCTTAACAACCTGATCAATACTAACATCCGGATCGATCAGATAATCGCTGGCGCCGTTTTCTTTTTCCAGACCAAATTTTGCGTGAATCGTAGGTCTGCGCATATCCATGTCTACCAGCACAACCTTGGCATTCATCTGAGCCAGGGTAATGGACAGGTTGGCAATGGTGGTGGATTTACCTTCTTTGGGACCGGAGGAAGTAATTAGTAAGGTAGCACTTCCCTCACCTTTTCGAGCCAGGATATTGGTCCTAAGCGTTCTATAAGCTTCTGCGATGGGCGATTTTGGTGCATAATGCGAAACCAATTGCATCATTACATAATGCATGGATCTGGTAAGCTGTTCGCGGTTATCTCCTTGAGCCGCTTCGATCATATCATTGAATTCCTGCAGTTTTGATTCCGATTCGCGGATCAGAGGAATAGTTCCTACAATAGGAATCCGGACATAGTTTTCCATGTCTTCCAAAGTTCGCAGTTTAGTATCCAGAGAGTGAACCAGGAAGGCGGCCCCAATACCCAAACCAAGACCAAGGATTATACCAACCAAAATGTTCATAGATACCCGAGGTTTAATCGGAACTGAAGGTCTTTCGGCGAAATCGATGATACGGACATTACCCACTTTAGCCTGCTCGGCAATCTTGGCATCTTCATATTTTTCCATCATAATGCCGTGGATTTTTTCGTCGAGCAGCATGTTCCTGGTAAGCCGGGCAAGTTCCAATTCTGTATTGGGGATGGCGATCAACCTCTGTTCATACATGTCCTTGGTCTGTTCCAAGCCATCAACTTTTGCCCGTGCCATTTCCATCTCGATTGTTGCCTGGGTTATTTTTCCTAAAAGATCACTTCGTGTGGATAATGGATCGTTGTTTACAGATATATTTACAAGCTTTCTCACCTCAAGATCCAAGGTAGCTTTGGCATTTTCCATTTCACGCTTCAGGAGTAGAATCTGAGGGTGATCAAGGGGATACTCATTCTTGGTTACCAGCTTGGTGATTAAGGACTGAGTTTCTACAATCTGCTTTCGAAGTTCCGCTATATAAGGTGCTTTTAAGATGTTGTTTACATCAACCAACAGAGAATCCTGCTCACGCAGTTGCCGGTTTAGCATATCAAGTGATTTAGCTTTTACTGCCTGATCGGTAAGTGATGCCTCATATTGAGCCTCTACATCCGATGATTGTTCTATCAACTTCTCAGTTTCGGTTGTTAGCTCTGTGAGTTTATTCAAATTTTTAAACTCGCGCAGATCATTCTCAGAGCTTTGGAGTCTGCGTGATATTGCATCAAGTTGGGTTTCCAAAAATTCCCGGATAGTAGTGAATTCCAGCCTGGCATACTGTGTGTTCTGTTGTTGTATGGCTTCAGCGATGGAGTTTACAGCTGCCATCGCTTCGGTCTGATTGGTGGATTCAAAACTAATGGTTAGAATATCTGTTTCACGTTTGGATTCTACCTTCATCCTACCCAATGTCCCGGCTGGATTAGCTGATGAATTTGCTGGAAATGTATCCCAATCTGGATATTTCTTCATGATCTCCCAGGCAAGGGTCATCACGGGTTTACTTTTAATCAACTCGATTTGGTTGTTCAAAGTGTTTTTCCCAACTCCCGGGGTTGCCAAAAACATCAGATCCGAATTTCCATTCTGATCCTCCAGCAGAATTCTAGCTGAAGCCGAATAAATCTTTGGTTGGCGGGCTGTATAAAAAACCGTAGCTACTAATACAAGTGTAAAAACCAGAATCACCAGATAGCGATATTGAAGTATTATTCTTAGATAATCAGAGAGCTTGATCTCATCCTGAATAGGGGGTTGAATTACTTGATTTTCCATTTATCCTCACTTCCGCTATTTGATATTGGTAACAAGATTATAAACACTTAATGCGATTGCTGCCTTCGACAAGAAGTCTGCCACCCTTGAGAAAGCATAGAAAATGGTTCCTGAAATAACAACTGTATCCCCGGGTTTTAGAGCAGGTATCAAAGCTGCATCTCCGGTTTCCAGGTATTTCTTGAAATTCACCCAAAGCACTTTGTCTCCTTCCGCAGAAGGCCGAACAATCCTGATCTTAGACAACTTGGCATCCTCTGTGGGACCGCCTGCCAAAGCCAGCAGAGTTAAAAAATCAGTATCGTCTGGAACGACATACAAACCAGGCTTGTATACTTGTCCCAGAATGTAGTTGTTCATTTTCAATTTTTCCACTCCGCTGCGGATACCTTCGTAGGTATAGGCAGATATGTTTGTGGATGGAGCGAAGCTCGTAGTTCCCTGACTGAAAAGCGCCAGAGCTGAACAGGCCAGCAATATCACAAGCAGTGTTTTTCTCACGGTTTCCTCTTTACTTTTATATCTACTATCTTTACGTTTATTGCATAATGTATCGTTCTAGACATTAAACCCATCAACTGTTGAAGGGAACTTATCAATCGCACTTACATTTTGGCATGCATTCAATTTACGCTTTAGTATAATCGTCAAGCTAAATCTGACAACAAGCCCGAGCATGTTTTATACCTCATTGTTTCTTATCATACTATTGTATTACAAAAGTCCTTTCGAAGGATTCAGAACCCATATACATTCCAAGTTCCTCGTCCCAATCGAAGGCATCCACTCGCCAACGGAACACCTGGCCCGAGGTAGGAGCAGGATATAGAACTGGAAATGGTACTTGGGGAGGAGGTGGATTTTCTTCTGTAGGTGCATAAAAATATAAGGGTCTGTAAACCAGTTTGTCTGTATCGTCCCAGACAAGAACCCTGAACATGGATGTATCACTATCTCCCCGATTCCAGATTAACTTCAAATTAACGGGGTTGACAGTCTCTCCATTAGCAGGAGAAACGAGATTGCTTTTTGCTAAAATGGCATAGGACACCGTGTCAGACACACTGAAATTCCCAGAAGCATCATAGAGTTCGGTGTAGTAGGAATACCATTCGCGCTCGACTAAGCTGCCTTGATCCAGATAATACTGATCTGTGGCAGGAACAGTATCTATCAAAATCGGCTCAGGATTTGCTTGAGAAAACCTGTACACTTTTACATGACTCAGGTCTGAATCAACAAATGGTTCCCAAGGAATCTTTATCCAGTTTCCTTCTGAAACTGTGTCAATTCCGTTATTTTCATCATTCCAAACGATCGTTTGGTTGCCCACCACAATTGGATCGTCACCGGTATCCCCTTTATGCTCGATCAAATCTGGCGCAACTGGAGCGACAGTATCGGTGTCTATTGGATCATCTCCTGAGCAGGAACTCAAGATTATGAACAATAGCAGCAGGATAGCCAAGATTATTTTCTTCATGCAATGTCTCCTTAGAACCTAACTCTTAAGCCCAATCTGTTGGAAAGCCCCACAGGATTAGTTACCAATGCATAATCAAGCATAATGCCATAAACCTTGACAGTTGCTCCAGCACTGAAATTATCTTCATAAGTTCCAATTCGCAAACTTCCCAAATCATTATATGCCCAGTCTATACCATAATGATTAGTTCCACCGTAGACATAATCGTAATCATAGGCAACGCTTACTGTCGATTTCAAGGAAGGTATAGGCTGGACTACCGCCACACCCATTTTTGTGTTAAACAGGACTTCGTCTTTGATCCTACTTGGAGTATTCCAGGTAATATCTGTTCCTGCTATATCCTGAAAATTCACTCCAAAATGCAGATCCCCAAGATAATCCTGGTCGAAGATGACTGCCAGATCAGTTTTCGCTTTGAATCCAAAATCTAATCCTGTTCCATTTCCGGTTCTATCCCAGATTGATCTCTTGATCATCTTGATATTACCTCCCAGACCAAAATCGAATGGGACTTCAAAAAATAACCATCCCATATTTGCATCAAAATGGACGTTCTTCGAGAAGGAAAACTGGTAGAGGATATCGTGACTGCTGAACTTGGCATCCGGAACACCTGGAAGATGATACAAGCTGTTGTTGATCCTTTGGTCAACGTTTGTCCCGATAAGGTATTTTTCATCAAAGTTGGGTATATCACTAACCGTTAATCTGGTAAAATTAAACCCTATGGTAACGTCATTGGGCAACGGTTGAACATAGGTGAAATGATTGTAAGAAGCCAGTCCGTTATAAAGAAAGGCTTGCATGGCGGATACTTCCCTTTCTCGTTGATGGCTCAATCCGGCTGAATTCCAATAGATGGCCGAACCATCATCCGACAATGCGGAAAAAGCTCCTCCCATACCCAAAGCCCGGACTCCAGCACCAATCATCATGAAATCCCCTGCATATCTTCCGGCATACAAAGAGGATGCCGTGATCAAGACCACAGTGAACATTATAGCTATCTTTTTCATGGCTAATCTCCTACTTTAATATGGCCATTTTCTGGGTTTTCTCTATGGTTTTATTTCCTTTCTTGGCAATAATCCTGTAGAAATAAACGCCATTTGCAAGTGTATAGCCCATTTCGTCTTTACAGTCCCACCCATATACAGTTCTGGGATATTCGTGATATCCGACTCCCACAGGAAGATTCGAAAAAGTTCTAACCAGGCGTCCACTGACAGTGTACACTTTAATGGAAACCTCATCAGCTCCATCCGTAAGTATATAGGTAAATCTGGTTCGACCTTCATTCTTAGGATCTATGGCTCCGGTTATGCCTGTCCCAAGCACAGGATTTGGATAGTTGGCCAGATTGATCACGTTAAATGTATCATTTACGATAAATTGAACATCTCTGGAAGCAGACTTTCCGTTCAAGTCACGACATTGAACTTTAATCTCATGTTGCCCTTTACCCAAGTTAAGCTGATACTTGATAGGAACAGCATTAATATTCTCAAGGTTGATGGAGATAACATAATCATCCTCAGGTATAGCAGTTCCATTGAGAAACAGACGAATGGAATTATCAATTACATCAATACCATTGGCATCCGAAAGAAGCAAAGAGATCACTCCGTCACCTGCTATATAACCGCCCACGGTAAATTCCTGATCTTGAACATTAACATCGATTACAGGCGCTTGGTAATCGGTGTTTCGGAAAATGCTGTAGATTCCAGTTCGGTTAACCTCAAAACTAACTTTGTTAGCTGTTTGATCTACAAATCCTCCGATCATGATCCATTTTCTAAAAGTTTCATTGTAGCGGTAAATCTTAAATGAGTTGTCACTTTCCTGACTTTGGGTAAGCGAATCGGTAGGGTTGTAATAGAATATCAGCTCAAACTTTTTTCCGTTAGGAAGGAAGCCCAGAGAATCCACTATTCCCTGGCTCAGTACTTCGATATTATAAGGGATGGAATATTGGTTATTAGTTACTCCTTCTGGTGCTCGCAGTAGTATTGAAGTTACATTGGGTTGGTTTAATGGTGCGAGTGCTGACAGTGAGTTTACTGCAAATAGAGATTGATTTCCCTCAGGCATAAGACCTGAAGGGATTACACATGATAGGTTCTGATCTATACTCTGGATTGTAGCACCAGTTGAGCCGATCAGATGATAGTTATAAGGAACCTGCAGATTTATCGCATTATTTGTATTAAAGAATAAATGAAGCTCTGGAAAGGCATTGCTTACATTCACTCTTACTTCCAGAACCAGATTTGCAGAAGGAAGTCCTGTAAGATCAACACTATCCCAGCGGAGTTCACCTACTTCAAGACCCTCATAATCCTGCGTGGAAAATAAGGCTAAATTCGATGCACTCGATCCAGTGTATAGCCTGAGGTCTGTTAACACTGAAGCTGCATTTCCAATATTTGTTCCCAGAACCTTCAAAACCAAGGCCTGTCCTTCCTGTTCAAGTTTGATGTCCTTCAAAAAAAGGTCTGGGCCATGGACGGTAAAGTTCTCTAAATGAGATTCTATCGAACCTTCATCAGTAGTAACTATATATTTAAAGAATAGCTCTTTTCCGCTCCGCTGAGGTGATAACCGCTCTGTAGTAACATAAAGTGTAGTGTCTGATTCAGATCTCTGCATGGGCAGCTCTATCCAGTTGATAGTCGTCGAACTACTGTCAGTCCTCACTTTACATATCATACTTAATATTGGGATGTGGCTGAATGCTTTAGCAACAAAGCGAATAGAATCCGTCCAAGCAGGTTGGGCTGGCAACAATGATTGATGTGTTACCGCCGGTCTACCAACGCTAAACACAGATTTTCCTATGTATTCATCAGTAGAAGAGAATCCTGCTATATAGATGGTTCTGGAGTAATTATCAGCTGTTTGATCGCTATTCGAGTAATCAGCATTAAACACTCCCCCCGGAAAGACTGGTAGATCATATGGAACGTTTACAGTTTTTTCATTATCATTCATTATGAACATTCTTGCAGTAGTAACCTGGGAAGGAAAACTTGCATGAGCATTTAGGGTTTCACCTGGTTCCAGAATATGATCATCTGCCCAGACTGGGATATCCGTAATCGGTTTTCTAAGTTTTATCAATGGGTCGCCCAAATAAACAAAAGCATTAGTAAGCGCATATCGTGCAGCGGTCGAAGAAGTTGTGGTAAAAAACCTTGCCAGGGCGTAAATGGTTGCACTACCAATATCTGGAAAATCATGTTGAAAAAGAGCTTCGCAATATGCCAAGCCCCAACCTTCATCATGATCAAGATATCCTAACCCACTGAATCCTGCAGTTCCAATAGCACCTTTAGCGGGCTGTAGAACTAACGCTTCACTAATTGAAGCTGAGCCGTTTGTATCAAATGCGGATGCATAGCATGCTAGTGATAAAACTACTGGATATACCTGATTGTTCAGTGTTGCAACATCATTGAAGTTAAAGAGGTTATAGTCCGCCCAGATGCGTCCACCACCATGACCCATGAACTGTACATATTGGGTTCCAGTATTGATCGCATCCTTCAGATTAAAGGTACCACCAAAATAGTCGTCACTTACCGTTTGCGTGGAAGTATATACTCTGGTAACACGATACTCCTGAGGTACGCTTTGATGCCTGATGCGTTCTGATTGCTGTGCAAAAACATCATTTCCATCGGTAATCTTTCCACCTGAAGTAAAAGTTAAGTGGCTGTTCCAAAGCTTTTGCGTGTTTGGATTGTTATGATATGATACTGCTTTTGCTGCATAATCCAGGATTTGTTGATCGTTCCACACTCCGATTCTGGCTATTGAGATATCAGGCACTGTATCAGAACCAACTATGCATCCATACCAGTTATCGCTGGCTGTAGCTCCATGTTTGTAAGTCCAGGTTTTTTTTACAGGAATCAGGTTATATTTCCGGGATGGGCTGTTATCTCTGGTATCATCAATCCCTTCACCGAGCAAGATTACGTGGCTTAGTTGTGGTTCGCTCCAGTTATTATATGCATAACTGATAAAATCCTTGAGAGGTTCAGCACCAACTATTCCACCGTTGAACTCATCAAATACATCCTGAACATCAACTACATCAACCGAATAGCCTTGTGATTCCCAAAGGTTCTTGAGTTGAATAGTGCCTTCCGCATTAATGAATTGATATGGAGCAAGAACAATCACATTGGCATAATTCTGAGGATTCTTCAGATCACTTGGGATATTCAGCCTGCATGTTTTGGGGATTGTTTTCAGATCTTCAGTGGTTGCATAGTAGCGAACCGAGGTTGAGAGGACACTGTCCTGTAATGTAACTGTCCAAGGGGCTGCACCTTCCAGATTAAATGGTTCTATTTGAAGGTTATTAAAAATGCTTGAACCAATCTTATATACCGACACATTGGGGTTTGAAAAACCACTGATCTCGAACTGGTAAAGTCCATTGGGGCGATTAGATGGTTTAGTGAACTTGATATAATCAAGATCTGTCTTATATTCACGCCAATACTTTATCTCAGCCCAATCTAAAAGAACCTGTTCTCTATCTCCCATTACCGTGCTTCCTGAAAGGCTGATATAAAAATTGTTGATTCCATGTTTAAGGAAGGTATTGGAAATTGGTGCCGCATTCTCAAACAGCTTTTCAGTCTGTCCAACCCATGTGTGAGTATTAATCATTGCTTGATTCAAGCGGACAGAAGCCTCATGATCGTATTGACCGCTTATCAGATCTTCAGAATAGGTCAGTCCCATTAAAGAAATCCTTGCCGAAGCAGTTCGGATCGCTGTATCCTTGGGATACTGCAGTTCTACCGGGACAATCTCCAGATTAGGGGCATTTATCTTTTTCCAGAACCAAACATCTTCCCGATAATAGTCAGCATTCATTGACGTCCAGCCCCGACCAAGTTTATCACTTACCAGTTGCTCTTCAAAGCGGACAGTTTCTTCATAGGCATCTGGAACAATGAAGGAAGCCTGGTTTTGATTGGATACTATCAAACCGCCATTTTCAACCACCATCCTTGCGCCATAACTATCCACCTTCTTTAATGTGTATACATTTTCAGATGTATAATCATCCATACTGGCAGTATCGCCATAGTGCTTATCACCATAAAATTCAAAATAATCCCCAGGATCAAAACGCCCGTCATTCTCACCTATAAAATGGATCGGAACCTGGCCGAACTCGTCACTTAACTCCAGATACCTCGGATCAACAGAAGCAGGAGTCCAGTTCATTTCGATCTGGAGTGAATCAGCCATATTGGTTATCAGATCCATCAGATACTGATAAGATATCTTATAGATCGCTTCTTTATCTACAATCAGTTGAATTTCGTTAACTGCGGAAGAGCTGTTTTTGGGTGCTGAGTAGTTGTAATCTTTGTTTTTTTCAATTCTCCAGGACTTAGAACTGCTTTCGTTCAGGAAGAAAGGGGGATCCGCATTGTCCAGAGGATTTGAGGCCAGTTGCCAGTTCTTGGTAGCTGCTTTTGTTCCCTGAATTCCGATCGTAAGCGTCATTTCTTTGTGAACAAGTAGTTCTTTTGTAGAGGCATTATACTGAAAAGGATATATCATCAGAGGCATAAATCTACGATTACCGACGAAGGCAGCTTCACCTTTGTCAGCCATTTGCAAGGGGTATAGTTCATTATTGTGATAAGCCCTGAAGTTCTGGGTATATTGGTAATCAGGTTCCTCTCCATTTAATACCATCGTAGCGGAAGGTGTGAGGACTACATTTTTGATTATTTCTGTCTGGGATTTTGAAACGCTAATGGAATAGTCACCATCTACGGGTATTCCGATAGCCGTGGAAAAAAGCCGAAGTTCAGGAAAGCCCTCCACACTGTGGATTATTGCCTCATCGCAGACTATTTGCTTCCAGGTCTGTCCATTACGCTGGATATCCTTCAGAGAATATTCCGGCAACTGGAACTTTATTTCAAGATAATCAGGACTTTCGTTGATCAGGGTTATGGGAGCCCCAAAGATCATTATCGGAACGATCAGGGCTAATAGGACTAAGTATGATCGCATTTGTTCATATCTCCATATCAGATACGGTTGAGGCGCAGACCAATATCGCTTCGGTAGGTTTTACCTTTAAAATCTATCCTGTTCAAACGTGAATAGGCGTCATCACGTGCTTGCTGAATGTTGTCCCCGGTTCCGAGCACACATAGAACTCTGCCACCTGCAGTTATCAATTCGTTCTGATTCCCGGTTACTCCGGAAAAACAGATTTGATTGAGGTCAGAAGAATCCAATTTAATCGGCATACCTTTTAAATATTCAGCAGGATATCCCTGGGAAGCTAATACTACCCCCAAAGCTGTTCCATTTATGAATTTTACTTGCAGTTTATCGACTTCACAATTCATGATGGCATCACAAACTTCTACCAAATCAGTTTCCAATAATGGCAGGACTACCTGGGCTTCTGGATCGCCAAGCCGGCAATTGAATTCCACAACCTTTGGACCCGCAGCAGTAATCATTAGGCCAATGTAAAGGACGCCTTGATATTGGCATCCAATACTATGCATTGCTTTCAGAACTGGTTGAATAATTTCGTCTTCAATCATTGCCTGGTAAACTTGAGCTTCTGGAACCGGAGCATAAGCTCCCATCCCTCCGGTATTGGGACCAAGATCATGATCAGAAAGCTGTTTATGATCCTGGGCAAAAACTGTTGTTTGAAAACTGACGCCATCAGTAACGGCAAATAATGATACTTCCCATCCCGACAAAAACTCTTCGGCAACTACTCCTTGCTGAACGTTTGATAATCTATAATAAGCTTGTTCGGCTGATTCCCAGTCTTCAGCGATGATCACGCCTTTTCCGGCTGCCAGACCATCGGCTTTCAGGACTATGGGATATCCCATTTCCTCAGTAACCTTTTGTAAATCTAAAATATTATGGATTAATGAGTATTTGGCTGTTGGAATTCCATTATCCGCCATTATTTGTTTGGCAAAACTCTTACTGGTTTCCAGTCTGGCTGCAAGGCGGCTGGGAGCCACGACCTTGATACCTTTTTCCCGAAAAGCATCAGCCCAACCTTCAGCAATAGGTTGTTCAGGGCCGATAAAGACAAAATCAATGGCTTCTGTTTGGCAAAAATGAATTATCTGTTTTACTTCCGTCAAGGGGACGCACTGATGTTGCAGAGCTATTCCCGCATTTCCGGGAGCGACAAATATCTGCTCTGCTTTCTCACTTTTGGTGAAGCAGTTGGCCAAGGCGTGTTCACGGCCACCACTACCAATTATCAGTATTTTCAATTCATCCTGCCTTGCATGTATCGGACTAGTTCAAGGAGTGCAAATTCCGCTGATTTTATACGTATGGAATCCCTATCTCCGGTAAATATTTGTTTTTTACTCCAATGTTTCGTATCGGCTATAAAGCCAAAACACACCATTCCCACAGGTTTTTCTACCGAACCCCCAGAAGGGCCGGCGATCCCAGTCGTAGATACGGAATAGCTGCTTCCTGTCAATTGTTTTATTCCCCATGCCATTTCCAATGCGCAGTTTTCACTCACTGCTCCATATCGCATAAGTGTTTCTTCATGAACTTTTAGCAGATTTTCTTTAAGCTCGTTGGAGTAGGCTATAATCCCACCATAGAAAAGCTTAGATGATCCAGGAAGGTCGGTTATCAGTTTTCCGATCAGTCCACCAGTGCAAGATTCAGCTACACTGATAGTGTTGCCATTTTTCAACAACAGTTCCGTCAATACTTCAGCAGGGCTGCTTTCAGTTACACTCCATACATATTTATTGATCTTCTCCAATGCCAGATCTATACCCAGATCTATCGCTTGGAGATTTGTTCCGTAGAAACGCAGATCAACCCTCCCTGTTTGAGGAAGCCATGCCAGCGACAGGTCATTGGGCAGCTCTGATAACGATAATAGCTCAGCCAGACCCGATTCGGAAATGCCATGTGTTCTGATTGTCTTTTGCCAGACTGGCCTGACTTCCGGAAAAGCTTCTCTAAGGATCCTGATAATGTGGTTTTCGAAAATATAACGCATCTCAAGTGGAACCCCCTGCAAAGCAAAGAAGTACTTATCCTGGCTACTGAACATCAGTCCCGGGGCAGTTCCCCTTTCATTCCTTAATGCTAAAAACCCATCAGGAACCATTGCCTGACAACGGTTGATCGGAGGAGTAGGCATCCCCCTTTTTGAAAACAGACCTTGCACATGTCGCCACACATCTTCCTCGAAGTGCATATCAACTCCAAAGAAATCGGCGATTGTGGCTTTGGTCAGATCGTCTTCCGTGGGGCCAAGCCCTCCAGTGCTTATTACTACTTCGTAATTATTCCAAAGATCCTGCAAAGCTTTTTTGATCGCTATCGGGTCATCTTTGATAATCACTGTATGTTCTACAGGGATTCCCAGTTTGGCCAGTTCGCTGCCCAAAAAGGCCATGTTAGTATTTAGGGTCTTACCCAGTAAAATCTCGTTTCCGATCGTGAGGATCGCAGCTCTGGGATCAGTATGCCTTGGCAAAGATGACTCTTTTCTTTGATTCTTTACCGCAGCAAATACATTTTCCGGTTTCTTCCCTGGCGGCAAATGGAATGCAACGAATGCTTACTTTCAGATCATTTTTAATCTGATCTTCACAAGCACTATCTCCACACCAATGGGAGTTGGCAAACCCACCATGAATCTCCGGTTGTTCTGCATTCTTGGGTGTAAAATAACGGTAGAAATCGTCATGGTCGTCTATCTCAACAGTATTTGCTTCGCGAAAGGCCAAAGCCCTTTGGTAATAGCCATCCTGCATCTCTTTCATGGCAGTGAGAACAAAGTCTGGTAGGTTTTCCAAGCCGACAGGAGTTTTATCCCGCGGTTCTTTATCGCGTCTGGCCACCATGCAGGAATTCTGGGCAATATCGCGGGGACCGATCTCAATCCTGAGCGGGATGCCCTTTTTAACCCAATACCAGTTTCTTTCGCTATTGGTCAGATCACGGTCGTCGAGTTCTGTATAGACCTTCACATCATCAAGCATCAAACCTTTCAGGCTGTTTTGCACTTTAGCTGCGAATTCCATCACCAGGACATGCTCATCTGCATCGCGGTAAATTGGGATCAGCACTATATGGGAAGGAGCTATCTTGGGTGGGAGAACCATTCCGTTGTCATCGCTGTGCGCCATGATCAAAGCCCCAATCAAACGGGTGGAAACCCCCCATGAAGTAGTCCAGGCAAATTCAACTTCACCCTTCCTGTTCTGAAACTTTATCTCAGAGGCTTTGGCAAAGTTTTGTCCCAGAAAATGCGAAGTGCCTGATTGCAATGCCTTTTTATCCTGCATCATGGCTTCGATGCAATAAGTGGAAACCGCTCCGGGGAATTTTTCACTTTCCGTCTTTTCGCCAGTGATAACCGGTAAGGCAAGATATTCGCGGGCAAAAGTGGTATAAACATCAAGCATTTTGAGGGTTTCTTCCATGGCATCGGCTTCACTCTCATGCACAGTGTGCCCTTCCTGCCAGAGAAATTCGGCGGTTCGTAAAAACAACCGGGTACGCATTTCCCAACGGACGATGTTTGCCCATTGGTTGATGAGGAGCGGTAGATCCCGATAGGAATTGACCCATTTGGCAAAAGATGCGCCGATAATGGTCTCACTGGTGGGACGGACAATGTAGGGCTCAGTAAGCTCTCCGGCAACCTTCAACCCGCCTTTGCCGTCATCTTCCAGTTTACTGTGGGTTACCACGGCACATTCTTTGGCAAAGCCTTCCACATGTTCGGCTTCTTTTTCAAAATAGCTCTTCGGGATGAATATCGGAAAATAGGCATTTCGATGACCGGTTTCCCGGAACATGGCATCCAGAGCTTTTTGAATGTTTTCCCAGATTGCATAGCCCCATGGTTTGATGACCATACAGCCACGGACATCACTGTTTTCCGCCAGATCAGCAGCTTTGATAACCTGCTGATACCATTCTGCATAATTCTCCTCCCGTATGGGAGTGATCGCTGTCTGTTTGTTTTTGCTCAAAATATCTCCATTACAATTTCTTATGTTTCAAGCGGATAGGTTCTGCTGACAAGGGTCATTCCCTGTGAGCAAAACACACCCATTTAACTAACGATACCAAATCCTGAAATCAGCTATATTGTCAATGGTAAAACTATGT
>CAZNGW010000038.1:0-25439 GCA_964572925.1 uncultured Candidatus Cloacimonas sp. | reverse complement strand
GAAGGCAAGGGCGAGATTAGCTTTGAACCCTGGCTGGACGAAAGCTGCCAGAATCTCTATTACTACACTGTGGATATGCCGCTGGGAGTGCAACTGACCACCCTATCCGCAAGCCAGATCAGGCTTGCCTG
Source organism: uncultured Candidatus Cloacimonas sp. (assembly GCA_964572925.1). GTDB lineage: Bacteria > Cloacimonadota > Cloacimonadia > Cloacimonadales > Cloacimonadaceae > Cloacimonas. The sequence goes on along the minus strand of CAZNGW010000038.1, from coordinate 25,308 downwards.
GAGTGCGGTGACCAATGCCACCAGCTACAAAGTTCTGGCTGCATCATCACCAGACAGCACAGAATGGACAGTGCTGCAGCAAAACATCACAGGACTCGCTACTGATCTCACCGTTTCGGATAACCTGAAGTTCTACAAGGTGGTGGCGGTCAGGTAGTATTGTAGTATAGGTTGCCATCTATTATACATACACCTCATCCCGGACTTGATCCGGGATCTCCCTTTACTATAGGAGATTCCTGCTTTCGCAGGAAGGAGGAGCATTGGCATGCTATACTACTGTCTTATTGCAGCACCAGCTTTCTGGTATAGACATCCTTTCCAGCTATCTTCAGCTTCATAAAGTAGACCCCTGAAGCGCAAGAACGGCCTTTTAAGTCCATGCGGTTCCAAACCAAGGCATCATTACTGCCCTTTGTTGAATATACCTTCTGGCCTTTCAGGTTAAAGATGTTCAATTCAGCTTCCTTATCGCCCAGGTTTTGCAGCTTGATCTGAAGGTTGTTTCCCTTGGGCACGGGATTGGGATACATGGACATAACTACTGGCAGAACCAGCTCATCCTCGTTACTTACGATCATCACGATCACATTATTGGTAGGTTCGGAAAGATTGGCTCCATCCCAGGCAAAAACCTGATATTCCGTGGTTCCCTCTTCCGGCGTCCAGAAGGAATCATTGGCAAAAGGCTGATTGAAATTCTGGTTTACGTAAAACACGCCATTGCGGTAAATCTTGTAGCCAGTCCAATTCCCTCCAGCCGGGGGAATCCAGTTAAGCCGTACTTCCCAGTAGTTTCCATCTTCGTGAAAGAGCTCCGGATCAAAGGAAAGGAAGCTGGGAGCGCTGCTAACCGGCAGCGAAACATATAGCTTAAGGGTTGGCAAACCCAGGTCATTCACAGTTCCCAGGGGCATTATCTGTTCTTTGGCCAACAGGCTGCCATTTTCAGCTAATCTGTATAGAAAAGTACCCTCTGGACTTTCCATCAACCTGTCCAGAGTGTGGTTCAACGCAACCCGGCGCGAGGTTAGGGTATAGGCTGGAATTCCCAGATAAGTACTGCAGGGAATCCGCTCAGCCAGGATCTGGGTTTCCAGGCTTCCATCTTCATTTACACGCACTTCGTCCCACAGATCATAATCACTGAAGTTTTGGAATTTGGTATATTGTGCGCCTTCAGGCAATTCCGTAACCTGTTCACCAGTCGGAGTACGTCGGATATTGCGCTTCAGATAAAGGTAATCATCAACTGCATAAACCCAATCCAGGCTTCTCCATGTGTATAATCCCTTACCATGCATCAACGGATACAGGTTTTGCTCATTTTCCACAATCGGTTCGCCAATCAGTTCATAGCGTGGGGGAGGTGTGTCGGACACCGTGATGGTTCCCAGGTCAACGGGCACCAAATCACCCGGAGCAAAGACAGTGGGGTTAAGATAACCGCCGGCACATCCAAAAAGCTGTTCGGATGAGTCCTGACGCTGCAAAACCACCTGCGCATAGAAAGTGCTGTCAATGGGAACGGACAGCTCGATGGCGTTTGTGGTTAACTGCATGGTATAAAAGACTTCGCCGGTACCCGCTTCGATCAATTCCAGAAGCGCATTCGTATAAGGGTAAACGCCGTTATAAACCCAGTTTCCCAGAATCGAGGTTGGCATTGTGGGGGTGAGGAAAGGCTCGTAGTCCACGGTTGGCAAAGCAGGATTATCGTTGTGGTCATTGATTCCGATTGCGATCTCAGCAGCAGTGGCAACGCCCCAATTGTTGTTTTCGGCCATGATGACATTTGCCGCTTGGGGGTAAGTGTCGCAATACACCGAGTGCAAAACGTTATTGGCGTCGATATTGTTCACGATCACGTTTTCACCCTGAGCCCAGGCATGGTAGATCGACAGGTTTCCCAGGACCGGCCTGGCATTATTGGTAACGTAGAATCCGGTGTAATTGCCTTCCACATGGTTACGCTCAAAGTAGGGTTCAGAGGTTGCTCCGGAAACCATAACCCCTGCTCCGGAATTCATATCGCCGGGAATATAGTTATGGTTGATCTGGTTATCAGCCACGTAGCCCGAAGTTTGCAGCAGATATACTCCAGTATAGTTATACTCGATTACATTGCTGAGGATCATGGGATTGATCGCACCCGAGGAAGAAACGTCCCAAGCCGAGATACCCTGTTTCAGGTTATGGTGGATATGGTTGTTGTTGATCATAGGATTGCAACTTCCACCGGCCGATTGATTGGCAAGCTGAATGGCAGCCCGGAACTGTGATCCGGTGCCGTTGTAGCGAATTTCGTTGTAGTATAGGGAAGCGCCACTGTTTTGCGTGATTAAAACACCGTTTTGGACGCAATTCTCAATAATGTTATACTCCACCAGGACATTATTGGGGGTAGCCGCACCGATGGCATACAGTTCCATTCCCTTTTCGCAAAGGTTTATCCGGCAATGGCTTACCGTAATGGGAGAATTCATGCAGCGGATGCCGTAAGTCCCTTTTTCGATATAGGTATAGCTTACCGAGCTGGACTGGGTGGTGTTTTCGAAGCGCAATCCCGGCCACAGGGCATTGGGATTTGCCTGCATATTCAAAAATCTGATGCTGTCCGCTTCAGTTCCTTCACAGATCATGGTCCCCGTCACCGTGATCTGAAAACTGCCGGTAATATGGACAATCACCCCAGGCATAATGGTCAGGTTCCCGTTTCCAGGAACTGTAACTGCTCCAACAACTTCGTAGGGATTGTTTTCGGGACTCCAGATACCTGTCTGATTCCCGCTTACCTGAGTGCCCAAGACCAGGGAAAGGCTTAGACTAAGCAGAATAAACAAAACTATGCGTTTCATGATAACCTCTTTTTTTATCTAAAACAAAACCGGAAGCGAAGGCATCAATCCTCTCACTTCCGGTAAATTGCGATGTTATACTTTCCGGGCTTATTCGGAAATGGCTTGCACGGGGCAAGTGGCAATGCAAGCACCACAATCGATGCAAGCGCTTTCATCACACTGAGCCTTTCCGTCTACCATGCTGAGTGCGCTGACCGGACAAACGTCCACGCAGGCGCCGCAGCCGATACAAGTTTCTTTATCAATCTTAACTGCCATGGTGTGTCTCCTTGGGTGTTTTGGACTACTATAATTTTCGCCAAAGATTAGTCAAGAGAAAAGTGCCACAAGCTCTTGTGGATTCTTCTCGCCTAAGTCTTATGGGATCTGGTGACCTTTGATTTTCCCGGCCTGGGGGCTTACATAAGAGGATCATATCACTATCATACCACATGGGCATGTGGTATGATAGCGATATGATCCCAGTTTGATCCGAAGGTTCTTCAAGCCTTGGAATTGGCTCAATCCCCCTGTTTTTTCAAAAAAAAGAAATAACTTGACTTATTTTGTGAATCTAATATTTATGAATATCGTACTAAGGAGTTATATGTGATCTTGGTGCTTAGCTCTGTATTTTGTCCCGCAAGGGATTACGGCTTCAGAACTGAAGGGTCTGCATCACTAAAAGCATCACAAACTGGCCATGCCTGTGGCAGCAATCATCCTTTCAATCAATTACTTTCCGGGGAGGAAATATGAGCTCTATTGAGAATGGTGTTCTACTTAGCAGTGAAGATATCAAGAATCTCATGCTGAACATGGAAAAAGAGCAGGAAATCCTCGAAGCTGCCCGTAAACCTTTGTTGATCATGCTTACCGATCTGAAAAACTCCACAGTATACTATGACCGATTGGGTGACGTTGCTGCCAAGTCATTGATTTTCAAGCACAACAACATTCTTTTCCCCATCATAGAAACAAACCGGGGTTCGATCATCAAGACCACAGGAGATGGTATCTTAGCCATTTTCGAAAATGCCGATGACGGGGTTAATGCAGCTATTGTAATCCAGAAAAACCTGGCGGAATACAACCGTGATCGGGAAGCCGAAACCACTATCACGGTTCGCATAGGACTACATTATGGAAAAACTATAATTTTCGAGGACGACGTTTACGGCGATAGCATAAATGCAGCTTCACGCATCGAAGCCCTGGCAGATGGTGAAGAAGTGATGATATCCGAAAGCGTTGTTCAGGTTGCCAATCTATCCAAAGAACAGCTTGTAAATATCGGCATGGTACATCTAAAAGGTAAGTTGGAGCCCGTAAACGTGTTTGGCCTGGTGTGGGATCAATCGCTTGAGGCACTTGCCTGCCGATATCTGGAAAAGAAAAAGCTTAACAAACCGCTGGAAGGCAACAAACCCAAGCCCGGTATCAATATTAGGGGTTTGCCTGAACAGGCAGCAAAACCAGTTGAAAAACCTGAGCATCCTTCAAATCCTTTTCTGAATCGCTCTGCGATTTCCTTGCCCGAATATTTTTGTGGGAGAGAAGTGTTGCTCCACAAAGTATATTCCCGGCTTTCCGCCTCCCGTCCGCAATCGGTTTCCCTATATGGAGAAAGACGAATCGGCAAATCATCCCTGCTAAATCAACTGCGAAGCTTTAAACTCCGCAACCTCTTTCTTGAGGATAATCAGCACTATATATTTATCAATATAGACATTCAAAGCATGCGAAGAGCAACAGTTGAACACTTCATCGAGACCCTTTATGAAGGCATTATCAGCTGTTTTTCCGGTAATATCAGCTTCGACCTCAATCCAGACTACCACGATTTTACGCGCCTGGTTGCCGAACTTAGCAATGCAGGTTTCGTATTGATTGTGATGTTCGACGAGTTTGACCTGATTACCCTGAATCCAAATTTCGATACGGAGTTCTATTCCTGGCTGCGCAGCCTGGCCAGCCATTATCAGGTTGCCTATGTAACCTCATCTCTAACCCAATTGCAGCAACTGTGCGCCACAAAAAAGATTTCAGATTCACCTTTCTTCAATATCTTCACCGCTTTTCATGTGGGGCCCTTTTCTCAGGAAGAAACCGCAACGATGATCCGGCAACTGATGCAGTTGTCTTTAACCGATTACGACTTCGGACCATGGTTGCCGGAAATAAACGATAAGGCAGGATATCTGCCATTCTTCATCCAGATATATTGCTCAAATCTGTTCGACATGTATCCTCAAAATCCTTGCCATGCCGATGTAGAAGCAGCATACCTGGAAGAAGCTTCAGACCATTTTGAACATATCTGCCGTAGCTTATGTGAAGCCGAAACTGAATGCCTGAATCTGATTAGTAACAAGCGTAAGCTTCCTCCCAAGCTCGAGGCTTCTCTCCAAAACTTGCTTCGCAAGGGTTATGTTAAACAGGATGGAGATGGTTATGCACTCTTTTCCCCCACCTTTGGCAACTACTTCCGACAACATGAATCAGATTCCAGTTCAAGGACCCTGTGGAGTAGAATATGGAAACGATAATGCAAATGGGACAATTGAACCGGATCTTTGCCAGACTTTTTGCCGCCCGCCCGCAATCTCTGGCTGTGATTGGAGACCGTCAGATGGGAAAAACCACTCTCCTGCAGCAGATTTCAACCGAAACGATTTTCCAGAATTTCATTCCTGCCAATGTGAACCCGCTTTTCCTCCACTATGACATCCAAAAAACCGGCATAGTCTGGCAGAACCTCATAGAGGCAATCTGTGAGGATCTTGCCTCCGCAACGAACTACCCCATAAACTCAACTGATTACTACCACGAAATACAGGAACTGGTAAAACAGTATCAGGAACGCTACAGATTCTATCTGCTTTTTGATAATTTTGAGCTGTTAACCCAAAGTTCGCAGGTCCCTCTGGAGTTCTATTCCTATCTTCGCTCCCTGGCCAATAGCTTCATGATCGCCTATGTAACTGCATCCCGAGCCAGCCTGCAATCTTTGTGTGTCCGCAGAGATATCTGCGAATCTCCCTTTTTCAATATATTTACCAATCTGGAACTAAAGGGATTTTCAGAGGCGGAAACTAAAGAGCTCGTTTCATTAATGGCTCCCCACACTGATTACAAAGACTGTTACAGGATTTGTGCCGGGCATCCTGGTTTAACGGTCAAATGGCTAAGACGGCTGGCAACCTCACCCTGTGAGCTGAATGAGTTCATAATTGCCGAAACAGACTATTTACAGGTTCTGAGCAGCCAGTTTGACTCCGAAACATGTTCTGTGCTAAGGGCTATTGCCAAAGGCCAGACCATCCGGCAACCTCAGAGATTTATCTCAGAAACCTTACGCCGCAAAGGCTATCTGAACCAATCAGGGAAGCTTGCTTCGGCAGCCTTGGAACTCCATTTGCTGCAAGGCGAAAGCAAAGAAAGTAAAAGCCTCTTCCACCGCTTGTTCAAAAAGTGAGGTAAAATCATGGCATACACTCCAATCCCCAATAATCCCTATATCGTAGGCAACCCCATCCAGAGTTCAAACATGTTCTATGGCCGTAACGAAGACTTTTTGTATATAAAAGACAAGCTGGAAAAAGAAACCAAAGGGCTGATCATAACCCTGGCCGGAGACAGACGCAGCGGAAAAACCTCCATTCTGTTCCAGATCATGAATGGTCGCCTGGGAGAAGATTACATACCTTTCTTCGTGGATATGCAAGCCATGGCCGCCGTGGAATCTGATGCCCAATTCCTCGCAAAAATGGATACTTGCATCCGCCAACACCTGAAACCTGACATAGCTCCCCAAGACTATGTTCAGAACTGCTGGAAAACCTTTGAGGACTTTCTTGATTGTGTGGAACAGAAGTATCCCCATAAAAAGTTCATATTCCTGATCGATGAATATGAATTGATCGAATACAAAATTGACAAGAAACTGATCAGCGAAGAGCTTATCACATTTTTCGCCAACCTGATGGAAAACCGCAACGTGTATTTCATCTTCACCGGCTCCAACAAACTGGAAGAACGGCAAACCCTGTATTGGAAAACCCTGTTCAGCAAATCGCAGTACCGCAAAATCACCTTCCTGAAACATAACGACTGCCTGGCTCTGATCACCAAGCCCTTGGAAGGATTTGTTATCTATACTGAAGAACAGCAGGAAAAAATCTGGAGACTTACAGCCGGACAGCCTTTTTATACCCAGATCTTCTGTCAGAACATGGTGGACAGACTGCAAATGGAAAAGCACAATGAAGTATTGGAAGAAGATATCGACGCCGTTATCGCCGACATTGTGGATAACCCCATGCCGCAAATGATTTACTTCTGGCAGGAACTGGATGCCAGACACAAGCTTGCAATGTCTGTTCTGGCAGAGGTTTTACAGGTTAAGGAAGATTGGGCGGACAGCCAGAAACTGATGAACACCCTGGCAGCGCACAAGCTGAATCTGGCAATCACGGAAAATGACATTCACACTGCATTGGAAGAGATGTATCATCGCGACATACTTTCCAAGAAAGATCGCGAATACCAGTTTAGAGTGGATATGTTCCGCTTTTGGGTAAAGCAGGAGCAGAATGTTTGGAAGCTGCTGCAAGAACTGAACCTGGAAAAACCGGAAAATTCAGCCAAACCCTATAAATTTGCCCTTGCGGTTATCCTTCTGGTTTTTATAGTATCCTCAGCTCTGGCTTTGTGGTTGTTGAAACCTAAAAATACCTATGGCGACAGTAAAAATGGCGAAGCCCGCAGATTAGTTAAACAAGCCAATTCATACTATGAAGATGCCAATTATGCGCTTGCCCTGAAAACAGTGGAGAACGCCATCAAAGCAGATAGTCTGTATTTAAAAGCTTGCCTGTTGAGGGCGGACGTGCTGAAGGCGATGAACCGAAACGCTGAAGCCCTTAGTGCATATCAAAAATCAGAAAAGCTTTACAGCGCTTTAGCTGCAAACATTGGCAAAAAAATCGGCACCATCCCAGACAGCTTGTGCAACGACACAACTTTTCGAAACTGGCATAAGAACGGGAATTTCCTGATCCTGGACAACTCAGACAATGTATCAAGATACGTCTATTGGATGTTTCCCGCCAGCGATGAAACCTGCAATCTGGCCATCTTCAACACAAGATTCAAAACTTGGGGGTTTCGTCCTCAGGCACAGTATCTTGCCCAACGCAAAAACTTACTTTATTACTATGATTTCGGCAAAAACCTGATAGCTGCTTATGATGCAAAAACCACAAAAACGCTCTGGACATACAAACCAAGGGACTTGCCAAATAAATACAGATACTACCTGGCTGCCAGTAATACCAGGAAATGGAAATCCAAATATCTCACCATATATAACCGCAAAGGTATATATGTTCTTAATGCCCTTACAGGCAAAGAATATGCCAAGCATGCCTATGATGACTTGGATCTGAAGTTTTGCCTGCAGGATGATGTTGCCAAAAAGCTGGTGCTCAGCACAGACAGTCAGTTTATGATCCACGAGCTTAACACCTTGAAACAGGTAAAAATACAAGCCCGTCATAATGGCAGTAACTCCATAATTTTTTCCAGCGGCGATCAGTTTATCCAGTCATATTATCCATATTTAGGGCAACGTAATTTCTACCGCTTCAATCCTAAGACCAATTCATTAGATAGCCTGACAAGCGACATATCCGAAAAAAATCTGCAGAAGTTGGTCAAGAGCAGCCTGATATTTTCCCAGCAAGACACTTTATACCTTGTTCCAGGAAAAAGTGGTGTCCGCACAAAAATCTTTATGGAGGGCAACCAGGCTGCTGAAACCATGCACACCAATCATTCAAGTACATTTGGCAGCAACGAGATATTCATCAGAGGAAAAGATGATGTTTTTTTGCTAACTTCTGCAGGAAAGCTGCTTTATAAGATCCCTCGTAAAATGCTGGGTGAAGGGAATGCCAATCCTGAACCTCGGGTTTTGGCCTATGACAAATATCGCAAACGCATAATTTACACCATGCCTGTGGGGGGAGAAGCCAAGTCTGATGCCAGAATTGTGGGAGTATATGATCTCAAGCAGCAGAAAGTGCTGTTCTCCAATCGCTCCAGCAAATCATACTCCTTCATTTATCCCTACAAGCATCTTTATGTGCTGGCAGAAGGCAACTATGATTATCGCTTGTTGAAGCCCTATTATGATCTGTTGTTGATAAACCCGGTTAGCTTTCAGATTATGCCCTACACAGGTGTGCAGGGTTTTGAACCAAACTTGGAAGCCTGTACTATGATAAAAGATGACAAAGTTTTTGAGTTAACGAGTTATCCGAATGTAGATGAACGCATGTTGCAACGTATTCACGAAAATCTGATTCTATTCTATAGCTCTTTCCAGATATTGGACAAACTACAAACCACTTTCGATAAAATGTTGACCTATGTGCGCAACCTGAATAACCTTGGCGTTTCCCAAGCTGTAGTGGCCTGTGTGATAAAACAAGCACCGGAAGATTTGGGATTCTACGCCAGCAAACTAAGCGCAATAGATGCCAATTTCAGCCAGGTAAAAACTATGCTGTTAAACGCTATGAACCTTGTTCCCAATAGTGCGATTCCTTCCATCAAAGCCCAGGACAGCCAGTTTGTTATCGGATATGGCAATAATCTAATTGTAGCAAAAAACGATCTGCATTACGATTATATAACCTACAGCATCCTGAGAAATGGCAAGTTCACTGAGCTTTTTACCTTCAAGGATTATGTTCCAGAAGCCTCTCTTGCAGATGGCATCCATTTGTATTACCAAAAAGGCGAAAAATCATTACTCTGGATACTGGATAAGCAGGGAAACGCTTACAGCTATCCACCCCCCTTTTCCCAAGGTAGCAAAGTGGTAATGGATTGGCTGGATGATAACACTGCTTTTTATCTTACTCAAAAGCAAAAAGATAAGAACTATGCTTATGAGCTGGGCACCATAGGCAAAGCAGATGGAACAATAAACCTTTTATCACGTTGGAACAGTGCTTTATCCCTAAAGGGAACCGTGGTGCACAACGGTCATATAGGCTTAATCTACACGGACAGCCTTGCAGCCACATATTATATGCCTGCCTGGCATGAAAATCCTCTCCTGCCTCCCCTCTCAAAAATAACTGCTTTTAATGCAAAACCAATAAACACCGCAGCAGAGCTGAATCCAGGCTCAGCAGAGGAATTCATACTTTCCTACTACCCACCGTATCAGAGCCAGACTGCACCAAACAATATCCGTTTGAGTAAAGAGCAATTCTCCCAGGCTTTGTTTGGCGACATGCTGTCCAGCACTCTGCAATGGTTTGATCCCAATACCAGAACCATTTCTCCTTCCATGGAATTCATTAAGCTTGGACTTCGTGGTTCGGAGATTGATCATTTTGATGAAACCAATATTGCCAACGGAACTTACTTGCATACAAGCATTTGGGCTGATGTTCAGTTTATGCAGGTTGCCGATTTGCGAACCGGACGCATAACTTGTTGCGGGGGAAGCGGTCTTGGCCCAACTGGCTATTCCTTTGGATATTCCTGGCCTGAGTGGCAAAATATCTGTATAACCTGGCAGGAAACCGGTATCACCAATAGCTGCAAGCTTACGTGCCAGAGCCTTGATAATGCCGGAGTCCTGAAAAATATGTGGTCAGTTACGGTTCCCTGGTCATACGCCTATGTCATGGATACCACTGCAGAATACCTGATTGCCTATTCAATCCGGCAAAAACAAAACGGTGAAGAAGGCAGAGCCTTGCTATACATAAACAGAAAAACCGGGTCGATAGACAGATTCGTAAATCTCTTCTCTCAAACAAGTATCCTTATTTTCGATGATAAGCCTGTGCTGTTGCATGATCCCCAGCTTGGTTTCCTGGATCCCCTAATCCCACAGTAGAAGGCTGTTCTAGCGTCTATTCACGAGTACGCATGGAATCCCCTTTGTATTAACCTTGCCGGTTTTTCGATCCGGGCAGGGCAGCAGAGCTACTGCCAGTCCTTCCTTCCAGCTCTCTTACTTGCCTTTGCTTATCCTCCCGGATTCCACCCGTGTCCCTCCGCTGTCAGATTTGCGAGGCTGACGGGAAGTATACCGGTAGCATATCGCCTGTCCAGAGGGAAGAAGCATGGAACCATAACAGATCAAATCCGCCTACCGCGGTTACTGCTTAGCCAGGGGTAGAATATCGTGAAAATTGCAAAACTGAAATTTCTCTGGGGCCGGGGCTTGGTTTTGAAATGAAATTTCAGGGAAATCGCTCGAGAGCATAGTTCATATTTGCATGTATTACAATTTGATACGTGATTCATTTATTTGCCCTTCATTGGCGCAGCCTGTGCAATTATTAGTCACTAAATAAGCCCAGAAAGCAAATAGGAACTCCAGATGATTGAACGACGCGAAGAAAAAACGATACAGCGGATCAGCCCGGTTTACGAAAAGGTTTTTAAGCCCGATGGACACGGTTTCACCGGATTTACCATCTTCTATTCCGGGGATGGCTTTGCGAACCATATCCAGTTCTTCGAAAAAGATACGTATCACCAAGTAACGGAACAGGTTAGCGCAATTCATACCGGATATTGCAACGCCTGCAAAGTAATCTACGAAACAAAGATAATACAAGATGACAAGGAGAAAAACCTATGAACCACAAAGCTCGTAAGATAGTATTCCTGGCTTTGCTGCTGGGGATATTTGCCGTTACACTATCGGCACAAGCGCTTACTGGCATTAAAACCATTGGCAGCGGAGGTAATTATAGCACCTTCACAGCCGCCATCAACGCTTTGAACACCAATGGCGTAGGAGCCGGAGGAGTTACTTTTAACGTTACCGCAGGTGCTACCTTTAACGAAAGACCTCCCGCCATCACTGCAACTGGAACGGAAACAGATCCGATAGTTTTCCAGAAGTCAGGAACCGGCAACAATCCCGTGATCACCCCAACCGGAACCGGCTCATCAAATGAAGCTGGCATTATCATCTCAGGTGGAGATTACATCACCTTCGACGGAATCGATATCAATGCTTCGGCAGTTACAAACGTCGAGTATGGCTACCTGATCCGCAATGCCAGCTCTACCAATGGTGCTAAGCACAATACAATCAAGAACATGACGGTTACCCTGAGTCAATCAGTTCCAGTCTATGCCTACCCCTCATATCTGGCCTGCATCATGCAATCCACCGATCCAACCCATGGCGGAGGTGTAGATCCGTCTGCCCAAAGTGGAGCAAACGATTACAATCGATATCTTAATCTGACACTGCAAAATAGTGCTTCAGGTATCTTGATGTTGGGTGGAACTACATATAATGACCTGAACTGCGAAGTAACTACAACTGATGATGCCATCCGAAACACTATTACCAACCTCGGATCTTTAAGTACCTCAGTGATTAACTATGGCATATACGTCCTTAGAGGAAGTGATTTCACTATCCATAACAACGATATCTCTGCAATAAGCGGAATATGTGATATTGTAGCAGGTATGCATTTCAATACCTACGGTGGAACCAATTATGTTTCACACAACAATATCAGAAACATTGCAAACAACCATACTTCAAGCTCCTATCAGGCAATTGGTATGTATACCAGCCATGTTTATGCAGGTGTGGGAACCTTGTATATCTATAACAATACAATTTCTGACATTCGTGCCAATTTCTCAGGAAATGTATCTGATGTCAGAGTAGCAGGAATGCGGATAGGTTGGAATAATTCCAATGAAGAAAACTATGTCTTCAATAATACTATCAGCATAGGCTATGGTCAAACCTGGGGCTTTTCCAGCGCTGGGGTAGTTAACTGGGCAAGTGTTTCAGATGTGTCCATGCAAGGTAACATTGTAGCTAACTATGCAACAGTCGCAGGATCCCCTGCAAGATCTTATTGCATTTGGGCTTCCAGCCGATGGTTGGGAGACGGGCCAACTGATTATAATCTGTATTACAGTCCCAACGGATATGTGGGCCATGCAGAATATTATGATGAAGTCGATCTTGGTAGCTGGCAGATTTTGCTTCAGTTCGGAGATGATGCTCATTCTATCTATGGGAATCCGTATCTAATCAATCCTAATAGTGATCTTCATGCCACTGGTGCAAAACCTGTTGGTTTGGCTGGATACACAGTTCCAGCCTACATAACCGTGGATATGGATTATGAAGCACGTGGCATTCCCACTTCCCTTGGTGCCGACACCTACACACCCATCGATGAAGATACCAGTATCCTTGCTCCAATTGCCCAGGTTCCGGCAGGCGGACTGTCCTCAGTTGCTAATACGGCTTTCGATGCTTTGGATGTTCTGAAATTCCAGATTAGCGATTCAGGCGGCGATGCCTACCCCACCACGATTACCACCGTAAAGATCAAAAGAGAATATATTTACGATGCGGCAGTGTGGACTGATGTATTGTTGGGTGCAGTGCTAAAAGTCAATGACACTCCCATTGGCACAGCCACTGCAGTTATTACCGCTAATGACATCACCTTCACCATTCCCGAAGGGGATTTCAACCTTGCAGATGGTGAAACAGCGGAATGTGCCCTGGCGATCTATTTCAAGACATCGGGTCTCGTGGATGGTAAAGGACTGAAGTTCAAGATAACCGCTGCCAGTCATGGCTTCACCAATGCTTTCTGGGGCTCGAGACTGCAGGAAATCCTGGCTGCAGACATTGTTTCTCCGGATTTCTACATCGATATAGTAGCGACCACCATCAGGCTAACGCATCCTAAGCGTGATCTGATCAATCGAGAGTTTCAGGTAAAGGGCGAACCGGTTGATACCAATGGAAACATCGATTCTAATCTTTCTCAAGCAGTAAACATGACCTTGCATACCGGAACCGGAGCCCTCAGCGGAACCCTTGCCTCCTGGTTTACAAACGGTGAAGCCTATTGGAATATCAGCTACAACAAGTGGGAAGATATTAAACTGCAATTCGTATGCGGATCTATTACCAAGGTATCCGATTTCATAGGCATAAATCCCTACATTGAAGTATCTGATCCCCCCTTACCCCAGTTAGGCTTTGAGAATAATCAGAGTTGGCCATTCAGACATGACTATGCCTATGGCAGAAGCGTATCACTATATATGCCGGCAGAGGTGAATGGTTATTATTCTGTCGAAGCGCTGTCCTGGAAAGTAGCCACACCGAGCAGTTACACAGGTCCGCTTCCCATTAAAATCTATATGAAGTCCTATAGCGGAAATTTCTATGGGATGGGATTAACTGCATGGGACACTCTGGTCAGCGATGCGACCCTGGTTTACAATGGTAATGTCTCAATCACATCTGCTGGATGGATAAAGGTCAATCTCAACACTGTGTTCACAGGTAACTACAATCAAAGCGTTATAGTGTTCGTTGAATCAAACTACGGGACTTACAGTTATCATAGTCCGGCTACTTTTACAGGCAGTTACTTGTATTCACAGGACTATCAGTATGGCAGAGTAGACTATTCCAGCCTTGCGAATCCGCTTACTCTCACCAAAGAAAACAACAGACCCTATGTCCGTTTCTGGGTAACTTCTCAGGGATACTATGATGATACGGTTACCGAGCAGAGCTCCACTGCTTCAGTCTCTGCCAATGCCACCAATCAGCAGATCATCCGTGCCAATGTGATGACCTCAGGCAGCCTGAGCAACACCACCATTAACTCCCTTACCTTCAATACCAATGGCACAACGGATGTAAGCGACATCGTGGCTGCCAGAGTATATTACACCGGCTCATCCAGCACGTTCAGCACTACAACCCAGTATGGTGCGACAATCACCAATTTTGGTGCCAAGGGTAGCTTCACGGTTAGCCAGAGCCTCAGCGTGCCAAGCGGAAACCACTATTTCTGGCTCGTTTATGATGTAGGTGCCAATCTGACTGTGGGAGATCACTTCGATGCCCAATGCACTTCAGTATCGGTGGGAGGAATAGCCAGAACACCTTCCATAACAGATCCAACAGGTTATCGCAGCGTAGCTGGAAAGAAACTTGGAGATGTATCAGTGTATCAACAAGGACAGGGAACCACGTCTTCAGGGGCACAGAACCTGGGTATTCTGGCTATATACATGTCCGTGATCGAAGGCTCTGACGCTGAGTCATTTGCGTCCTTAAAAGTTAACAGCCTGGCTGTAACCGGTAAAAACACCAGCAATGCAGACGTAAGCGCCGTAAAACTTGCCGATCAAACCAATCCCTCATCCTTTTTGTCATCTGCCTCGATGGCAACAGGAACAGCAAACTTCTCTGCCCTGAATTATAAGCTGTCTCTGGGAATGAATACCCTGTATGTTTTCTACGACCTTAGCGCTGAAGCAGGAGCAGGAAACACTGTGGATGCCAGGATACTCGCAAATGCGATCAATGTATCGGGAATCACCCATCCCGCCACAGAACAGGATCCCGATGGCGAATACACCATCGAGAACTTCAACTATGGTGGAGGTTATGCTCAACAGGGCGGTTATTATTTTGCCAATACACTGGCAACTCCTGCACCCAGCCATCCCACTTTCGATTGGATAGACATCTCAGCAACCGGGACAAACGCTTATCCTGATATGACCAATGACGACGGCTATGCTCCGAACAATGCTTCTGGCTATCCGATCGGATTCAACTTTCCCTATTTCGGAAGCACCTTTACAAGCTTCTGGATCGGGGCAGATGGCTCAATCTACCTTAGTAGGCCAACCTTGCCATTGCCTATGGGTCAGCCTCCTTCAAATGCCATAGCCTTGTTCGCCTCGGATTTCTTCCCTGCCGTTGCAGACTATCCGAAAACGATTCTCTACAAAAATGTGGACGGCAAGCTGGTGGTAACCTATCTGAAAGCCCAACCCAAAACAGGAGCAAATCCGGGTTCCTATGCCACCTTCCAGGTTGTCCTGTTCCCCACCGGAAAATTCAAGATCCAGCTTCTGGAATTTGGACCGACTTTCCAAACCATGATGGGCAGCGTTTACATCGTTAATTCCAATGCCACAGCCTTTCACATGTATGCCTATGGCGGACAGGCTGGACCTGTAACCGGAACCTCACCAATCGCCGTGGCCTATGGCCAGAATGCCTACATGCTGGGTGATACGCCAGCCCAGAACGATCTACCTGTATCAGTCAGCGGAACCGGATCTGCCAGCTTCCCCATTACAGGTGCAACAGTGCAATTCACCACCTCTACCAATGCCACAAATCTTACAGCCATCCGCGTGGATACCAACCCCTTGGGAACTTTGCCAATTGGCATCCTCAGTCTGGCAAACCGGCATTGGACAATCAATTCCACTACAACAACCGGACTGGGCAGTTACAACCTTACTCTGAACCTCAACGGGCTGCCCAATGTTGGCGGAGCAAACCTGTTCTATCTGGTTAAGAGAAGCCATGTAAACAGTGCCTGGGAAAACCTGGGTTTGCCGGTATCCTTCGACAGCAACACCAAGCTTGCCACCTGGGCTATAAGCAATGGTTTCTCGGATTTTGGGATCGGCTTTGAAGAGGATTTCACCTTGCCGGTGGAGCTTAGTTCCTTTACCGCTGTCCTCACTGCCCAAAACTATGTTAAGCTGAACTGGACTACCCAGTCCGAAACAGCCTTGAATGGATACTATATCTATCGGGCAAATAGTTCGCAGCTTTCCGAATCACAGTTGGTAAGCCCATTGATCTCGGCCACCAACAGCTCCAGCCAGCAGCACTACGAATTCATCGATCAAGAGGTTTTTGGCGAAGGAACCTATTATTACTGGCTGCAGAGCAACGACCTGGACGGCAGCAATCAGTTCTTTGGACCGGTAACGGTTTTCTACACCAACCAAACCGAAATTCCCTTGCCTGAGATTCCCATGGTAACCGCTCTGAACAACATCTATCCAAATCCCTTCAATCCCTTGGCGCACATCAGTTACACCCTGAAAGAAAGCGTGCCTGTGGAACTGAAAATCTACAACAAACGCGGTCAATTGGTGCGCAGTTATGCAAATCCACCCAGTCAGGTTGGGTTGCATCGTTTGCTCTGGGATGGTAAAGACAATCACGGAATACCGTGCAGTTCCGGCATTTACCTGTTCAGAATGACCGCTGGAAAAGATGTATTCACCCAGAAAGCAATCCTGCTAAAGTAATCTGAAGTAATAAGATGGAGCTCTCATGACCGGTAATCTAATAGTCCCAAACCCAGGCTTGCCGGTCATGAGCAGTTCCTTGAATTGTGGGAACAATAAGGGTGAATTAAGCGTGCGACCCTTAATGCACCCTCAATGATAACGTAATGGCAGCAAGGAACAAGTTGACTGCACCCCGATAAATAAACTCCAGTTTCCCCTCCAAAACTGGTCCCCATACCCGGAGCCGTTTTTCGGTTCCGGGTTATTTTCCTTTACGGGTATATATTTCCAGTTTATACACACTAATTCTGCGGGTAAGTGTGCTTTCGGATACCCCCAAGATTCTGGCAGCGTCTTTTTGTTTTCCCTCGCACTTTTGCAACGCTTCGATGATCTCAGCTTTCTCCAGATTTGCCTTACGGATTTTCATATCCAGTTCAGGAATAGTATGTATGCCCAGATTTAGTGAAGGTAGTTTTGTGAGTGTTTTTTGATTCCAAATTGCGCCGCTTTGCATGATCAGCAAACGTTCAATGATGTTTTTCAATTCCCGCACATTGCCTGGAAAATTGTAGTTCTGCAACACCCTGATAAACGAGCCGTCTATTCTTGGGACAGCCACCTTCATATCTCTTGATAGCTTTTCTGCATAATGCAGGATAAGAATCTCTATATCCTCTGGTATTTCTCTCAAAGGAGGGATAATTATTTCAATGGTATTTAGCCGATGATAGAGGTCAAGTCGGAATAGATTATCTTGAATCATTCTAAGGATGTTCTTATTGGTAGAACTTATCACTCTGGTATCGAATGCTTGCTCTTTACTGCTACCAACCGGTGTAAGCTTGCGGGATTCCAGCACTCTTAACAGCTTTGCTTGCATGTTAAAAGGCATTTCTGATATTTCGTCCAGGAATATAGTTCCATGATTGGCTTCCAGGAAGTGCCCTTTGTTGTCACTCACCGCCCCGGTAAATGAACCTTTTCTATGTCCAAAAAACTCGCTTTCCATCAGACTGGGAGATATGGCAGCCATGTTTACTGAAACCATTGGCGCATCCCTACGGGCACTATTATAATGGATGATTCTTGCCAATACATCCTTTCCGGTGCCCGACTCACCCAAGATCAAAACAGCTGCATAAGGATGTTGTGCAGCTAATAGGGCTGCTTCCAGAACCCTTTTATGTGCTTCGCTTTTACCCGTGAATTCATGATTAACGCTTAGTCGGATGTCTTGTTTCAGGCTGGAATATTGCTGCTGAACCTCATTATAATCCTGCATCAGAATCTGGATTCTCTGGTCATAGTCCTTGGTTTGCTCGGTAATCAGATACCGGTGATATTCTTCGTGGAAAACGTGGAGGTCAAATAAACATGAACAAGCTTTCGGATAATTCTTCTCAATTTCGTAAGATTGATAGAGGTTCAATTGAGCTACGATTAAAAGATCAAAAACCTTGTTCTTCCTGGCGAACCTGATCACCTTTTGTAATATCTTGCGGCTGTCTGTGAATCGACCCTCGCTGCTGAGATAGTTTGCTTTGTTTAGATCCAGCTCCATTTTCTTTAAGGTATTCCCGGAAGCTGCCACCACCTTTAATGCGAACTCCAGGCTTTCCCAAGCCAGATCATTCTTTCCCAGATAGCGGTAACAGCCTGCCAGATTACTGTGCAGATCGATTAGATAGCTTGGCTCTGAAAATCCAATCTCCCGGCCCGATGATTCGCACTTGAGAAAGCTATCCAGTGCATTTTCAAAGCGGTTTAGACGCATGAACAAGCTTCCCAGCCCAAAATGGAACTGCATACTTTGATATCGAATACCCCGATCTTCGCAGATTGCCAAACCCTTATGCAAAACTTCCTCGGCTTCTGTCACTCTGCCAACAAGTCCATATAGAGTTGATATGTTATTTAAAAGCATCAATTGGTTGTTTATATCACCAAGCTTGTAGCTCAGCTCCAAAGCGGAACTGATGAAGAGTATTGCCTTATCGTAATGCTTGAAGTAATAATAGGCTGATCCGGTGTCGATTAAGATCTTTAATCTCAGATTAGGGTCCGAGTCTTTGGAAAGCTGCTTTTCTGCCTTCTCCAGATAGGCAAGAGTTTGAGCCCTGTCATGTTGTCGTTGAAAAAAAGCTGCAAAATGGCAAAGCACTTCTGCGATCAGATCATTGTTGCGTGCTTGTTTTGCTGCCGATAATGCGACATCCAGACAGGGTTTTTCGCGATCTTCCAAGTGTAGGGGAACATAGCATTTGCTGAGAACAATGTTACTCTGAGCAACCACCTGTAAATCATTGGCTTCGATTGCCTCATCCAATAGACTCAATGTCAGTTGCTCAGCTCCTCTAAAGTCTTGCATCGCAATCAACGCTTTAGCTTTGAGATGAGCCAATTGTCTATGCTCAGCAGGACTGCTATATTGCTCTCTTAATGTTTCATATTCAGCTATATAGCGTGGTGGTTCATAGAGCGCCAACAACTCAAGTTGCCTTATACTCTGTGGAAAGTCCTCTTTCAATTTACCTCCTGGAACTACTGTGCTGATTCTGCTACTTCGCCTTGCCTTGGTTGGCCACAGCCTGTTGAGCTGCTTCCAGTTCAGACTGATCAGCCAGATAATAGTGTTTCAGGACATTCAATTCGGCATCGAATTCGTAGATCAAGGGAATGCCTGTCGGAATATTCAGGTCCACGATTTCCGCATCACTGATGTGATTCAGGTTTTTAACGATCGCTCTGAGGCTGTTGCCATGTGCAGAGACGATCATTTTTCTCCCGGCTGTCAATCTGGGCACGATTACCTCATTCCAGAAAGGCATGGTTCGGGCACAGGTGTCTTTCAGCGACTCACAAAGTGGCAATTGCCCTTCAGTAAGACTTTTATAGCGTGGATCAAGTCCCGGATAACGGGGATCGGTTTTTTCCAAGGCAGGAGGTGGTGTATCAAAGCTCCTACGCCAGATCTTAACTTGCTCTTCACCATATTTGGCGGCTGTTTCAGCTTTATTCAATCCCTGCAAAGCGCCATAATGACGTTCGTTCAACCGCCAGTCATGATGGACTGGTAGATACATCAGATCCATTTCATCGAGGGTGATCCAGAGGGTGCGGATTGCGCGTTTAAGGGTGGAAGTCCAGGCTTCGTCAAACACAAAGCCTTCTTCTTTTAAACTTTTACCTGCTGCATGAGCTTCGTTGAGCCCTTTTTCCGACAGGTCTACATCAGTCCAGCCTGTAAACAGGTTTTCCTTGTTCCAAACGCTTTCTCCATGACGGATCAATACTATTTTATACATCTTTTTATCTCCTTTTTATGTTAGTCGTGATGTCGAGGGGTCGAGAGGTCGAGGGGTTGGTCGTGCACCTGTAATGCTTCATCACTTCGGCTGTAGAGATTTTATCAATCCCGCTATCATGCTGCGAATTTGTTTGAATAGCTCGTCGTATGGCTCATATTGAATCGTGTATCCCAATCTTGCTGAAATGATGATTTGGGTGTCCAGTTCCGATAAAGAGCCTTGGGCAATGTACAAAAACTGAATAAACTCCTTGTGGTTGTTACGGCTCGAACCTTCAGCAATGTTCGAAGGAATTGAAACCGCTGACCTTCGCATTTGTGATACCAATCCGTAGATCTCGCTTTGTGGAAATCCCTTGGTGTCCTGATACACTTTCTGAACCAGCTCCATGCTTAGATTCCACACCTTTAGTTCCTTGAATCCGCTCATAATCTATCTCCTTTTTATATAACTAATACTTTCAACCAACCTCTCGACCCCTCGACTTCTCGACTTCTCGACTTCTCGACCTCATTCAACATTCTACCTGCGGCTTTTCCACATACTTCAAAGCTCCCAATTCAGCTTCTACAGTGCGGGCAAGGATAAAGAAAAGGTCGGAAAGGCGGTTCACATAGCCAAGCACTTCTGTCGCAACTTCCTCACTGTGGGAAAGGGCTATGATCCTGCGTTCGGCACGTCTGGCAATGGTTCTGCAGATATCGAGCTTGGCAGAAGGAATCGTCGAGCCCGGGATCACAAAGCCTTTCAGATTCAACTTATCCTCAAAATGCCTGATCTTTCCCGTGATCTCATCCACTTCCTTTTCGCAAAGGGGGTAGGGATATGTGCCGGCTTTCGTGGCCAGTTGTCCCATCACCCTGTAAAGGTTTTTTTGCACTCCGATCAAGATAATCTGGAGGTCATGGCTGCTGATATGGTGTTTGGCTTCTCCTATGAAGGCATCCAGTTCATCCAGTGAGCCATAGGCATCAACTCTTAGGTCGTCTTTCCAAACCCTTTCTCCAGTGTAAAGAGAGGTTTGTCCTTTGTCCCCTCCCTTGGTGGTTATGCTCATTTCATTCACCTCATGGCGATCACGGAGATTTCGATAAGTCCGTCTTTGGGTAATTTTGCAACCTGAACTGCTTCCCTGGCTGGATAGGGAGCACTCAGGTAGCGTGAATATATCTCGTTCAATTGGGCAAAATCATTCATGTCTTTCAGGAATACGCTAACCTTCACGATGTGGGTCATGCCCATTCCAGCAGCTTCCAATATTGCTTTGAGGTTGGCAAAGACCAGATTGGCCTGTTCTTCAAATCCGGCAGGCATATTTCCGCTGTTGGGGTCGATGCCAAGCTGCCCGCTCACAAAAAGGGTGTTGTTTTTCATCACAGCCTGAGAATAGGGTCCTAGTGCAGCAGGGGCACGGTGCGTCATTACCGATTGCATATTTACTCCTATATGGTTAGTTATTAGTCCTAGTTGAATTTACCGGTTCAGATGTCCAGCGCTTTTCGCGCAACCAGAATTGCAGGGATAGTGTCTTTCAGGGGAATATATTCCTGATGGTCTTTAACGAGGTTGCGCAAAAGGATTTTGCCTTCGCGGATATTGTCCTCGCGGATAATCAGCATCAAGGCGCAGCCCTTTTTCTCAGCCAGCGATTTTTCACTTGTTGCAGCATTGATCTCGGGGGAAATGATGGTTTTAATCCCGTGTCCGTGTAATTCCTGGGCAAACTGCAAGGCCATGATCTCCATATTTTCGCTTTCGCTGCCCAGATAGACCATGAATTCACGATTTTTTGCCCGAAAGAGATTACGGCTTTCCATAAGGTCGAACACAATGTCCAGATTCAGGTAAAAGCCGACTGCGGGTATCTTTTTTCCGGCAATTTTAGCCGAAAGATCATCGTATCTGCCTCCACCTCCAATAACTATTTCCTGACCGCCTTGGGTAATCACAAAGTCGAACACGGTTTCGTTATAATAGGCAAAATTCTTATATAGCTGGGGATTTACCTTGTATTTATGCCCCAAGTTCGCCTGGATTTTCTTCACCCGGCTAAAATTTGTCTTGCAGGTATTGCAAAGATAATCGCCAATCTGCGGACCCTCCTTCAGGGAATGGTGGCATTGGGGATCATTGCAGCGGGTTTCGCTAAAGGGATTTGCGGCAAGCTCAGTGTAGCAGCTACGGCAAAACTCATCCTGATGCTCATTCAGATAGCGTTGCAGGTCGGCGAAGAAATTCTGGCGGCATTTCAGACAGCCATAGGAATTCAATTCCAGAAGTACTTCTCTTAATCCCAGTTCCCGGCAGATTTTCATGCCAAGGCTGATCACCTCGTTTTCGGACATAATGCTGTCACTGCCCAGCAATTCCACACCAAGCTGGTAAAATTCCATCTGTTTGCGGCCATCAGGTTTGCGAAACATCGGCCCGGAATAGTAAAACCGATGGATATCACCGGGATTGGTGATCCGGGCAGTGTGATGTAAAACGCTGATCGTGCCTTCGGGACGCAGGCTTAGCAGGCTAAGATCGCTTTCCGGGGCAGAGAGCGAAAGAACGCTCTGCATGGCATGATCGGCTTCTGAGCCCTGCATTAAAGCAGTAATTCCATCCTGCAAAACCTTTGTATCCTGCAGCACCGAAAGCCTTATCTCCTGATAGTCGTGCAGGGCCAGAACCTTTTCCAGCTTTTCTTCCAGGATCTTCCATTTCCACACCTTGTCCGGCATGAATTCATGAAATCGAATTGGTTCGCGCACCATCTTATCTCCCAAGGATGTCTATATCATTAAAGATAAGCGTTTGCGGGGGGATTGCCAATGAGGAAATGGAGCGAAGGTCAGCTTTATGGATTTTAAATCAAAATTCTTATCTCTCTTGTCATTATTGCATGAACAGGAGCTTGCAACCTCCTTTCAGACCGGTCTCTTACCTGTTGAATCAAAGGAGCATTAAGGGTGAATTAAGGGTGCGACGCTTGTTTCACCCTTAATGCTCGCTTAATTCATACAAACGGGAAACTAAGCGGGCAGCCATGAAACAAGCTGCCCGCAAAGCAATGGTAAGGCGATGAGAATTGCTGGATTCCTAAGGTTCAGGCTTGGTGATAAACGGTTGGTTATCGGTTTTATTATCGAAAACTGAGCTATGCTCCGACTTGCCGGGTTCCATCCTGAAGGGCTGATTAGTGCGGCTGGCTCCGGCTCCTGCGGTAATTCTGTAGAACTTATAGCCTTGTGGTTGCGGATCAATCCACTGCGTTTCAGTTTCCACCACGCCACTCAGAATCCAGGTTTCGAAGGCCGCATTGGGATTGGTGGTGGTGTAAATCGAGTAGAATTCGGCTCCCGGCACCGCATCCCAACTTAACTTCAGGCCACCAGCAAAGCTGCTCAGTTTCACATTTTGAGGAGCGGCAAGGTTCAAAGCCGGCATCAGGAAGGTATAAGGATTGGTGGGATTGCCGGTAACCTGGTTGTTGATAAAGGGCAGGCTATTCGGCAAAACGGTCTCGGTTTGGGTAAGCGTATTGTATGCTTTGAAGCTGAGTGTTTCATTGAAGGTATTCGCATACACGGTAAGGAAATACATCGTGCTACCCAAAGCCTGGGTGGCAGATGCGATACCCCGGCATTCACCATTCACAAAAGCTCCGATCACATAACTTTGCGGCAGGGTGATACCACCGCTTTGGATGATCCCGGTGATGTTTGCCGAGTATTCATAGGCCAGGGGATCCAAGTCCCAGCCGGGAACCTGGACAAGGGGATCCGGATCGCGATAACGCTCCCAACTGCGGGTTACCTGATAATCGGGATAATAGAACGATCCGGCATTGGCTGTCTTTAGCAGATATCCTTCCCCGGGATTCATGAACCGCAAAGAGCCAACCCAACCATAACCGCTGATGTATTGGGCATAGGCACGCTGGTTTTTGATCATGTCTCCCGAAACAGGACTTGCAATATCAGCCAAAGCTTCGTTTACGCTAATGCTTACATGTGGCAGGTAGCTGATCCAGTTCCATCCGCTGCCATAACTGATGGGAGTGGTGTTGGGGTTTTCCAGCAGACCAATGATCTGCAGATTGGAATTTGCCGCCAGTTTCAGTTTGTAGGCTTTGGTAGTAGTTAATGAACCAAGTGAACCGACCCAACCCGAACCTGCAGTGTATTGTGCATATTGAGTCTGGCTTTTGATGACATCATTATTGGTGGCATTGATACTTCCCAGGATATGGTTCAAATCCATGGACTGCTGATCGAGCAGATTGGTGGAAAGCCAGGTCCAGCCTGTTTTACAGCTGATGTTACTGATCAATTGGGGAGACACATGAACCGTAAGAGGGCTTAACGGAGTTCCATGCACAAAGCCTGAATAGAAGGTGAATTCTTCGGTGATGCCATAGTGTTCCTTGCACTGCGATGCGTCCCAGACCTTGAAGATCAGCGGTTCTCCCTCTTCCGTGTCGCTTTGGACGGTAAGGAAGAATTGATAGGAACCGCCATCGTAACTCACATATTCAGGAGTTGCCACTCCCCGGCATTCATAGATTCCAGCCTGGTTCTGGATGAAAGCCCCAATAATGTCATTCGGATCGGTGGAAGTCTCTCCCCCGATGTTAAGCTGCCCGGTGATGGTCATGGAGAATTCGTAGTTATTGGCAGCCCCCACCGACCAGGCTGGAGGATTGGCCAAAACGCTTACCTTAACCACCAAGGGTTCTCTGCCCAAACCCGGAATATCGGCGTAGAGCGTATCGGTGAAAACGCCAAAGCCAAGCTGGGAACTGATGCTGAAGGTTATCGCCCTGGAATCTAACGGTAAAAGCTGTCCTGCCATTGGATGGGCAGTAAGCCAAACCGGCAGATCGTCCAGAGTGAAGGATGAATACTGCCCACCATTATTGATCAAAACCGAGGCAAAGCTCCCGGTATCACCTAGATAGTGTCGTCACGAGATTGACAAGAAAGCCACCCTCATAATAATGGCAC
>CAZNGW010000037.1:0-25783 GCA_964572925.1 uncultured Candidatus Cloacimonas sp. | reverse complement strand
AATGCTCTTTACCCGGGAAGAATGGGATAGCTTTACCAAGGCCATCTTCGCTCTTCATAAACCCGATATGTTCCTGGAAGGCTGCAACATGCTGGTGGCGGAGAAGAAGGATTTAACGGAGCTTCCAGCCTTTGAGGGAGACAAGGAAGAGCTTTATCAGGACTTTTTGCCAGAGGATATAGTCCTGCGTCCGGGAAGGAAAACCTGGACTTCGGTGGTGGATGGCAGAGGGAGATTCCGCAATGGCTATACGGCTGAGTTCGACGATCCTGAGACCAATATGGTGCATCTGACTACAGAGACTGCACCGCCGGAGTATCTTGCCTTTTTGCGAGAGCGGAACTTACCCTATCTTATCGAAGGGAAAGCTAAGGTCGATCTGCCTAAAATGCTTGAGAAAGTTAAAACCAAGCTTAATGTGAAAACAATCGTTACCAGTTCGGGCGGAAAGCTGAGTGGGGCATTGATCAGAGCTTCGCTGCTGGACGAGATCAATATCCTGCTAAGTCCGATTGTGGTAGGGGGTTATACGGTTCCAACGCTTTTTGCGTCGCCTGAGCCCCAGTATCCTGAGATCGTTCCCAACAAGCTGCAGCTGATAGAAGTGAAAAACTATATGAACGACAAGCTGTGGCTGAGGTATAAGGTTCTTTAAACCAGGTGCTACTGATCTAATCTTTTACCCATCGTATACTTACCATATGTTTATAGGATGGGTAAAGGATGGGTATAGGATGGGATTGCCGGAACTCATTGTTCTTGACTTATCTGCATATCCAATACCCTGGGTTCAAATAAACAGGAAGAATCTCAAGCTCTACATCATGTATCTTGACTAAGAAGTTTGGGTATCTACGTAGTATATGAAGCCGGTATTACTTGCTGAAACCGAGTGGCTAACTCCCTGGCTTTACATATTTATCCGGAACCTATACCCCAGGGACAGATTGATCTGACGGGTTACGAGGTTAAAATCGGAATTCTTTACCCATTCACCTGACTCCAGCTGCTCCCAGATTATATTTGAGTTGTTTGTCCTGTGCAGCAAGGCAAGCGTAAAATTGTCATACGCAAAGCTGATGCCATATCCATAAAACAAACCATTTGTAGATTTATAGCGATCATCTTCATCATTGTTAGTGAACTTATAATGGGCAAAATCATAGCCGAACTGAGCAATAACTGCAGGTCGAATCTTGTTGGTGGTATCTAAGTTGTATGTTAAAATACCATAAACAGGGGTATGCTCATGTTTGCCGATGTTACTGCCCCAGCCTTCGGGCAGTTTACTATTTTCTCTGGGAAACTGATAGTCCACTCCCAAGCCATAGGAGATATTCTTATGATTGTGTTCCATTTGAAAAGATGCTGTATGCGCTATCTCGTTTTTATTCCCAATCAACAATCCATCAATTGAGGATAAGGTTTCACCGGCTGCATCTTCTCCAACTCCCAAGCGAAAACTGATAGCGCTGAGCCCAAGGCATAGGCCAGCCATCAGGATAATTCCGATAATGTGTTTCATATCTTTCTCCATTTTTTCATTTTTATAAGTTCACATCAGTATGGCGTTATCTTACACCCAGCAAAGAAGAAAGCCCTTTGCCAACTTTCATCAGGTTCAGGTATGCGTTTATATCCCTTGCTTCCTGGTTCGGCGAGAGATTTCCGCCAGGGTATTTTGCATAGTTCAAGGATACAGAAACAAGATCTTTGTAATGCAGGTTCACTCCATAACCCCAGGTTGCGCCGATCACATCACCTTTATAGTCATCGTATCTGCCCCTGCGCAGGAAAAATGTATCCAGCAAACCAAGCTCACCGCCATATCCCTTGCTGATGTATCCGCTATCATTGGAGGTAGAGCTAAGAAAGCGAGCTGAAAGCAGGTTTTCACAAAAGATCAGCTTGCTATTTCCAAGCAGCGTTTCTGCCGATAAACTTGCTCCCAGGGCATAGCCAAGGCTTTCGCTTTCCCAGATTGGGTCTTTCATCCCATTTCCCCAGTCAATCTTGTTATCGAAGGTATTTCGGTGCGTGTAGGCTGCCACGGCTTCCAGCTTCACTCCGCTTTCATCTTCCCAACAGAATCTGCCGGCGGTTCCAAGATCCCAGCTTTCGCCTTTTCCTTTTCCATAGGGAGAGCTGGGGGGATAATAGTGACTCTCGATTCCCAAATGATTCATTCCTCCTGCCAGGGAAAAGTGTTCTTCTACAAAAGGTATGGAGGTGAATTTTCCGGTTAGCTTTACAGCATCAAAGGCAAAGCCATATACTTCTGCGGTGTCATAGGCGTGATAGCTCGCTGACCCACTGCCCGCCATCCCAAGGTCGAAGTAAACCCCGCTTCTGTCTTTCAGTTTATAGGAAGGCAAGGTGAAGGACACGCCGTCCCAGCCAAGATTGACCAGGGAGGAATTTGTTGTGTAGCCCAATCCGGTTGCCTTCAACCAGTCCTTTTCGCTATATCCCCAGCTTATTCCTTCCCTGAAAGCACCTGAGGCAGGATTGGACAGGGAACTGAGCGGACTATTGTGCCAGATGTTTACGTTTCCGATGGCATGTCCTCCCATGGCGAGATTAACACACGATTGTTCCATTCCCAGAAAGAGACAGGAATTTGGGCTAAATCCCAATAATGGGATAACAAGTGCCAGTGTCATTATTAGCAACAGCCAATTTTTCATAATAGATACCTCGCTTATTGAACCTGTATGCAATGGATATTTGTTCTTGAAACATGTCAAGCGAAAATTCGAGGCTTCACCATTTCATTTTTTGTAAGGGTAACGAGATAAGTAAGGAGTGCTGGAAATCTGTTGCTTATCGGAAAACTGCAAAGTTAAGCAGTTGGAATGAATTTATTCCCGATTGACATAATCACAGCTTCAGATTTGCTTGTTTCAGTTAGCATAAGGTTTTTTTAATGATCATCGTAAAACATAAGGATAACCCATGGCATATAAGCATATAAAGAGCTTCATCCTGCGCCAACCTTCGCTGTTTCTATGTTCCATCCGGCTGACCTCACAGTGTTCGCAAGCCTGTTTGCAGTGCAGTATTCCTTCCCAATCCGACGGTTCTTTTATTGAGCCACAGGATTATGAGCTCGTATGCAAAAAACTATACCGGCATGGAACGCGGATTCTTATCCTGTCAGGCGGAGAGCCTGCCATTCATCCGCAGTTGGAAGAGATCTTTGCGATAACCCGTAAATATCGCTTCAGGTCGGTAAGCATCCTCACTAATCTCTACTACAGCGAAGCCCATCAGGATAAGGTGATAGGCCTTTCCAGCAAATTCGGAATCGGCATTCATACTTCATTTGACGGATTGGGAGAGGTGGCAGACAAGCTCAGAGGGGCAAAGGATGTGCAAGCCACCATAGAAAGGGGGATGATCAAGATAAATGAACTTCGCCAGCAAGGCCTTTACAGGCATAAACCCACGGCCACGGTGGTGGTAAGCGCACTGAACATAGATCAGATTCCTGCTATTATTAAGCGCTTGCAGGATCTGGACTGGAACATGAATGCCGATCTTTACCGCTGGGGTTCGATCAACCACCGTGAACAGGATATCCTGAAACTAACCGACAAAGCCAAAGTGACAGAGACGATACACCTGATCAGGAAAGCCAGAAACCTGAAAACCCCTCTGTGGTATTATGACGGTTTGCTTAAGCTGCAAACGCAGAAAATGAAAAAACAGTGTCCCTACTTGATTTCACCTACCTTTGGCAGCAAGTTTTTTGTGCATGAAAATGGAGAACTACACACCTGCATGGATGCAAGCCTGGGAAACCTTCTTAGTGAAGATATAAACGACATTTTCCAAAGCTTAGCCTGGAAAAATATGCAGAATAGCTTCAACAACTGTCAGGGCTGTTGGAACAACTGTTTTACGGTTAGCTCCAGAGCCTTGTCCTATCTGCACCTGCCTACAATCCGGCAATTTCTTGTTTTATGGGGCCATTGAAGTTAACATCACTTTCCGGGTTCTTACGTGATAAAAATATAACTTCAACTTTTGGATCATAGCGCTGCATAAGATATTGATAATAATGGTAGTAAAATGTTAATCCATTGTATCACTCCACAAATTTTCTTAGCAGAATTGGGGGTATACCCATAAAAATATCTTGACAATTTGGGGAGTGATATATACAAGAGCTTTAGATTTTAACATCACCGAGGCTAGGATGAATTACATCAAAAGAACCGTTGAAGACAAGGCATTGAGTTGTTTGGAAAACCCCCGTGCCCTTTTTATCCTGGGGGCTCGTCAGGTAGGTAAGACCTATTTACTGAAGCACCTTATCGAGGTAGTGGGAAAAGAACGTTCTATCTATTTCGATCTGGAAAATCAGGAACAGCTGAGAGGACTGTCCGGAGATGTTACCAAGGTTCTGGCCTACATTCGTCAGCATCAAAATCCGGTTCAAGGAAAAACATATCTGTTTATCGACGAGATTCAATACTATAAGGACTTTTCCCGATCCATAAAATACCTTGTAGATCACTATTCGGATGAGTTCAAGCTTGTGCTTACCGGATCATCTTCCTTACTTATCAAAAAGTCCTTTTCCGAGTCATTGGTAGGACGTAAAGACATATTGGAGCTATATCCTCTGTCGTTTTCGGAATATTGCCGCTTCGTGGACGAATCTTGGCTTGCCGACCAAACCCTGACATTGGATCCGGCTGAATACCATAAACTTGGGGTCGATAAGGAGAAACTGAAACGCTTGATAGCCGACTACATTGTTTTCGGGGCTTATCCCCAGATCGTGTTAGCTAGAAACAAAACAGAGAAAATTGAGCTGTTGCGGGATACGATAAACTCATATATTCTGAAAGATGTTAAAAATCTCTTTCGGATTGAAAAGATCGACCAGTTCAACGATCTTATCCGGTATCTGGCAGTTAACTTGGGAAAGGAACTGAACATTCAGGCTATCTCCAAAACCGTGGGTTTATACAGGGATACGGTTCAAAATCACCTTATAGCCTTATCTGAAGCTTATATCATCAATCAGGTTAAACCGCTTTATCGAAATCTCAATACCGAGATTCGCAAGATGCCAAAGGTTTACTTTGTGGATACAGGAGTTCGCAATGCTATTTTGAACAACTTTAACACGCTTGATATGCAGGCTGACCGTGGCGAGCAATTTGAGAACTTCATATTTAACCAGCTTTTCCTATCCCGCAACATTACCGCTGAAATCCGTTTTTGGAAAACCCGCAACGGACAGGAAATCGATTTCATATTGCTGGAAGAAGACCGGATAACAGCCTATGAGGTGAAATATGGTGTCAGCCATAAAAACCACTTCTCTGCTTTCCAAGCTGCTTACCCGAAATCGGTATGCAAACTGGTTAGTTTTAACCAAGGCTGAGCTGGCATTAGCCCTTATCTTCGTCATCCTCCTCGTCGTCGTCGTCAGAAAGGGTAACCACGCCAGAGGCCGTAGTTGCATCAACGCTGAAGGCCTTGCGACTCTCTTTATCATCTTTGTCTGTAAACGAAACTTTGATTTCCGTTCCGTTATCGGAGACCACCAGATCACTAATGATCCCTTGTTTATTCAGTTTCTTTAGATACACAAGCTTTTCTTCCTTGCTCATCTTATCCATCTCAGCCTGGTCTTTTAGCCCTATTAGGGAAGATAAATCTGACAAATTGCGCCATTTACCTCTCTGCTTAGGTAGATCCTTTTCAGGATCATAGTGCCTGGCATCGTGAGCCGCAAGGAAAAAGAAATACAAGCCTTCGGCCCAGAACAGCAGTTTCAGTTCCGGCCGGCCCAGGCTGAAAAGCTGCCACAGGATTACGTTAACGGGCAAGAAACTCCCTTTTAACAAGTCCCTTGTCCGTCTATTCACAAGGTAGGCGATCACCAAGGCTACTAACTGCAGGATAGATATAACTAAAAGCCAGATAGCTCCCTTCGCTTTGGTTGCAGGATTTCCGAGCAGGGAAAAGATCCAATAGAGGATAAGCAACTGCACGAGACCGGTGATGAGCCAGATTCCCAGCAAACCTGTTTTACCGATCTTTTTTGCAACTATCTGCTCAGCATTTTCTGCTCCAGACTTCTGGGTTTGGTAGAGCAACAAATTCTTCTGTTTTTGTTGGTGAAAATAGGTTGACGTTAATTTGAAAACGAAATACCAGAGAACGAGATAAAAATCAAGCTTGCGAATCAGCAGAAGGCTGGCTCCGCAATAAAAAACCATATTCAGATATTCGCGCCACGAGGTATTTCTGCGCAACTTTGCTACCAGCGACAATGCTTCCTGAGACACATCTGACTTCACACTGGTATCCATAACTTCCTCCCAATTGTGACTAAACACAATCTTTTTTATAATTCTTGTGCTTGGCTTACCTGCTTTGTCGCAAAACCCTGGGCTGCCTAACTTCTTTTCGGGCGATAGATCTGAGCTTTACCGCAGAGCTGGCTGCCATCATGGTGGCAATGAGGACATTGCCACCCCAATTCAAGGCGTGGCGTTGTATTCCAGCAGTCCCGCAACCTTTTCTTTATATTGCTCGGGGCTCAGATCGTTGAAGCTGTCCGCAAGCTCGATGAATCTCTTTCGGTCGGGGGTGCTGAACTTGAACATATCGTTCTGGGGAAAGGTTTTACGGATCAGGATCATGGATTCCTTTACGGTGGATTCATCAATTTCGTTACCCCGTGCAGCCAGCATGCTGAATAATGTCCCCAGCCGCCAGGTCATGGTTTTGGCACAAATGGCATTAAAATATATCCCGATAAGGGGAACATTACCCATGAATTTGTCCAGAGCTATATCCACAAAAATCTCGGGAAGTATACCTCCAATCACCTTGGAAGCAACTTCCTGGCTGATATTGCTGCGTTCATACAGTTCACGGAGCTTATCCCACAAGGGCACGTAGATCAAAGGAATAACCGCAATATCCGCTGCGATTGTGAATGGCCAACCCAAAACCCCGCTGAGTGATTGGGCAATGGTGTTGTCCTCTGCTTTCTGCTTGATAATCTGATATGCTTGTTCAGCTTGCATGGACTCTCCTAAACAACCTTACTTAATCCCAAACCACTTGTTCTTCAATTCTTGCAGGGTGCCATTGGTCTCGATTTTTGCGAAGGCCTTTTCCCATGCTTCTACAACCTCTGTGTTGGTAGCTTTTGAGATGGCGATGTAGTATTCACTTTTCATAAGCTCCAAAACCGGTTTCAGACTGTCCGGTGCGATTCCGGCTTCTTTGCAAAGCTGAGGGAAGGTAACGTCGGTAAATACACCCAGGTCGGCTTCTTTATTGATAAGAAGCTTCAGATTATCGATGGGATCGGGTTTGCTGATCAGGTTGGCAAAGCCTTTGTCTTTCAAAAATTGCTCCGTAAACCAGTTCGTTGTGGTAGTGATAGCCTTCACTTTACCCGCGGCTTGCAGATCGGTAAGCATAATAGGATTTGAGGCCAGGGAATAGAAATAGGATGTATTGGCACCCAGAGGGCCAATAAAATTGAACCTACTTTCCCGGTCAGTAGTTTTTTCCATGGTGAAAAGAACCACGTTTGGTTCTGTCAAAGCTCGGTTGTAGGCTTCGTCCCAAGGTAAAACAACAGGCACGGCATCGGTTTTCAGTTCCTTTTGGATGGCAGCTACGACCTCTGCTCCATAACCTGTAACCACACCATTTTCGGCATAACTAAGGGGGGGATAGTTTTCGGTTAGAATAGTCATTTTCACATTTTTACGGGCACAGGAAACACAAAGAATGGCCAGGATCGCCAAAATAACAAACACTGTTTTACGCATGATACATCTCCTCAGAGTTGTTTTTTCTATATTTTCAGGTATTAAAAACAGGTCAAGTTCTTTTTATCTGTGACTTCGATATCGCCATTTCACCGGTTTCCTTGCCTGATTGTCCTCCCTTCTTCCCTTCTTCCTTGCCACGCCATATTCTCGCACTGTCCTCCCGTAACCCTCGCTCATTTCATACGGGTGGATTACGAGTGGCATGCGGGTGGAATTCACGTGGCAAGGAAGCAAGGATGGTGTTTGCGCTTATGGTAAAGCACCGGACTTTACGCTCAGGTTGCCGTGTAATTTTCAGGTATCCTGTCCAATTAATAAGAAGTTCATAACCCAGCATCAAGAATCTTGACAGGAAAAGCAGGATCGTCAAAATCGCAGTGATGAGGAAAAGCAATATGAACAACACTTTAAAAGTATTGATCCTTGATGCTGCAACCGGTTTTTACCGGATGCGGCGTTACCCTCTGGGGAGTTTCTTCGGTCCGGTTGATCTGGGTTTGCATCTTGCTGGTAAATACAATTCCCTGAATATCGGGGTGGGTGTTCTGGCAGGTTCGATCATCCCGGGATCCAATCGCTTGATTTTCAGTGGATTTTCTCCTGCCTGGGGTGGTTTCTATGTATCTTCGATGGGTGGTGCGGGCCTGGTTTTTGACGATTTGGGTATCTCGCTGCTTTGTATAATTGGCAAGGCACCCCGTCCCAGTATTTTAAAATTGAACCGCCAGCACGGTGAAGAGATCGAGGTTGAGCTAAGCTATGTGAAAGTAAGCGAAGTGTGGCGAAATGAAGGCGTATATAGCTTACTGGAGCACACTTATGAGTGCTTTGGCAATTCCTATGAACACGATCCCCGCATCCTGGCTGTGGGACCTGCCGCAGAGTTTTCAGACATGGGCGGTATCATCTCGGTTCCGATTAGAAACGGCAAACTGAGCCAGGTGGATACATGGGCCGGAAGAGGTGGTTTGGGTTCTAAACTTTTGCAGCAACATGGTATTTGCTCGATAATCTATGGCGGTACACACCTTGATGAGGACTTTCGGGATCGCCGGGTGGCAGATGAATGGTTTGAAGCCAGATATCAGCAAAAAATGGTGGCCAAGGACTTGGAAGCAACGAAGAAATACCGTTTTGATCCGGCTTTTGACAGTGGCGGTACCTTGGGTGTGAATTTCAGTACAAATGCCTCCAAATTGCTGGCTTTCAACTATCAAAGCATTTACTGGAGCGAAGCTGAACGGATTGCCTTTCATGAAAAACACATCAAAAACCACTACTTGCAGCAATTCAATTCCGAGACCATTGCAACCAAGCAGTTTTCCACCTGTGGCGAACCCTGTGTGGCTGTCTGTAAAAAGAATAACGGGATCTATAAAAAGGATTATGAACCCTATCAGACTCTCGGCCCCCTCTGTGGCATCTTTGACCAACGCGCTGCGGAAATGCTGAATCGCAAAGCCGACAGCCTGGGCTTTGATGCAATTTCAGCCGGTGGTATGCTTGCCTGGATGCTGGAATGCCTGGACAAGGGTATCCTTGCTCCAGCCGAACTTGGGGTTGAAGATAAACCTCATTGGAACATCCAGGAGTTTAAAACTGTGGAGGATTCTCTGCATAATGCCAGGTTGGGTTGCAAGATATTGGACAATTGCGTAGGGAAAAACCGTTGTATAGACATCAGCGAAGGTGCCCGTAAATATGCCCGCAGACTGGCCCGGAAAAAAGGGAAAGATGTTATGGAGAGTTTTGTTTTCAATTCTTTCGGAAGACGTGGCTGGATGGTTCCCAATCAGTATTGGACACCCGGAGTGCTGTCTCCCATGCCGGCTATGGGACGCTATTACATGCATTACTCTCCGCAATATTTTCCACCCCGGATGCTGGGAAAAATAAATGTGGACAGGATGAAAACCGAATTGTTGCTGGATAATTTGGGGATTTGCCGTTTCCATCGGGCTTGGGCTGAAGAAATGCTGCCAGAAATCATGGATACCATATATGGCAAAAAGCAGGAGCTGCTTCTGAATGCCCATATCACCTCAAGACGAATAAATTGCCGCAATGCAGCAGTTTTTTGGGAATCGGAAAGATCTATTGACCTGGTGTTCCAATACCTGCTGAATCTCAAGATCGAAGGCAAGGAGAAGGATTCAAGCCTGGACTATTGGATCAGCCGCTTCACCCTGGACAAACATCAGGCCGCCCTGGATTTCTGGTATGAGATCCGCAAAGGGATAGATGAGAGCCTTGGGGAGATTTAACCACCTCAGCAACCGGATTTTTTCCACTTGACAGAAACAATTGATTTAATTCATAATGAAAAAAGAGGATTAAATTATGACAAAAAAACACGGTGCGTTGCTGCAAGAACTTGATATTAAAGACGTTGAGGGATATACTGAAGCCCAAAAGGCTTACTACCTGTCTTTAGGCTTCAAGCCATATCTTAACAGCGCTGGGAAAGTTAAATGGCTGATGCCGGATCAGCATAGTCTGCGGATGGTTTCCTCATATAGAAAACCACTGTTCAGGCGTATCTTCAATCTGGCTCCTCCGTTGAATTACCGCCGTCGCAAGCATCGCTCTGCGTTGACAAAAATATTGCAGCACAACTGGTTGTGGTTTTTGTTGTTTTTCCTCATTGGAACTACATTAGTGGTTTTGATGCATTACCCCCAGATTATCAGATAGGAGATAGAAAACGTTTTGAGAATTCTGCTTACAAATGACGATGGTATCCAGGCTCCAGGCATTCAGGCCTTGGCCAAAGAACTAAGAAAGGCCGGCCATGAACTATATATAATCGCTCCTGATCGCGAACGTAGCGCTGCTTCTCATTCCCTAACCTTAAGAACCGATATCCGGGTCCAAAAGATTGGGGATAACGAATATGCCATTGGCGGAACACCAGCTGATTGTGCTGTTATAGCTCTGCAGAAAATACTTCAGGTCCCGATTGATCTGGTGATTTCGGGGATCAACGCAGGCCAGAATATGGGCGAGGACGTGCTCTATTCCGGAACCGTTGCTGCAGCT
The DNA here is from genome assembly GCA_964572925.1 of uncultured Candidatus Cloacimonas sp. Classification (GTDB taxonomy): domain Bacteria; phylum Cloacimonadota; class Cloacimonadia; order Cloacimonadales; family Cloacimonadaceae; genus Cloacimonas. The sequence continues at coordinate 14,924 of CAZNGW010000037.1, read as the reverse complement.
GTGGAGGCTACTTTACAGGGTCATAAGGCTATTGCTGTCTCAATAAATTCCTATTCGGATCAGAAATATGAAGTTGCCGCAATCTGGATGCGTAAGCTGTTGGAAATGGGAATCAAGGATTTGGTGGAACCCCACTGTGTGTTGAATATCAATATTCCCAATCTGGATATTGAACAAATCAAGGGCATCAGACTTACTCGCATCGGCCACCGTAAATACTATAATTTCATTAAGATTACAGCTGAATTCGAAGATGGATTCAGTTACCGGATTGGTGGCGACCAACCCATTTGGGGAAAAGAACCAGGAACCGATTCCGAAGCGGTTATTAGTGGCTATATCTCGATCACTCCCCTGGGTTTTGACCTTACCCACGGCGGTTCTTTCCCCGAAATACTGGAATGGCTGGAAGTGAACAAGCTGTTACAATTGGAGAACTAAGCAAGTGCGCTTTGAAGATCAAAGGCAAATCCTGGTAAATGAACTGCGTTTGGAAGGAATCAGGGATGAAGCTGTTTTGGCGGCGTTCTTGAAGGTTCCGCGCGAAAACTATGTTCTAACTCAATACAAGGACTATTCCTACCAGAATCGCCCCCTGCCTATTGAAGCCGGACAAACTATTTCGCAGCCTTTGATGATCGCCATTATGATGCAATTTCTGGAGCTTAACGTGAATGATTCGGTTCTGGAGATAGGAACTGGAAGCGGTTACCAAAGCGCATTGCTGGCAGAGATCGTGAAAGAGGTGTGCAGCGTGGAACGCATTGAAGCACTTTCTCTTTCTGCTCAGAAAGCCCTGCGCAAAGCTGGATATCGAAATATATTCTTCCGCATCGGAGATGGACACAATGGCTGGCAAAAAGCCTATCCGGACCGTAAGGAATTCAGCAAAATCATTGTCTCTGCTGCGGCTGACAGCATTCCGGAACGTCTCACAGCCCAATTGTCTGAAGGTGGCAAAATGGCTATTCCGGTTGGAGGAGCAGGATATCAGATATTGCATATCATTAGCCGGGAAAATGGAGAACTGGTCACCAAGCAAACTGGGGGCTGTTCATTTGTGCCGTTGGTAAACGATGATAGCCAGATGAGGTGATATATGGATAAGATATTAAAGTGGCTTAAGACCTTATTTAATAAACAAGATAAATACATATCCTTAAGGCGATATCCCATATTCAAAGAGCTAACTTCTTTTGAATTATATCTGCTGAATAACTTTATGCATGCCCGAAGTTACAAAGTTGGAGAAATCCTTTTCGACAAGGACTATCCATTAGAGGTGATCTTCTTCATCGAGAAAGGAGAGATTGAGATCGAGGGCCATACGCATCCAAGGGGTAAGAACATTTTGAAGAAAAACCAATTCCTGGGCTTGATGGATATGTTTCACGAGAACATTCGCACTAGCAAAGCAACCGCTCTAACTGAAGTGCAGGCGTTGGCTATATCGAAATCCGACTTGCTGGACCTGGTAAATAAAAATCCCCGTATGGGCGTTAAAATTCTGAGCGGAGTCTGTACATCCTTCAGTAATTATATATTCCAGATAGCGGCTCTGCACGACACAGAACAATCATGAACTGGACAAAATTCATCTTCTATACCTTTTTGATCGTTGTCCTCGTGTTGGGGGTGTTTTTTTACCGTTGGGTTTTTGCCAATTTGCTCTATGCGATGATTTTTTCCTATATACTCGACCCCTTTGTGGCATGGTTTGAAAGGCGCAGATTTCCCCGTTGGCTGTCCGTTCTTAGCGTTTATCTGATCATCGTGGGAGTGATCGCCTGGTTTACCTCGCGGTTCATTCCTGATTTGGTTCAGCAGGGCAACTATCTTTTCGATTTTTTTACCAGTGGCGAGCAGCTTAGTGGTCAATACATCATAAGCCTGCCTTTTGTGCATGGCATCTACGAATTCTTGCAGAACCTTGATGCACGAATTCCCGGTCTAACTCTGGCGCCCAAGCTGATGGAGCTTCTGGACAGTGCCAATTCCTTCCTGGCGGCTTTGCCCAAGCTGTTGATGGACAATTACCAGAACATCATTTCCACCATATCTGTGATCGCCACAATCCCGCTCTTGAGCTTCTTCATGCTGAAAGATAAATACAAATTGCGCAAAGCGGCGATGGAGCTTTCCAACAATCGCTATTTCGAGCTTTGCATCATAGTTCTCAGGAAGATAGACACCACAGTGGGAACGTTCCTACGGGCCATGCTGTTTGAGGTGATTGCGGTAGGGATCATGGCTACCATTGCTTTTAGCATAGTGGGGGTCAAAAATCCTCTCCTGATAGGTGCAACTGCGGGGGTGGCCAATATCATTCCCTATTTTGGACCTTTTCTGGGTGGTGCCTTGGCTGCCTTGAGTGTTCTGATCGATGGCGGTCCTTTGATCATGGTGGTTTATGCCGCCTTGGCGATGTACATTGTCCAGGTTATAGATAATAACATAGTATATCCCGTAGTGGTGGGCGGGACTATCAACATGCATCCTTTACTGGTGCTGCTCACTGTTATCGCCGGAGGCTGGTATGGCGGCATCATCTGGATGTTGATCTCAGTGCCTTTGGTTTACATAGTCTATAGCCTTACCAAGGTTTTGTACGTCAATTTGAAAGACTTTAAAATAATCTGATATAAGAGGAACATATGAGCATACTGGATAAATGCTTCAGCTTCACAGATGCCCGCAAGGCCATGGCTTTAGGATATTATCCCTATTTCCGTGAAATCAGCTCTGAGCAGGATACAGAAGTAATCTGCAATGGACAAAAAATGTTGATGATGGGCTCTAATAGCTATCTGGGGCTTACCAATCACCCCAGAGTTAAGGAAGCTGCAATCAAAGCTATTGAGAAATACGGCAGTGGCTGTGCCGGAAGCCGATTCTTAAATGGCACCCTGGACATCCATCTGGAATTGGAAACAGCCTTGGCAAAACTTGCCGGTAAGGAAGCGGCTTTGGCCTATCCTACTGGCTATCAGGCAAATGTTGGATGCATTTCAGCCATGGTAGGCAAGCACGAGTATGTTATTACCGATAAATATGACCATGCTTCAATCATAGACGGCTGTTTATTGTCCGAGGGAACGATGCTGCGTTATGCACATAACCACATGGGTTCGCTGGAGCGGGTTTTACAGAAGATCCAGGGAAAGAATGCCCTGATCGTGGTGGATGGCATCTTTTCCATGGAAGGCGATATCGCAAAGCTGCCTGAAATCGTATATCTGGCTGAAAAGTATGGAGCCCAGGTGATGGTTGACGAAGCTCACAGTCTGGGTGTTCTGGGGAAAACAGGAGCCGGAGCCGCTGAGTATTTTGGGCTTACCCACAAGACTGATTTTATCATGGGAACGTTCAGCAAATCCCTGGCTTCGGTAGGCGGTTTCATCGCAGCTGACGAAGCTTTGATCCATTACCTGAAGCATAAATCCCGGGCTTTGATCTTTTCTGCATCTTTACCTCCGGCTTCCACTGCCAGCGTTTTGGAAGCCCTGAAGATCATGGAAGAAGAGCCGGAGCGCATTCAACGTCTTTGGGACAATACCCACTACATGCTGTCCGAATTCAAGGCCATGGGCTATAATACCGGTGATTCCTGCACTCCCGTGATTCCGCTTCACGTGGGGGACATGATGACAGCCTTCAATATGTGGCGCCGTTTGGGAGAAGAAGGGGTTTTCATCAATCCGGTTATCCCACCTGCCGTCCCACCGAATTCTTGCTTGATCCGTTGTTCCTTCATGGCCACCCATACCAGAGAGCAGCTTGACAGAGCGCTCGATAAATTCCGACATATCGGAAAGGAACTGCAGATCATCTGACACCTGATACCTTATTAAAAAAATAAAGCCATCCAGGGAGGAAAAAATGGCAAGCAAAAACAGTGCTGAGTATTACTCCAGCTACAAGGAAATGAGCCCAATCCGGGCGATCGCCGAAACCCTCATGAATAACCATCTGGTTCGCAAGGTGGATATTCGTGAGGCATATGAACTGGCCAAAAACCAGCCCGGCGTTACGGTCAGTGACATGCCGATGTTCGACGAATTTATCAAGCTTCACAATCTTCCGGCCGATACAAAGGTGCTGGTGGACAACCATGGTAACATCGTTGGTCGCACAGCCAAGGCCAGACGCTTTTACCATCGCTTGAACGGTTCGCAAAAAAATAAGCTGGAAGGTGATTTCCGGGAAGCGGTATGGCAGATGCAGCATTATCCGCTGATCAAAGCGGAAGCAGTCCTGGGCATGGACAAAGACCTGATGATCAAAGCTACTTTCATTACTACCGAAACCGATGCCGCAAACGTTTACAACTGGCTGTTGAATTTTGCGCCGTTCGAACAACTGAAAGAGCAATATGAAGCCAGTCCCCAGCTTCCGATCCAGGACATCATCCTGATCGCTTTCAACGAATGGACTTGTGATGATCCTTTCTACAACAATGTTGGCGCACCGCAGCTGGCTTTGGTTGACGAAAAGCACAATGTGATCGTGAATCTGGGAATGCGATATTTTGGTGAACGCAAAAAAGGCACCTTAACTTTGGCCTGGACTTCCGGTATCCGTATCGGAATGGCAGCTTGCCATGGCGGGATAAAAGAGATAGATTTTAGCACCTGTGAGGAGAGTAACTACCAAAAGCTGGGCAAGCGTTCCATCGCTTTCTATGGCCTTTCCGGAACAGGGAAATCCAGCCATACCAACAGCGCTGACAATGGTGGAACCATGCCCAAAGGCTTTTCCAAGGTTGTGCTGCATGACGATGCTTTCCAGATCGACCTGGAAAACAAGCTTTGCCGGGTGTGGGAACCAACCCTTTTCGATAAGACCGACAGTCGTCCCTTGGGACATCCGGACTGGAAATATGCTCTGGCGTTGATGAATCACCTGGTTGTGGACATAGATGGTAAGCGGATTCCTATCGGTTTGGACGTGCGTAATTCCAATGGCCGGGCTTTGCTGGACAGAGCATTATTGGGCAAATACGTTAACCGTTGTGCATTCCCCAAGGCCTTGGTGTGGCTGATGAAAGATTCAGTGCTGCCTCCGGTGATCAAATGTACAGATAAATATCTGGCCATTGCCATGGGTGCAGCTTTGATGACCCAGCGTAACCGCGCTGAAAACGTAACCGAAGAAGAGCTTAACAAGCTCGTTTTCGAACCTTTTGCCAATCCTTTCCGTGTTTATGAACTTCATCGCGATGTGGATGCTTTCCTTAAGGTTGCCGACAATGGTGCGGATTTCTATTGCTTCAATTCGCGTGGATATTGGAAAGAATCGGACGATGTGCTGGAAGGAATCCCCCTGCAGACTTCGCTGACCATGCAAACTGCCATTTTGACAGATAAACTGCAATGGGAAGCCTGGGATATGCTGCCAGGAGCGATGATCCCTACCAAAGAATCAGTAAATGCAATACTGCCAGGATATTATGAAAAATATGATCCCAAGTTGCGTGGCAATATGGATAGCTACCTTGGCCTTTTGAAAGATAGATTCCAGCAACGTCGTGACTTCCTGATGAGTAGCGACCTGCAGGAAAAACCAGAGATACAGGCCAAGCTGGTGGAAAAGCTGGAGCTGTGATAGAATTCAGGTTTCCCTCATTCCTGCGAAAGCAGGAATCTCCTGCAGTTAATGGAGATCCCGGGTCCAGCCCGGGATGAGGCTAAAGCCTGGGATGACGAGATGGGTAACCTCATTCCTGCTTTTACGGGAATGGGGTTACTGCCATAGCGCATCGGACTAGCAGCTTGAGCGCTCAAACCTTCTTGTTTAATTACGTTTATTTTCATCCCAAGTCCCAAAGGAGTGTGAAATGCCCCGGATCATGATCAGCCTTGCAACCATAGCTTTATTGGGCTTAAGTGCCTGTGCCACTATCGATACCTCTACTCTGGAAACCGCCAGAACTCTGAACGATAAGTCCTTTGAGGTAGGGCTGATCAGTTCCAAAAACCTGAACCTGAATTCCGCAGTCAGTGTGGAGAAAGATTATTGGAGCGAGGTTGAATCTCACGACGAGGACAATGAGTTGTCCAGTAGCCTGATCTTCGGACCAAGGCTTGATCTGAAGATCACGAATGGTCTGGATTTTTGTGGCAGGATTTACAGCTCGGGGAGTGGGGAGCATTGGGGTACCAGATTGGGGATTAAAAAGCAGCTTGTGCATCAGGGCAGATCATACCTGTCCATAATGCCTTCCTTCAGCTATCTCAAAGGAACGCAATTTGATCTGGATTTTGACCCGGGAGGCAGCACAGATCATGACGATTTTTCCTTCAGGGCTTCCGGCTTGGATGCGCAGTTGCTTTATTCATATGAGGCGTCCCGGACATATTCTTACAATCTGGCTCTTCGAGGTAGTTGGCACAGCTACAGGGAAGTTTATAACGGGGTTCATAATGGTCCCTACGATATCTGGCAAGGGGGGTTGACCACGGGTATCAGAAAAGATGTGGGTAAAATATTCTTGCAAACTGAATTGGGAGTGGAAGTGGTGAGAAATACCGAAGGTAGCCTAATACCTTACATTCCGGTAAGTATTGGGTTTGGATTCAGGAAGTAAGATAAATCCCTTTATGGCAACAAGGGAGCAATAAGGGTCAAATAAGCGTCGCACCCATAATTCACGCTTAATGCTCCCATGCGTGAAGCAAGTGCAGGAGAATTCCTGACAAAAGAATGTATTGGTAACTCAATATAGAAGAAAGATGAACGAGGATATGCAGATGAGAAGCATGATGTTTGTAAGTCTGATACTTATCACATTTCTACTGATGTCCTGTGCACCGGGTATGAATGACCACCGTCCGGAGCGTCCTGCAGGATTTTTCTGGGGAATCTGGCATGGCTGGATCGCACCATTTTCCCTGATCTATTCCATCTTCGTGCCCCAATCCGGGATCTACGAAGTGAATAACAGCGGATTCTGGTATGATTTGGGCTATTATCTGGCCATCGTAGGCGGGTTTGGCAGTTTTGCCTTCAGCCGTAGATGCAAAAAGAGGAAATAACTGAATAATCTACTGCTGGTCCTCACTGCTGCCATTTGGGGCTTTGCCTTCGTGGCACAGCGGATCGGGATGCAGAGCCTTGATCCGCTCAGTTTCAATGCCTTGCGTTTTGCTCTGGGAGCTATGTTTATCTGGCTGGTGGCTGGTTGGCGCAAGAAACCTGAAACGAGCTTTCCGGTTCTCCCGGGAATTGTGCTCTTCATTGCGGCTACCCTTCAACAGATTGGGGTTGTATACACTTCTGCAGGTGCTGCAGGTTTTATCACCGGCCTCTATGTGGTACTTGTTCCCTTGATCGGTATTCGCAAAGGGCAGAAGCTATCCGGAAATGTGATTCTGGCTGTGCTACTGTCTCTGGCGGGAATGTTTCTGATCAATGATCCCTCTGATCTGAAGTTCGGATTCGGAAATCTGCTTGTATTGCTTTCGGCTGTTTTCTTTGCAATCCATGTTCAATTGATCGATACCTTCAGCAAGCAACATCCGATAACGTCTCTGGCCTTTGCGCAATATGCTGTTTGCGCTTTGCTGAGTCTGGCCGGTTTCATATTTTATAGTTTGATCAAATTTCCCGCCTATCTGGTTTCCGTTAATTTGACAACCAATATCTCCCGAGCCCTTTGGCCAATCATGTATGGAGGAATCATGAGCGTTGGGGTGGCCTACAGCTTGCAGGTGAAGGCACAGCAAAAAGCCTCGCCCTCTACGGCAGCCGTTATCCTTTGCCTGGAAGGCGTTTTTGCCCTGTTTGGCGGTTGGTTGATCCTGCATGAAAAGCTGGGATTAAGGCAAATGCTTGGCTCGGCATTGATGCTAATCGCCATGTTGATCTGTATAATTCCGTTTTTTTTGATTGACAGAAACAGGGCATAAATTTTGTTGTTCCTTCTAAGTTAGATTAAATGGCTCTTTAAAGGATATAACAATGGTTTTATACACGATTGCTTTGATCGTCCATGTGATAATCTGTATCATATTGGTGTTGGTGATTCTGGCTCAAACCTCAAAGGGTGGGCTGGATGCAAACCTGGGTGGTGCTGCCATGAACGTTTTTGGTGGTAGCGGTGCTTCCCAGTTTTTAAAGAAATGGACTCAGATCCTCGCCCTAGTTTTTGCGGCATCCTGCCTGCTGCTGGCCTTTTTGGTAAAAAATGTGAGTTCAGGTGCGGCAGGTGGAATTCAAGAACGCCAGAAAAAGATCAAAACTACTGAACAAAAAGCTCCTGCAGCCAAACCTGCAGCTGCTCCAGCCAGCCAGCCTACAACCGGTAAATAGCTTTGTTACTTCGCAGAAGTGGTGGAATTGGCAGACACGCAAGACTAAGGATCTTGTGCCTGTAACGGGTGTGCGGGTTCGAGTCCCGCCTTCTGCACCAAGTGATAACGCTCCCAACCGGGAGCGTTTTTTTTATAAATAACACAGAAACGAATATAGATCTGATGTGACAATGAGTGAGAGAACTGCCACACTAAAAGATCCTGTTCTTCACAAGGAAAAAAGCGAGTATTAGAATGAAGACCCTTAGTTTTGTTATCAGCTTCGCCAGAGGACTTAAGAAACGTTACCTGCTTGCCATGATGTGCATCATAATGGCAGCCATTTTCAGCTTCACAACTCCTCTGATTATGCGTTTCTGTATTGATTCGGTGCTGGGAAACAAGCCCTCAGATCTGCCTTTCTATCTGCCCAATCCCGGCTCTGCAGTGATAGCCTTCATCAGACATAATTTCTGGCTTGCCGGATTAGCGGTGATTTTTACCAGTGTCATGGCGCATGGCTTTACGTATCTGCGCAGTCGGCTCAGTGCTCAGGTTGGTGAGGAATTTTCCCGCCGGCTGAGAGAAAAGCTGTTGGAACATATCCAGCTCTTGCCCTATGCCTGGCATAGCCGTATTCAAACCGGCGATATAATCCAGCGTTGCACATCCGACGTTGACACTCTGCGGCGTTTTATCTCCCTTCAATTTGTACAACTTGGAAGAGGAATCTTCATGGTTGCCCTGATCATTCCGGTTATGCTTAGTTTGGATACCACCATGACTTTCTTTGCCAATCTGGCAGTGCCAGTAGTGTTCATCTATGCCTATATGTTCTTTCGGAAAATCAGTAAGCTTTTCAAGTCTCAGGATGAGGCGGAAGGATATATGACCACCCGCCTGGAAGAATCGATTTCCGGGATCAGAGTGGTGAAAGCCTTTGCCAGGGAAGAATATGAAAATGAGCGCTTTTCTGAAGCTGCACTTGATTACCGTAATAAAAGCCGTAAACTGATCACGGTGCTCTCCTGGTATTGGTCGTCCTCCGATTCACTTTGCATGACCCAGATCGCCCTGGTACTGGTGATCGGGACCTTGCGGACTATTGCAGGACAGGTCAGTCTGGGCACTGCTTTGGCTTTTGTATCCTACAGCAATATGTTGATCTGGCCGATCAGGGAAATGGGACGTATCCTTACCGATCTTGGCCGGGCAAAGGTTTCGGCCAATCGCCTAAAAGAAATAATGGAAGCTCCAGTTGAGGATATGAAAGGCTACGTTCCCGATGGCAGCTATCGCCTGAAAGGAGCTTTGGAATTTATAGACCTGAGCTTCTGCTACAATGAAGGTTCGGATATCCTGAAAAACATCAATCTGAAAATCGCTCCCGGCGAGACCATCGTGATGTTGGGTGCCACGGGATCGGGAAAATCAACCCTGGTAAACCTGATACCGCGTTTGTTCGATTACAACCGCGGTCAAATCTTGCTGGATGGAATGGATTTGAATCATTATGACCGGCAATACCTACGCTCCCAGATCGGTCTGGTGATGCAGGAACCCTTTCTCTACGCTCGCTCCCTGCATGAAAACATTGCCTATCGGGATGGAATTGACCGTGAACAGGTGGTTGAGGCAGCTTGGGATGCGGCGTTCCATGAAACCATTGGGGCTTTCGACCATGGTTACGAAACTGTCATCGGAGAACGAGGTTTAACGCTATCAGGGGGCCAGCGTCAACGTTGTGCCATAGCCCGTGCCTTGGTAACCAATGCACCAATCCTGATTCTGGACGATGCCCTTTCTGCGGTGGACACCGAAACCGAAGAGCAAATCCTGAGTAACCTCAAAAAGAGAAAAGGCAAGGCAACTACCATAATTATAACTCACCGACTAAGCAGCGTTCCCCTTGCCGATCGCATTGTGGTTTTGGAGCATGGACTCATAGCGCAGATCGGCAGTCACGCAGAATTGGTCTCTGTTCCAGGTGTATACCAACGAATCTGGAACATACAAAACCTGCTGGAAGCAGAGGCTGGATAATATGAACCAAATATATCAGGAAAAAGAATATACATCTAATCTCGATCCAAAATTGTGGTTGGCTGTGCTACGGCATGCTCTGCCATATAAGAGGCAACTAATACTTATAACTCTGGAAATGGTGCTGATGGCCGCGCTGGACTCCACTCTTCCCTTGTTTACGCGTTATGCAATCGACAAAATGATCATCCCGGGTGATACTTCGGGATTGCTGAAATTCAGTTTACTTTATCTGGTTGTGATCCTGGTGGGGCTGGTAAACGTAGCTATGTTCATCCATTTCACAGGTCAGGTGGAAACGGGGATGAATTATGATCTCCGTCGCAAGTGCTTTGCAAAACTGCAAGCCATGCAGGTGGGCTATTATGACCGAACCCCTACGGGATGGCTGGTGGCCAGAATGACCTCCGACATTTCCCGGCTGGGTGATATTGTTGCCTGGGGAATCGTTGATCTGGCATGGGGAACTGCTCTGATCATCATAGTAGGTATAATTACCCTTTTCATGAACTGGAAGCTGGCTTTGTTGATGCTTGTGCTGGTCCCGCTGATGAGCTATATAGGTATCCTTTTCCAGAAGAAGATGCTGAAGGTTTACCGCAAAGTAAGGAAGCTTAACTCACGTATAACCCATAGTTTTGGGGAAGGGATCCATGGCGCTAAAACCACCAAAACGCTTGTGCGTGAAAAGGCGAACCTGAATGAATTTATTGAACTGAATAACGAAATGTATCATAGCTCGGTGAAAGCTGCTGTGCTATCTGCTCTTTTTATGCCGTTGATTCTCATGCTGGCTTCCACGGGTTTGGGATTGATCCTTTGGCTGGGCGGACTTACCACTCTCAAAGGAGCACTTACCCTGGGTGCCTTGATGGCCTTTATTGAGTATATATCTCACATGTTCGAGCCAATATCCAATGTAGCCCGTCTCTTTGCCGAAATGCAAAATGGCCAGGCAGCAGCTGAGCGCGTTTTTACTCTCCTGGAGTTGGAGCCTGAGATTATCAGCACTGTTCCCTGGGACGAAAGCTGGAAACGGCAAGTCATGCGAGGTGAGATCTGCTTCGAAAACATCAGCTTTTCATATTCTGAGGGTGCGAAGGTTTTTGAGAATTTCAGTCTGACAATCAAAGAAGGTGAAAGCCTGGCTCTGGTTGGTGAAACTGGCACTGGGAAAACCACATTCGTGAATCTGATCTGCCGGTTCTATGAACCTCAGACCGGCCGTATCCTGATTGATGGAAAAGACTACAAGGAATTACCTTTGAAATGGATACATAGTCAGCTTGGCTATGTTCAGCAGATTCCGCATCTCTTTCAGGGCAGCATCCTGGAAAACATCCGCTATGGCAGGCTCGATGCCACTGATGAGGATGTAAGGGACGCAGCGGAGTTGGTTTCTGCAGATGAGTTCATATCTCAGCTACCCGGAACTTGGGATTATCAGGTTGGTGAAGCTGGAAATCTGCTCTCGACTGGTCAGAAACAGCTTATAGCTTTTGCCCGGGTAGTGCTTGCCAATCCAAGATTGTTGATCCTGGACGAAGCGACAGCTTCAATAGACACCGAAACAGAAGGCCTTGTTCAGGCAGCCATGCATACGGTATTGTCTGGGCGTACTGGAATCATTGTTGCGCATAGGCTTTCCACAATCCGTAATGTAGACCGAATCCTGATGATGCACAAGGGTAAAGTAGTGGAAAGCGGTACACATGGTGAATTATTGCATCTCAAAGGACGCTATTATCATCTTTACAGAAACCAGTTTATGCAAGAAGCGGCAGATGCAGAATTAGCGAGAGAGGCCTGAGTTTTACTACTTTTCCATTGACGGGAAAAAAGCCGTAAAAAGAGTGTATCAAAAAGTAACTAATCTCATAAAGTGAGGAACAAAATGGCTTACGGCAAGATCAAAACCGATCTGCAACAGCTTTTTACAGAGCTCAAAGAACAAGGGCTCTATAAGAAAGAACGTATTTTAACTACTCCCCAAGGCGCAAGGATCGGCGTCAAAGGCGGAGGAACATCACTGAATTTCTGCGCCAACAATTACCTGGGCTTAGGAAACAATCCTGAAGTGATCAAGGCAGCGCAAGACATCATGAACGAATGGGGTTACGGATGCAACTCAGTCCGCTTTATTTGCGGCACCCAGAATATTCATAAGCAGCTTGAAGACGCAGTATCCAAGTTTTTAGGTATGGAAGACACCATCCTCTATGCAGCTTGCTTTGATGCAAATGGTGGTGTTTTCGAACCGCTTTTAGGCGAAGACAGCGCCATCATTTCTGACGAACTGAATCATGCCAGTATCATCGACGGAGTGCGCCTTTGCAAAGCCAAACGCTATCGCTACAAACACAGCAACATGGCAGAATTGGAAACCGCACTGCAGGAATCTCAGGATAGCAAATACCGCCTGATCTGCACAGACGGCGTTTTCAGCATGGACGGTGACATAGCCAAGCTCAACGAGATCTGCGATCTTGCCGATAAATACGATGCCATGGTAATGGTGGACGATTCCCACGCCACAGGATACATTGGTGATACCGGACGCGGAACTCCTGAATATTGGGGAGTTACCGATCGCATCGACATTATTACCACCACCTTTGGCAAAGCCATGGGAGGAGGAAATGGCGGTTGCACTTCCGGACGCAAGGAAATCATCGAACTCCTGCGCCAAAGAAGTCGGCCTTATCTGTTTTCCAATACCCTTGCTCCTTCCATCGTAGGCGCCAGCCTGAAGGTCATAGAGATGCTTTCCAATTCCAACGAACTGCGCAACAAGGTTTGGGATAACGCCGAATATTTCCGCAAGGAAATGATCGCTGCCGGATTTGACATCGTGAAAGGCAACACTGCGATTGTGCCGGTGATGCTATATGACGAACCCCTTGCCATGAAGATGGCGGATATGCTGCTCAAAGAAGGCGTTTACGTTATCGGCTTCGTTTATCCTGTGGTTCCCAAAGGCAAAGCACGTATCCGCGTGCAGCTTTCTGCAGCCCACAGCCGCGAAGACCTTGACGTTACCATTGCCGCTTTCAAGAAGATCGGCAAAGAACTGGGATTAATTTAAGCTAATTGACAATGGAAAGGGGATAGGGGACAGATTTGTGATATATGACAAGGCTGTTCCCTGTCCCCCTGAACCATCATTCCTGCGAACCCACCCCTCATTCCTGCGAAAGCAGGAATCTCCCGAAACTAAAGGAGATCCCGGATCAAGTCCGGGATGAGGTGAATGAGCTGACAATAACCCATGTCACCTAAAACCTGAAACCTCTATGGCGCTTTACCTTGTCCCCGTCCCCATTGGCAACCTGGGAGACATTACTCTGCGGGCATTGGAACTGCTTAAAAAAGCCGAGTTGATCGCCTGCGAGGATACCCGCAAAACCGCTTTCCTGCTCAAGCAATACGACATCCCAACCCCGAAACTGGTCAGCTTTCATAAGTTTAATGAACGGTCGCGCGAAGATCAGCTGATCAGTTATCTGCAAAGCGGGAAAGACCTTATCGTGGTGTCCGATGCGGGTTCGCCTGCAATTAGCGATCCGGCTGAACATTTGGTAAAAGAGGCTATTACAAGGGGCATAAAAGTGTTTGCTTTGCCAGGAGCAAGTGCTCTTGTTCCAGCGGTCAGCGTTGCGGGTTTTGGCACACAGCAATTCCAGTTCGTGGGCTTCTTGCCAACGCAAGCCAAAAAGCGCATGGAGAAGCTGCAAGAAATAGCCTTATATCCCTATCCCACTATTCTTTACGAAGCTCCACACCGCATTGCAAAGCTGCTGAGTGAACTGCTGATAAGCGTGGGGGACAGGCAGGTTTGTTTGTGCAGAGAGATCAGTAAGCTCCATGAAGAGCAGGTCAGAGGCCGCTTGAGCGATTTAATTCAAGAGAATGCATTTACCATCAAAGGGGAATTTGTCTTGATTCTGGCTGCTGCTGACAAAGCTGAAACGTGCTGTGAGCCTGACCCCGATGAACTGGAGATAAAGGCCAGTGAACTGCTTAAAACCGGTTTGGGTACCAGGGAATTGGCAAACCGCCTGGCAGATAGCAGCGGGATCAGCCGCAAGCAAGCCTACAGCCTGATCCTGAAGTTATCAGGAAAACAGCAGTGAAGCCCTTTTTGCTCTTTGATTTTGACGGCACCATCGCTGATTCTTTCCATCTGGGGATCAAGATTGCAAATCGGTTGGCACCGAAATATGGGCTTTCTCAATTCACCGATGATGATTTCAAGCGTTTCCGCTCTCTGCCGATGCACAAAGTGCTGAAGGAGCTGAAAATACCCTTTTACAAAATTCCTGGAGCGATCAAACTGGCTTTAAGTGAATACCACCATCTGCTGAGTGAACTGGAGCCTTGTGAGGGGGTTCTTGAGATGCTTGATAGCCTAAAGGGCATGCAGATACCTATGGCTCTACTCAGCTCCAACGATACTAAAAATCTACACGGCTTTCTGAAGCGCATCGGAATTGACGAATTCAGGTGGGTGGAAGGCACTTCCGGCATCCTGAAAAAGGCTAACCGCATCTGCCAGCAGCTGAAAAAGCATGGCTTGAAACCCTCACAGGT
>CAZNGW010000036.1:16193-25933 GCA_964572925.1 uncultured Candidatus Cloacimonas sp. | reverse complement strand
AACTGGTGGGCTTTAGGTATTCGCATTATGTCCATCATTGATTCTACCGGACTTTCTGCTTGACATCTTACTGCCCCATATCAGCATACACAAAAACTACCTGGAGGTGGTAATGGAATCGATAAATCTGAAGCCTGAGCCTGGATTAAAAGTACTGTGGAACGTGGTTAACCTGTTGATTTTGGTTTTTGCCCTCGTGATTCCGGCTTTCTTAGCCATCGTCAATGAGGAAATTCTGCTGATGCTTATTATTGGCGGAATTATCATATTTATCTTTCTGCTGGTTGCGATCTATATTCCCGCTTTCTACAACACATTGGAGTATAGGATTGATTCTGAGGGGGTGAAACTGAAAAAAGGCGTTTTCTGGCGCAGGAAAACCACAGTTCCCTATTCCAAGATCACTAATATCGACATCACCCAGGGTCCCCTGGAACGAATGCTTGGCTTTAGCCGCCTGCATATCCAAACTGCTGGGGCAAACTCCTCAGAAACCGGAAAAGCCGAATTGGTTATAACCGGAATTCACGACTGTGAATCGCTGAAAAACACTATTATGCGCCAGATCGCCGTTCCCGGATCTGTGCCACACGTCAGTAAAAATGAAGCAAACCCGGACTCCCAGGTTCTGAAAGACATTCTCACCGAGTTATCTGAGATAAAGCAAATACTGGTGAGCAAATAAGGACACCAAACAGCTTTATACAGAGAAACGACAATGAAAACTACGTTTTCGCAACTGGCAATGCAAAGCCCACCTTTCCTCATCCCGGGTTTGACCAAGGATCTCCTTTGGTTGCAGGAGATTCCTGCCCTTCCTCTCAACGGGAAATTCAAAGAGGAATGAGGAAACAAGGTCTTTACATGTGAAAGACAGAAAAGACTCACACAGCCTGATTCGCAGAGCCTATCGCACCTCGATAGCAGAAGGGATTTTTGCCCAGATTTATGGCAATCTGGCTCAAATCGGTTCGTCCTTTGTTACCAAGTTGATGGTGATCTTGGGAGCATCTCCACTTCATTACAGCCTTCTAAGTGCTTTTGGACAGGTTTCAGCGATCTGGCAACCTTTGGGAGTGGCACTCACCCATAAGCTAAAGGCACGCAAAGCTGCCTGTGTGTGGATAACCGCAGCCGGAAGGTTTTTAACCTTGTTTCTGGGTCTGGCCTTGCTGTTCAGGATTCCCCAGCAGGGAATTGGTTTTGTGCTGGTGCTGATGTTTTTCAGTGCCGGTTTACAAGCGATGGGGGCAAATATCTGGATCGCCTGGATCAGCGATCTGATCCCGCTTTCCATTCGTGGCAGGTTCTTTTCCCGTAGAAATCAGATATTGCTCTCGATTGGACTGGCGGTCAGCTATGTGCTTAGTTTTCATGTTGATCTCTTTGATTCTGCCAAAGGTGGGTTCAAACAGTTTTATCTTGGTTTACTGGGGGCTCAGGGCTTTTTTACGCATCAAAACCAGAGCTTCTTTCTGGCCGGGATATATGTGTTTGCCACCCTGATCGGACTGCTTGGTTTGGTGATTTTGGCCAGACAGCCCGAAAGACCTTTACGCTTGCAGAGCACCCAGGGTTTGCTTTCCCGCTACCGTGAACCCTTTAAGGACAAGAACTTTCGCCTGCTGCTGGTCTTTGGAATGTGGTGGATGCTGGCGGTGGGGGTAGGCAGTCCATTTTGGGGTCCTTATATGCTGAAAAAACTGAGCATGAGCCTGTTTGAAATGCAGCTTTATGGCACTTTGCATACTGCCGCATCGCTGTTGTCCTTTAATTTTTGGGGACGCTTCATCGACCGCTTTGGCAATAAAAGCGCCATGAAAATCTGCGTTGCTCTGGGTGGGCTGAATCCTATGTTCTGGCTCTTTACTTCTTCAGGAAATTATAGTATCCTTTGGCTGGAAGGCGCAATTTCAGGATTTATGTGGGCCGGGACGGGAATAATTACTACAAATTTCGTCCTTTCCATCGCGGTTAGAGGCAAGGAACAGGTTTACTCAGGCCTCTATGCAGCCCTTACCGGCAGTGCCATGATGCTTTCAACCCTGGCATCGGGGATTTTTTATCCTGCCTCGCTGAACCTGGGATTCCTTAGTCTGGAGCCGGAACAGGTTACTTTTGGCTTGGGAGGGATCATGCGCTGGATAAGCTTTATTCCCCTGTTCTTTGTTGTGGAAAGACGCAGCACCCCACTTCGCAAAGCCCTCGCAGCATCGCTGCTCTACGTAAAAGAGCAGGTGATTTGCTACTGGCAGGAGCTGGTGAAAAGGATATAGGATCGCCGGCTTCAGCCGGTAGGTTGTTCAAACTTTAGTTTGATTCTCGTAACAAGGACACAAAATGGATTACAAACTCAGATACAAACGCAGACTACCTCACTATCAGCCTATTGGCGGAATCTTCTTTATCACATTCCGCCTGAATTTTGACCTGCCCATAGCATATCGAAAGGCTTACCAAGACTTCAAAGAAAAGATGGAGATCCAAAATGGATGGACTGAGCTGGATGAGAACTCAGAAAACAACCATAGAAAGAGACTTTTTGGTTTTCAAGATGATCTTTATGGGAAACACACGCATGAAATCAGTTTGATCGATAACGATTCCCTGGCAATGATAGTGGCTGATAAGCTACTGGCACTCCAGGAAACTATGTATTACCTTTACTGCTGGACAATTATGCCAAACCATGTCCACTTCCTGATACGACCTAAGGTCAATGACGATGTGCCAGTTCCCTTGTCCGAAATCATGCAGCTCATCAAAGGTGGAACCTCAAGGCAGATAAACCTGGTGCTGAACAGAAAAGGGGCTTTGTGGTATCATGAGTTTTTCGACTACTGCGTTAGGACAGAAAGTGAACTATATAGAATAATTGATTATATCCGTTTTAATCCCGTGAAAGCAGGTTTGGTATATGATCCGGGCCTGTGGAAATGGACTTGGATGAATCCGGATTTATTTTAGTAATTACGAAGTCAAACTTAAGTTTGACCAACCTACCGGCTCAAGCCGGCGATCCTTTCGCAGCCTGCTCTCCAGCCAATAAAAACATATTTTGATTGACAAAAACAGCCCCCAATAAGTTTATCCTCTGATTGCCTATAAATTTCTATGCACATCTGTTGCAAACTCAGGAAAATAGAACCTTGTTCAGCTTTTTCGCTAAGTGCTTTGCAGCAGATCGTGATATATATAAGGAGAACCAAAATGGCCGTCCCGAAAAGAAAGACATCCAAAACCCGCAGAGATAAACGCAGAACCCACGATGCCCTTACTGCGCCAAGCTTTACCACCTGCAGCAAATGCGGTGAAAGCTCCCGCGCTCATCACATCTGCGAAAACTGTGGCACCTATAACGGTAAGCAGATCTTAGCAGCCAAGGAGTAAAGTGCGAGTAGCCGTCGATGCTTTCGGAAGCGACAACGCGCCGTTTCCGGAAATTGAAGGCGCAGTTCTTGCCATCAAGGAAGACCTTTGCAGCGAAGTGATCCTGGTTGGAGACGAAGCGGTAATTACCCACGAACTGAGTAAGTACTATTATCCTCCTGCCAGGATTAGTGTCGTTCATGCTCCAGAGCGCATCGAGATGGGCGATTCCGCCTCAGCTTCAGTGCGCACCAAGAAAGATTCTTCCCTGGTAAAAACTGTGGAACTGCACCAACAAGGCAAAGCCGATGTGGCAGTAAGCGCTGGCAATACCGGCGCGGTAATGGCAGCTTCGCTCTTGGTTTACGGACGCATTAAAAACGTGTTGCGTCCTGCCATAGCCGTAGTTTTCCCAACCCAGGAAGGTCACGAAATCCTTCTGGACATGGGTGCAAACGTGGATTGCAGCGCGGAAAACCTGCTGCAATTCGCCAAACTGGGCAGCCTCTATTTCCAGTATTTCTTCCATACAGATCGCCCCAAGGTTTCGCTGCTGAACATCGGCGAAGAAAGCGCCAAGGGCAATGCCACGACGAAAGCGGCATATCAATTGCTGCAAGAGGCCAAAGACCTGAATTTTGTCGGCAACATTGAAGGCAAGGACATTATCCGCGGGGTTACAGACGTAATCGTTTGCGACGGCTTTGTGGGCAACATAGTGCTAAAAACAGTTGAGGGAGTTGGCTTTTCCATGTTTGAAATCCTGAAGGAACAGATAAATAAGGACTGGATTGCGAAATTTGGTGCCATGCTGTCCTATCCGGTTTATACTTATCTAAAGAAGAAGCTGGATCACACCGAATATGGCGGTGCCCTGTTGGTTGGCTTGAATGGAATTTCTGTGGTTTCCCACGGACGCAGCAACGCCAAGGCCATGAAAAACGCCATCCGTTTTGCCGATCGCATTGCCACTTCGGGATTTGTGAACCATGCGAAGGAATACTTTGAGAGGTTGTAAACAATGCTGAGTTATCATGCCAAGTTTTCCTCCTTTGGCAGTCATGCCCCTAAGAAGATACTTAATAACTTCGATCTGGAAAAGATCGTGGAAACTACCGACGAATGGATCAGAACCAGAACCGGAATGTTTGAACGTCACATTGCGTCCGAAAGCGAAGCAGCCAGCGACCTGGCCTTTCAGGCAGCCACGAACTGCATCGAAAACTCACAGGTTAAATATAAGGACATCGATCAGATCATCGTTGCCACCATTTCCGGAGATCATCCCTTTCCCTCCACTGCATGCATACTGCAAAAGAAGCTGGGACTAAAGAACATACCCGCTTTCGACGTTTCGGCAGGTTGCACGGGCTTCATTTATGCTCTCGACATCGCCCGCCAGTATGTGGAAAACGGCATTGCCCAAAACGTTCTGGTGGTGGGAGTGGAAATCCTCACCAAAATCACCAACTGGAAAGACCGCAATACCTGCGTTCTTTTCGGAGACGGAGCCGGAGCTACAATCGTTAGCCGAGCCGGAGCCAGCGATATTTCCAGAATTATTGACAGCAAGATAGATGCCGACGGCAGTCAGGGCGAGTTTTTGATCCAGCAGGCTGGCGGATCCAGAATGCCGGCCAGTCATGAATCCGTGGACAAAAACCTCCATACTGTTTTTATGGAAGGCAACCGCATTTTCAAAAACGCGATAAAATGCATGTATGCTTCATCCGATGAGCTTCTGCGCCGTAATAACCTAAGCGTTTCCGACGTCGATTGGATCATTCCCCATCAGGCTAATCTGCGCATCATCGAAGGCCTCGCCGACAAGATGAAAGTGCCGATGAGTAAGGTGATCGTTAATATCGAAAAATATGGCAACACCTCTTCGGCGACCATTCCTTTGGCCACCGACGAAGCCATCCGCAACAAAAAAATCCGCAGGGGAGACATTATTCTGCTTACCTCTTTTGGAGCGGGGCTAACCTGGGGCAGCATTCTGGCACGATACTAAGCGAGGTTAAGATGAAAACAGCATTTGTTTTTCCCGGACAGGGAGCCCAATACATCGGGATGGCAACAGACTTCTTGCAGAGCAATCCCCACCTCATGCAAATTTTAGATAGCTTTGACACCGAGCATAAGACAAACCTGAAACAAGTGATGAGCGAGGGCCCTGAAGACAGCCTGAAACAAACCAGCTACACCCAGCCTGCCATATTATTTCACAGCATCGCTGCCCTGAAACGCTTCAAAGAATCAAGCAAGGTGCAGGCTGATTTTGTGGCCGGGCACTCTTTGGGAGAATTCAGCGCTCTGGTTGCTTCCGGAATGTTGTCGTTTTCCGATGCATTGCATCTGGTTCATAAGCGCGGTGAATATATGATCAAAGCCAATGCCGGAGTACCCTTTGCCATGAGTGCAATAATCGGGCTGGAAGCCGGAACAATAATTGAGATTTGCAACGAAGCTTCCAATACCGGCCTGGTGCAGGCCGTTAACTTCAATACACCGATCCAGACAGTAATTTCCGGAACTGCCGAAGGAGTGGCTGCTGCAGGAGAACTTGCCAAAGCCAAAGGTGCCAAACGAGTCTTGCCCTTAGTAGTGGGTGGCCCTTTCCATACCCCATTAATCGCCCAAGCCAGCTTGTGGCTGTATGAAGAGATGAAATCCCTCACCTTCCACGACGGCAGCGTCCCCGTGGTTTCCAACCTGGACGCCTTGCCCTGTGCCGACGGAGCTTTGCAACGCGAAAAGCTGGCCAAACAGATCATTTCTCCTGTGCGCTGGGTTGGCTGTGTGGAATTTATGGTTTCCCAGGGCGTACAGCGCTTTATAGAGTTCGGTCCACAAAAGGTCTTAAGCGGGATGATCAAGAATATCGCCAAAGAGGTGGAAGTTTTTTCCATTGACAAAATAGAAGACGTGGATGCTGTTGTGTCCATCACAGGTTAATGCGAACTGATGTTGAATCAGGTTCACGGAGATGACATGAAATATGAACTAAATGACCAGGTTGTGGTGATCACCGGAGCTGCCAGAGGCATAGGCTTTGCCATCGCCGAAGCTTTTGTAAAAGCCGAAGCAACCGTGGTTATCATAGATATCGCCGCCGAACAGGTGGACAAGGCTGTTGCGGCTTTGAACGGCAACGGAAAGGTCTTTGGCTATCCCGGCAACGTTACGGACAGTCAGGGAATCGAAACTCTCTTTACCGAGATTGTAAACCAGCATGGCAGGATAGACTGTCTGATCAACAATGCCGGCGTTACAAGGGATAACCTGTTGATCCGCATGAAGGAAGAAGAATGGAACCTGGTTCTGGACATCAATCTGAAAGGCAGCTTCCTCTGCACTCAGAAAGCCTTCAAGCACATGATGAAAGCCCGTAAGGGCAGCATCATCAATATCGCCAGCGTGATCGGACTGATGGGCAATGCCGGTCAGGCCAATTATGCAGCCTCCAAAGGAGGGTTGATTGCCTTCACCAAAAGTTGCGCCAAGGAATTTGCCGGACGCGGAGTGCGTGTAAATGCCATCGCTCCAGGCTTTATCGAGACAGAAATGACAGCCACTCTCAGCCCGGAAATCCGAGCTGAATATGCCAAGGTGATTCCCCTTCAGAAGATGGGAACCCCGGCCGATGTGGCTAAGTTATGTCTGTTT
Source organism: uncultured Candidatus Cloacimonas sp. (assembly GCA_964572925.1). GTDB lineage: Bacteria > Cloacimonadota > Cloacimonadia > Cloacimonadales > Cloacimonadaceae > Cloacimonas. The sequence continues at coordinate 18,895 of CAZNGW010000036.1, read as the reverse complement.
TTGGCCTCTTCCGAAGCTGATTATATCACCGGCCAGACCGTCGCCGTGGATGGCGGTCTGACCATGTATTAATAAACCCAATCAAACAAAGATAAAGAACTCACTTCAATAACATAGGAGGAACAATGGATATTGAAGCCAAAGTAAAACAGATAGTGATGGATAAGCTGGGTGTGGAAGAATCCCAGATCGTTCCCGAAGCCAATTTCATCGAAGACCTGCGTGCCGATTCTCTGGATACCGTGGAACTCGTGATGGCTTTCGAAGATGAATTCGGTCTTACCATTCCGGATGAGGATCAGGAAAGACTACGCACCGTTGGCCAAGCCATCGATTACCTGAAGGAAAAACTGGGTTAATATACCCATTTCCCCTACTGTGGATCAATCCTGATAGCTCGACAGGTATCAGGATTGCATCCACGCTTTACTTGCTTTTCTCTGAACTGCGGTTTTTCCCCATTTCAGACAAACGTAAGATAAACACAGAACGAACCAAAATGAGGTTTTTATGTCTAAGAAAAGAGTTGTAATAACAGGTATCGGAGCAATTACGCCCGTTGGCCATAATGTATCCCAAACCTGGCAGAGCCTGATAAACGGAGTTTCCGGCGTCGGAATGATCACCCGCTTTGATGCTACAGGATTACCTGTCCAGATAGCAGCTGAAGTTAAGAATTATAATCCTGAAGAGCATTTCGACCACAAAGAAGTAAAAAAACTTGATTTATATACACAGTTTGCCATGATCGCCGCACGTGAAGCGGTTCAGGATGCCGGACTCAGCGAAGGCAAGTTCGATCCTGACCGGGTTGGTGTGATCACTGGCGCTGGCATTGGGGGTATCCAGACTTTCGAAGAGGAATGCGTGAAATGCCACACCCAGGGTCCACGCCGCATCAGTCCTTTCTTCATCCCCAAAATGATCGGCAATATTGCCGCAGCGCATATCAGCATCGAGCATAACTTTAAAGGGATCAATTTCAATGTAATGAGCGCATGCGCCAGCGCCAACCATGCCTTGGGAACCGCTTTCCGCACAATTCAATATGGCGACGCTGACATTGTGATCAGCGGGGGAACCGAAGCTGCGGTTACTCCTTTGGCAGTGGGAGGATTTTCTTCCATGCGTGCTCTTTCCACGCGCAACGACGCTCCTGAAAAGGCATCCAGGCCTTTTGACAGCGAGCGCGACGGCTTTGTAATGAGCGAAGGCGCTGCCATACTGGTTCTGGAAGAACTTGAGCATGCCAAAGCCCGCGGAGCAAAGATCTATGCGGAAATAGCCGGCTACGGAGCAACCGGAGATGCGTATCACATCACTGCCCCCACCGAAAATGGTGAAGGCAGCACCCGCGCCATGCTGATGGCCATCCATGACGCCGGTCTGAATCCAATGGATATAGATTACATCAATGCCCATGGCACCTCCACCCCGTTGAACGACAAAGGTGAAACCCTTGCCATCAAAAACACCTTTGGCGATTATGCTTACAAACTAAAAGTGAACTCCACCAAGAGCATGGTTGGGCACATGCTGGGTGCCGCAGCGGGGATCGAAGCCATCGTTTGCGTCAAAACCATAGAAGGCGGCATCATCCATCCCACTATTAATCTCACAAATCCAGATCCGGATTGCGACCTGGATTATACGCCTCATAATGCCATGAAGCATTTAGTTAACGCAGCCCTATCAAATTCCCTGGGTTTTGGAGGACACAACTCCGCCATAATCATCAAGCGTTTTGCCTGATCCCGTAGCCCTGATCAGTTGATGGAGAAACGGATGAAATCTATCATCTCCCGCATCGTAGAGTATTTTAACGGGAAAAAGATCAGCGAGCAATATCCCAAATGGGAAAAAAGCCTGACCCAACTTCAAAAACGCATTGATTACAGCTTCCACGACACTACCTTGCTACATGCGGCTTTAACGCACAAATCCTACCTGAGGCGACGTTACGACGACCACAAAGTCCCTTCCCCCTTTGAACGGATGGAGTTTTTGGGAGATTCGATCCTGGGTTTCATCGTCAGTAAAGAGCTCTTTACCCGTCATCCCGATGAACAGGAAGGCAAGCTTTCCAAACTGAAATCCAAAATCGTATCCGAAACCTACCTAACCTTGAAAGCCAATGCCATTGACCTCGGTAAATATGTTCTGTTAAGCCCGGAAGAACAGCAGTCGGGAGGAGCAGCCAAGGCCTCAATCCTTTCCGATACCATGGAAGCCATGATCTGCGCCATCTATCTGGACAGCGGGATTGCCGCAGCGGGAAGATTTATTCGTCAGCACATTTTGGTGGACTACGAGGAAACCGTTACTCGAGACGAACTGGTGAACTACAAAAGCATCCTGCAGGAATATATGCAAAGCAAAAACCAGGAACCTCCCCGCTACATCACCATTGCCGAAGAAGGCCCGGAACACCATAAAACCTTTGTGGTGGAAGTGCGCCAGGGCAATAAACTGCTCGGTACCGGCAAAGGAAGCACCAAGAAAAACGCTCACCAGGAAGCAGCCAGGCTGGCTTGCCAGAAACTGGGAGTGTAGAGGGAATGGTTACACGGATTGAACGGATTCTTATCTAAACCACAGAGAACACTGAGAACACAGAGGAATAGTAACACGGATTTGCACGAATTTATTACCTTGTTACCTCATCACTTCGGTACCCTTATCTCTGTGCCTCTGTGTTTCAT
>CAZNGW010000036.1:0-16093 GCA_964572925.1 uncultured Candidatus Cloacimonas sp. | reverse complement strand
TTACCTTGTTACCTCATCACTTCGGTACCCTTATCTCTGTGCCTCTGTGTTTCATTAAACTCTGTTGTTCTCTGATAAACTCTGCTTTTCTCTGTGTTGAAAAGTAATATGAACACGGATTGACACGGATTTCTTATAACCACTGAGGACACTGAAAACACCGAAAAATGATCCACCGAGAACACCGAGAACATAGAGGAATAGGAACACGGATTTATTTCCTTGTTACTTCATCACTTCGTCACTTCATCACTTCATTACCCCTTTCTCTGTTCCTCTGTGTTTCACCTTTCCACCTTTTCACTTTTCCACATTTCCACCATTTCACCACTTCACCCCTCTCTCTCCAATTATGGGTGCATTAAGGGTGAATTAAGCGTCCCACCCTTATTGGATGCTTAATGATAGCGCAATGAAAGCAGGCAGGATTGTGAAGAAGCTTATCTATCCCGTCTTCATCCCCATGCAGGGCTGTCCCCACCGCTGCATCTATTGCGATCAGAGCAAGATCAGCGGAGCAGGTGATATTGAATTGGCAGCCCAGCTGGAAGCGGCTCGTGAATTCATTCGCAGGCACCCTGGAGAAGCCAAAGAGATAGCTTTCTATGGCGGAAGTTTTACCGCCCTGAGCCCGGAAAGGCAGCAATGCCTGGCGGAGTCCGTGCTTGGGGTTGCCGACGCCCAAACCAGCCTCAGAATCTCCACGCATCCGCTTTATATAAATGCAGATATCCTGGATAACTGCCAACACTTAAGGATAAGCTGTATCGAGCTGGGAGTTCAGGATTTCGCAGATGAGGTGCTAAAAGCCTCTGGCAGAGGTTACAGTTCAGAATTGTCGCTCAAAGCCTGCCAGTTGGTGAAGCAACATGGCTTTCTCCTTGGGGTGCAACTGATGCCGGGTTTGCCGGGTAGCAATAATGATACAATCCGGATCAACATGCAGTTCCTCAGGCTGCTAAAACCTGACTACCTAAGGCTTTATCCACTTATAGTGATCAAGGGCACTCCTCTTGAAGAGCTTTACCGGCAGGGAAAATACCAGCCTTTGGAGCTTGAAGCTGCCATTGAACTTTGTGCCGACTATGCGCAGCTCTGTGAAACGGAAGGAATTATCCTTATCAAAGCTGGATTGCCTTCCAATCTGAACGAAAGCGATATTGTCTGCGGCCCCTGGCATCCGGCCTTTGGTGAATTTGTCATGGCAGAAAGGCTGATCAGGCAGATTTTGGAGCAGGCAAAAACAAGCCTTCAAATAAAACTCGACAAAAAGCAAAGGGCTCTGATAATGGCACACGGTGGCAGAGCTAAAGCTATTCTGGAAAAAAGGCTCGAAAATTGCTGCTTGAACCCTGAACAGGCGTTTGCTTCGTTTTTATAGGCCTTTGTGGTCTGGGAAAGCGAAAAGCGATGCAAAAGAATATGCTTTTTCAGCATAGAAGGAAGTGCCGATGAAAAAGTTTTATCTTGTGATGATGGCAGTATTTATCCTGGTGGGAGCCTGCCAGATCAAAAATCCCGTGTTGCCCAAATGGGATGTCGAACTAAACGTTCCCCTGATCAACGACCGTTTCTACGCCTCTGACCTGGCCGACAGCAGTCATTTTGTGGTGGACAGCACGAATGTTCTGGTGCTCACCGCCAATGGCAACGCTGAATCTGATGAATTTGGCCCGGTTCCCTTCACCCCCAGCGCTGATATAGAAAACATCCCCATTCCTGGAACCGGACGAGAGCTTTTTATCCCTTTTATTGACGACAATGGCGAGGTTGAACCGGCTTATGCGGAAATGCATGCAGGTTTTATGCGCACCAGATTTACCAATGTAAACAGCGGAGTTCAACAGCTTAAACTGGTTTTTCACAATATTTTCACGGCAAACGGCGAAGAATTTGAGATTAATTATACCGGCAACACCGGCTGGGTAACCACAGACCTTAGCGGCATGATCCTGGGTAATGAAACCTCCGATCAGCTGATTACCGAGCTTCCCGTTAGCCTGGTGGTTAGCCCTACCCTGCCGGAAGGAACCACCGCAGCCCAATTCAGCATGCAGGCTAATTCCATGCTCCAGTTTGCCAAGTTCCGCGGTCAGCTGAACGACTATTCACTGGCTCTGGAATCCGGCCTTGGAGGAATAGATATCAGCTATCCCTATGGAATCGACCAGGCCGTGCATCTACAGGAAGCCTCTCTGAGGGTTTATCTAAAAAACTATATCGGTTTCGCAGCCAGATTCAGTGGCAGGATCAAAGCCACCAATGAAGCCGGCGAAACACGCTATATTGATGTTCTGGACGATAACGGAAATTACTACTATGCACCTGCGGCCAATGGTCCTACTCCGGGAGAAATAACGATTGATTTTCACAATAACGTTTCCTATCTGCTGCAAATAATGCCCACTCATCTGGAAATGGTGGAAGGAGTGCTTACCATAAGCAGTGGACAAGGCATCGGGGATGTGGAAATGACCGACAAGCTCTATGCGGACTATCTGATCAATGCACCGATGTCGTTTGTTTTCTACCAGCATGAGATAATCGTACGTGAAGAACAGGAAATCAGCATCCCAGAAAATAACCGTGAACGCATCAGAAAAAACGCACAGTGGGCAAATATCCAGATTCAGGTTCAAAACCAGCTTCCCATTGGGGCTTCCGCCAGAGTATATTTCAGCACCATTCCCACTACGATCAGCGAAGATGGGATAATCGGCTTCAACGGCTTTAGTGAAGAAATGACCCTGCAAAGCTCAGAAACAAATCCCGGCTGGCAAAACATTAATCTCTCAATAGACGCAGAAGAAATACAGATCTTTACCGCTCCGACCGTTTATATGCGCTGGGCGTTCACCTTTGAAGCCAGCGACGGGCCGGTTACGATCTATGCGGGTTCAACTGATTACGTTCACGTGAAAGGCATGATGACTGCCAGAATTAGAGTGGAGGATTGAGCATGAAGAACTTTATAATCCTTGCCGTCCTCCTGCTTGGCTTGGTCTGCCCACTGGCAGCCTACAACACTGGTAAATCTATCCTGCATGCCGACAGCTATATGCTACGGGCACAGGGAGTGGAAGCAGCCTATTGGAATCCGGCCAACCTTATTCCCACCAAACATATCGACTTCTGGGTTCCGGGTTTGAATACCGGAGTTACCGTTACCAACAATTCCTTCGACCTGGATACTTATAACTATATAATGGGGCTTTCCTTTCTGGAAGACAGCGATAAACAGCTTATCCTGGATAAGATGGACGGAAGTCTGCGGACAGATGTGGAAGGAAATACCAGCTTGATTGGTTTCACGGTTGGTAATATGTCCTTTTCCAGCTCTGTGCATTACATGTCCAAGCTGTCGCTGTCCGAAAGGTATCTGGAATTGCTGCTCTATGGCAATACAGACACCCTCTATGTATTTGATAAAAGCAACACGGACTTCAAAGCGCTTAGCTATGTGGACATCACATTTGGCGCAGGCGGATTTCGTCTTCCTTTGTTGCCGGAAGGTTTCCCCGAAATTCGCACCGGTTTCTCGGTTAGTGCCTTGGTGGGCCTGGCCTCTGCCCAGACTGAACGCTTCGATGGTTACTTCAGATCTGGATGGAATGGCGTGTACCTCCACCAGGATATCCAACTCCGCACCGGAATGGGTGGGTATGGACACAAAGCCATGCTGGGAGTGGCTGCAGACCTTATGGACAACCTGGAGGTAGGTCTGACCCTTGATAACTTATGGGGTAAGATCACCTGGAGCGCTGTTTCTGAGGACGTTAGTATCAAGGTCGACGCAGATAGCGTTTACATCGCCAATATTGATGACGATTTTTATACGGAAAGCTCCGAACGTGTTTCCATTGACCCCTTTGCTACAGAGCTTCCTCCCGAATTGCGTTTGGCGGCTCTGTACTCCCAAAAGAATTATAATGTCTCGGCAGACTACGTTCAGGCTTTTAAAAACTCAGCTGCCACCAGCAAAATTGGAAAACTGTCGCTTGGCGCACAGCTTTTCCCTGTTCCTTTTCTTCCGCTTAATTTCGGTTTGGGAATCGGTAATGGAGAACATCCCTGGCGTGCCAGCTATGGCTTTGGGCTGAAAAGCAAAGGCAGCGAATTTGGGTTCAGCGTGCAAAGCGTTGATTCTCTTTTCCCCAGCTATAAATCAAAAGGAGTGTCCTTCGGATCATATATCCGACTTTGGATCTGATGCTGAAATACGTTCTCACTTTCCTCTTCGCCCTGCTGATCTCAGGATACTACAACTACCGTACTCAGCCTGAAATTCCCGTTTCCAGGCGATGGTTGTTGTTTGCCCTGAGGTTTGTATCGCTATCCATCCTGCTTACTCTGCTGCTGAATCCAATTCTGTATTATACCAGGCATAAACAGCTTGTACCACAGATCATCCTGCTGGAGGATAATTCCGAAAGTATGAGCCTGAGGCACGGAAACTCGGATAAATCATCTCAGCTCAAGCCCTTGGCAAACAAGCTGATTAAGCGCTTTCAGGAAGCCGGCTACGAGGTGATAAGCCATAGCTTTGCCGATGGTTTGGATGGAGATAAAAACAGCAGTCTGCTGGCCAAAACCCTGGACTCTCTGGCTAAGAACAAGGAACTGACTAACCCGGAAGGAATTATCCTGGTTTCTGATGGCTGGCTGAGGGATGAATCCCTGGCTGCGGTAACCCGCCTGGGTAGCCCCTTTTACGTGCTTGCCGACAGTAGCAGCATTCCGGTTCCCGACCTTGAAGTAAGTTCAGTTAGAAGTAATCGCTATGCCTATCGTGGTGAACCGAATACAATCAGGGCTGAATTTCTTTCACGTAACTTCAATGGTTCGGCCACTGCCAGACTGATGATCGGCAATAGAATCATCTCCACCCAGACCATAAAACTGGAAAACGGTAAAGTAAGCAGCCTGGATTTCAATCATCGCTTCAACCAAACTGGCTTCTATCCCTGGAAGGTGGAACTTGCTCCCCTGAATAGCGAAAGTCGTCTCAGCAATAACAGTTACCCCGGAGCCATAGAAGTTTTAGCCGACAAAGAGCGTATTCTGTTGATCTCCGATAAACCCGCCTGGGATAATAAATTCACCCTGGATGCCATTGCCGCCAATCCCCGTTGGGAAGCTACAAGCTATCAAAACCGGGATGGAAGGCTTTTTAACGGCGAAACACAGGTAAACAGGCTTGCAGCAGAAAATCTGGCTGCCATGATCATTATCAATAATGGCAATCTGAAGCTCGATAATGCAACTGCAAACTTCATCAATTCCAATTTCAACAAGGGAATTGGCCTGCTCTATCAAGGCTTGCCGGTTCCTGAGCTTGCGTCTTCCCTGCCTATGCTGCGGTCAAACGTTCTTACTTCCTATCAGGGCTTCGTGAATCCCACAGCTCAGGCTTCTGGATATCCCATGCTGAGTTCCCTGGCTGCTGGAGCCAAAGACGTCCCTCCCCTTGATTATTACTACGTAAGTGCCAGCCCTGGAGCAGAAGTTCTGGCAACCATCAATAATCCCCAGAATTCACCTGCCATAGCGGTAAAAAGCACAGGTGGAGGACGTAGTCTGGCATTCGCTACCCTGAACCTCTGGCGATGGCAACTGCTGAGCGGGGAGGAAGGTTATAATAAATTGATCAGCAGCTGTTTGACCTGGCTCGGGAACAAAAGTACCGGCTCTTACAGTGCTATCTATAACAACAGCTATTTCAGAGGTGAAGAGATAAAGATCCGCTTACGCAGTGAAGATGAGATCCGCCAGAGTAAACTTGATGCCAATCCCCGTATTCGCATCCTGGACAAGGATAACAAGGAAGTTCAAGCCGATTATATGAACCGGGATGGAGATGAATATAGCTTTGCCGCCGCCCTTAAGGAACCAGGAACCTACAGCTTTGAGATAAGCGACAAAGAAAGCGGTCAAAGCACCAAGGGCAGATTTGAGCTTAGCGAGAGCTCACTCGAAAGCCGGGACTTTGGCTACAATCTTCCCCTGCTTTCCTGGCTGGCTTCTGAAACCAACGGAAAACTTATCTATCCAAGCATTCTCGAAAGCTTTTCCCCCTTGCCGGCCAAACCTCAGGAAGAAGTATCACGCCGTGAAGTAGCCCTCTATAAAAAGTGGTATATTCTTTCCTTATTTATTTTAACTTTCTGCATGGAGCTTTATTTCAGACGGCGCTGGGGATTACTCTAATCCTATGATTTGACCATTAGCGGTCAAAGCCGTTCCCCCCTATTGGTGTTTAGGGTTTCCTGTGATGACTGGCATGTCCTTTCAAGCCAGAAATTGATTCCTAAAATCGCGATTTTAGTCCAGAAAATGAAATTGTAACATAGGAGTATGCCCTGACCTGGAATAATCCCCCTTGACAGAAACCACGATAAATATAAACAGAGCTTAGCTGTGCCCGAGGTATGAATAAAAGAAATTGAGGGATACAGTGGAATCGCTGAAGTCCAAAGCCCTGTCCGACAATCTGGCTGTAACCAGGATTGCTGGAGTCGAGTTCGGTGAAGAAGCCAGGTGGCTGTTAAGCCACACAGAAACTTATTACGGCATTCAAAGCAGGTGTAAAGAGCTTTTAGAGGAAGTTTTTCATCCCTATGTAAATCCGCTTGTAGCTATGGGTTTGATGCGCCTTGGTATCTTGGGCGACCTTTGGTTTTACCTGCAAATACCTGAACAAACGCGTGCCCTGAAAGTCCTGTTTGATACGTATCGCCACCTGTTTAACAAGCTGGTTACCGATGAACAGCAAAAGCGCTTTGTTACGGATCTGCTGGATTGGGTTGCCATTCTTACCAGTCAAAACGAGGTTTCTGACGAGATTCTGTCCGATATCCTGCAACAGCTTATCGCTTGGGAAGCTGAATTCGGTGAATACTACTATCGTTTTTGTGGTTCCTTTTGCAAGGCACTAAAAGGCCTGGACAACCGTGAAAACATGAAAAGCGCTGCTTTTGGGTTTGTCCGTCATCTTTATTCCCAAAGCCTGAACCACTGGCAACAATCCCTTGCCTCAGATCTACCTCTGCCCACTGGTTTTCCTCCCCAGAATTTTCTGCCTGAGCTTAAAGATCGCCTTAGCACCGCAAACAGCATCAACGAACTCTCCGGATTCCCTTCCTTTAGTGAGATTGCCGGCCTCTTGAGAGAGGCAGTATGCAACCTGGAAAATGTCGCCGAGCGGATCAACTACCTCCTGTACCTACTGGGTTTACCAGCAATGGAAGACTTACGAGACCATCTGTTATGGGATTTGAACCGCGAATTGGCAAGGCTTTATACAAGTATGGAGCATGATAGAATTCTCACTATAATTGATAGTGTTTTCGATACCCTGGCTGGCTATAAATCCAGCCACCGATCCATTGTTTTGGATTGCCTGTTAACTATTGGCAAAAATGTGATCTCGAATGGTAACAAAGAGCATGCACTACATTTTATCCGCTACCTTGCTGCAATGGAATTCACCCAACCTGGCCAGGTCAGGATTCGCCCCGACTGGCAACTGGATATCGACAAAAATCATCTTAAGCATATTCGCTTATACCTTGAGTTAATAAGGATAAATCCATTATTCTGCAAAGAGTTATTGGCTGCTCTGATCATAGCCGTTACCCGTCATGGGATCTTTGTGTCAGATGAAGACCTGTTTCAGAAGGATGTTTCCGCCCTGCTGAATGCCAACATCAAACCAGTTTTTATCCAGTTAAAACACCTACTCAGGCAACTACCTGTATTCTTCAATGAGATTGGCGCAGAGGGTGAGATCAGGGAAAAAAGCACTGAACTGGATGAACTAAGCATGCGGAAAGACCGGCTTATCCACTTTTTACGCAAGCAGGTGCACACCGAAAGCAATAATACCCACATAAGACTCTGTGTCCTGATCCTGGATTATTGGACTAAGCTCGATCCAACTTCTCTGGAGGATGGAATTCCCGAAGATGTTTTGCAGTATCTGAAGAGCGGTGATGAGCTGATACAAGCTCAACACGTTGCTACTATTGCCTTCCTCTCCGAGCATAAGCTGGCTGTCCAGGATCTTTTAGCCTGTTCCAGCCACAAGCTGGAGCAGCTTTTCGCATCCCGAAATCAGGATCCCAGATTAAAAAGACTACATCTGCTTTGCAAAATCCATCTGCTGCTAAAGGATAAATATGAGTTGGATCCCTATGATATTGTAAAATTTCTTGCTCATTACCGTTTTTTTGATAGCAGGGAACAAAACCGGTTGCGCACCAGCCTTGCCCGTCGGGATTATGATTCCTCGGTGCGTCAGTTACTGGGCTACATCGGAAAACTGAATAGTATCATTCTCAATCCGGTTCCCAGCCAGTCCAGAGAAAATATCTATTACAAAAGGCATATTGCCGCAGGCATCCCTTCTATGTATGGCACCTACAACGAAGCCAAGCTGGAAGCCATGGGGATGGTTTTCCGAATTGAGAACCTGGTACGCAGACTTTTCGCACATAGTCTCGAACAGATCAATCTGAATTATATCAACCGCAAAAACCTACGCAGAATTATCCGCATCCTGGAACTCTACGACTTTGCCATGCGTCAGGAAATGCTAACCAATGCAGCTTTCAGCTCTGCCGTAGCGATGCTGGACAGTGCCCAATCAATCAGCAATTGCAGCCTGGAGCAATACATAGATATCTTTCGCCTGCTCAAGGACAGCGTCAACGAGATCATCAGTGAGTATTATTTCCGTTTTTACGACAGTGAATTGCAACGACTTGCGGAAGGGAGCAAAAGTAAAGAGGACAGTGAAGTATTTGCCGAGGAATTCTACCGCAAATTGCTATCTGCTTCGTTTATGGTGCAAGGGCTGGATGTGTTCATTACCCGCATCGTGGAAAGCCTCAACGAGATGAGAAGGCTCTTCAGACCGGCCGATATACTAAAACTCATGTCCTACGATCCGGATAAACTGTTCTTCCATCTGCAAAGCAACAACACCCACATCGAAAATCAGGTCTTACTGGGCTCCAAGGCCTATTACCTGAAACGGTTGTGGCACTACGAATATCCCATCCCTCCGGGTTTTGTGATCACTACTGAGCTTTACCGCAACCGCGATCTGATAAACACCCATCCAGATATTTCGGATGAGTTCGACTTTCTGTTGAAGCAAAACCTGTTCAAACTACAGAAAGCAACGGGATGTATCCTGGGCGATCCGCATAAGCCGTTACTGCTTTCCGTCCGAAGCGGTGCTCCGATGAGTCTGCCCGGAGCCATGGATACCTTTTTGAACATAGGCCTCAACGACGAATCCTGCTTGGAGCTTTCCAAACAGCCCAATTACGGTTGGACAGCCTGGGATTGCTATCGCCGTTTGATCCAAAGCTGGGGGATGGCCTATGGCATCAAACGTGACTGCTTTGACGAGGTGATGCTGAGTTATAAAAAACAATTCAACATAGACCTGAAAACCCAGTTCCCAAATCACCTGATGCAACAAATGGTTGAAGACTACAAAGAACTGCTTTCCCGCCACAACATTCAATTTGAGCAGGATCCTTTCCTGCAGCTTTACAAGGCAATTTCGCATGTCCTGGACAGTTGGAATACCGATCGCGCCAGACTTTACCGAAAGAAACTGCAGGTAGCGGAAGAATGGGGTACTGCGGTGATCGTCCAAAAGATGGTTATGGGCAATATCTCTCTGGAATCGGGATCGGGAGTGCTCTTTACCCATGCGGAATGGAACCCTGAACCAGGAATATGTCTGAATGGCGATTTCACCATTTGCAGCCAGGGAGAGGACGTTGTAGCCGGATTGGTGCACACCCTGCCAATTTCCACAGCCCAAGCCAAAGCAACTTCCGAAGCCGTAGAATCAAGTCTGGAAATCAGCTTCCCCGCAATTTACAACCGGTTACAACGCTATGCCAACCAGCTTATCCTGGACAAGAATTTTCCGCATCAGGAGATCGAGTTCACCTTCGAAGGTCCAGGCGAAGAACAGCTGTTTATCCTGCAAACCCGCAACCAGATAATCCAAAAAGTTCCGGACTACAAAGTGGTATGCCCCGGGATTGGGATTCCCGATGGCATCGGAACCGGCATCGGGATCGGCAAAGGCGCTCTGAATGGGGTCATCGTGATCAATCGCTCTGATATAGGCGAATATGCCAGAATGGGAAAGGCCCTTATCCTGGTTCGACCGGATACAGTTCCAGACGATATGGAATTGCTATTCGACTGCCAGGGGCTTTTAACCGCCAGGGGAGGCGTAACCTCTCATGCCGCAGTCACTGCCACCCGATTGGGATTAATCGGGATTGTAAACTGCTGGGACTTAAGCGTGAACGAGGCTAACTCTACCTGCCGGATCGGAAGTAAAGAGCTGAAGGCGGGAGATCAGATCACCCTGGATGCCGGTTCCGGAACGATTTATGATGGCTGGCAAGCCTTGAAAAGCATCCACGATTTAAACTAAAAAAATAAGCATACAAGGAGACAGAAATGGAACTCAGCATGAGAAGCAAAAAACTGCTAGGGATAAACGGTTTGGGTAGGATAGGAAAACTCCTCCTCTGGAATCAGATCCATCTGAGGCACTTCGATGGAATAGTGGTGAACTGCGGACGCAACGTGGGGAAAAGCCTGGACGACCTTTTACAGGTAATAGAAACCGATAGCAGCTATGGCTCCATTCACCGCTTTTTATTCGGCCTGGTAGGCCATAAGGCAGAGATTAAGGTATTGGATGCCTCCAAACCTCTTTTGGAAATAGCCGGCATGCCCGTTAAAATTCTGCGACAGGCACGTGATCCGAAAGATATTAACTGGTTGAATGAAGGGGTGAAAATCGTGGTTGATTGCACGGGAAACTTCCTTGATCCCGGCTTGGCTGCCGAAACCGGAAAGCCCTGCCTGCGCGGTCATTTGGATGCAGGTGCCCTGAAAGTGATCTGCAGTGCTCCCTTCAAACTTAAAAGCAGCCCAAGCTATCCTTCCGACAGTAAAACAATCATTTACGGGATCAACCATCTGGAATATAATCCACGCGAACATCATCTGATCTCTGCCGCCTCCTGCACAACCACAGGATTGTCTCACATGATCAAACCCCTACTGGAAAACAAAATTACGGCAAACATCATGACTGCCTCAATGAGCACGATTCACGCCGCCACCAATACCCAATCAATTCTGGATAGCGTTCCGAAAGCAGAGGCCAGCGATCTGCGCAAAACCCGAAGCGTGATGAATAACATCATCCTTTCCACCACCGGAGTTACCAAAGCTCTCGAGCAAGTGATGCCGGAAATTCGTAGTATAGGATTTATGGCGGATAGTGTCCGCATTCCCACCAGCACGGTATCTCTGATCAATCTGAACGTAACCTTCCATACCACCCTGGACTCCCTGGGTGAACCCCTGGTGAACCGCAAACTTCTCAATGATGTTTATCAGCAAGCCTCTGAGGGAGCTCAAAAGGGATTATTGGTTTACAGCGAACGCCAAAACGTGTCTTCCGACCTGATCGGCAGCATGGCCGCCGTTACAATCGAAGCCCATGAAACTCATACCCGCACTGGATTTATCTCACTTCCGCCCCAAATCCTGACTGAACTGGGATTGAGCCCGGAACGTAATCCCGAATTCCCGGTTACCCATGCCAAGATCTTTGGCTGGTATGACAATGAACTGGGATCATATGTGAATTGTCTTTCCAAGCTTGCCTGCTATGTGGAGGAAGCGAGCTTATAGGCTTCACGCCTCTCGCTTTATAGTATCCTGAACACTATCATACCACTATCATACCACATGGCATGTGGTATGATAGTGGTATGATAGTGTTCAGAGTGGGTAAGCATTATAAGGGATCAGCAGAATGCAATCAAACCATCGCTATTCCGTTTTCTCCGGATTACAGAAGATCAATTGCCCGGTGATGGCATCGATACCGATTTCGTCCTGTGCGGTAGGCAGCAAAGTCCACATCAAACGATAATCTGCAGCCGGTTTCAGAATCCCATATTCCTGCCCATGACTGTAAAGCCGTTCCGGAATGGCAGGCCGGTAAACAAGCTGTAGTAGGGATTTACAGTCGTTATAGTCTGCGCTTGAGTAGTTTGTTCGCAGGGCGGTTTTTAATATTTTTTCGATAGCTTTTTCTTTCGTGATCAGCGGTTTCAGCCCCAGGGGGATCTCGTGATCCACGATGGTGTTATCTATCTCCACTGTCCCTTTTCTGGCATCGTAACTTATAAGAAGCCGGTCACCGGCGACCACAAACCCTGGAAAATTTGGCCGCAAGGGCCTCCATTGACTGATGTAGCGCTTGTCCTTGTCATAAAAATCCCGGTCGAAGACAAAGGTGAACTCCACCGGCATCAAGCGGGGTTTAATCTTCTGGATCAGTATCCGCATCTTTTCGGCATCGGGCTCATCCAGTTTGCCTATCTCTTCCGGAAGTTTCAGAGTCACTTTGCGCAGCCGGCCATCCTCCCAGAACTGCATATCGAAGTAGTTTTCGGACACGACCCGCATCTCCTTATCCAGCTCTTCCTGCATCTTCCAGGCCAGTTGATAGGGAAACGATTTGTTGAAACGTTTGAAAGACTTGCGGATGAACCTTCCGCTTTTGTCGTCTATTAATGCGCTTTCGTTCTCATCGCCAACTTCCCACACAAACCTGGCAGGATTATGCCCATTGAAATTGAAGTTCCCCAGAAGATTCACCAGTTTCAGAATCACTATCGGCGAATCCGCATCCCTGATCACCCGCTGGATGGAAAATATCTTTTGGACATCAGCTTCGCTCAGCCGGGGCTCTTCACTTTCAAGATCCAGATAGGGATAGTTATTGCCAAAGCCAATGCTGCCGGTTTTACGGTCAAAGCTGAAGGTCATATTTCCGGTAAGTTGACTGTCCAAGACGCAGCCCTTGTAGTTATTGACGTAGTATTGAAGATTTTGATCGTCATCCTCGTTGTAAACATAGCCCGGATCGATGATCCGGTCGGGAAATTTGCTTTGGCGGCTAAAAACCGGTTCCACTCCCGCTTCGAGCTGCAACCAGGGTTTGATGATCTCCATGATTTGGGGCAGTTTGCTTTCCAGCTCAGCCAGACTTTTAACCGGTAGTTGGGGAAAGCTTCCCACAAAACTCCGCAGACAGCCGTTGTTGGTCTTTAGAGCCTTGCCCACAAAGCCCGTAGCCTGGTTAAACTCATCAAAAGGCAGGCTTGCATAAGGATCATAATCCATAGTAATGCTGATCCTGCTGTCCCGGATGTCACAACTTTTTTGCGTGGTATAACGGAAAAAGGTCTCCAGATTCTCATTTCCTTTGAATCGAGGTTTCAGATTTTCAGTGCGATAAATCACGGGCTGCGAGTAGTCTGAGCCAAGTGGAAACATCGCCAGTTCCAAATCTTCATTATAGTTTAGCTCCACTTCAGGGATAAACCTGCCGTTTGGGTCGTTGTATAGAACCTGAAACCAGGCATCGTCATCGGTAGTCTTGTATTCTGGCATGCCGACCTCCGCCTTGCACTCCAGCCCGGTATCGAAGAACAGCCTGCAAGGATAAACCAGGCCCCCCGGGCTTTCGTCCACCAGCGTGGCTTCCTGTGAGTCAGTTAGACAGGTGACGGTCTTTAGCGCAAAAACCGGCTTCTGAGGTTTGTACCAGGCCATAAAAGCCTGGTCGGAACAAAGCTGCTGCCACTGAACCGAGATCAGCAAGGGAAAACCAAAGCCTTCCTTTTCCACCTTCAATGGAGCTATATACTGCAAATGCTCTATGTCATTTCCAGTCATTCGGTATAATCCGTTAATCGCATGCTGTTGAGGCATTTCCACAAACATTATCCAGGTGGTGGCCTTGGGATCGGACAGGTCCTCATAGCTCTGCGCCAGGATTGCCATGTAGGAAAACATCAGTTCGCCTGTGGCATCAGCATAAAAGGTTGAGGAACTGCGGGTTTTGATCCCCACATACAAGCTGGAATCGCTGAAGGCAACGTAGTCGTGGATTATGTCCAGTTGCGCCGGAATTTCCTTGTCCTCAGCATCGCTGCTGAAGGGACTGAAGAAAAAGGGATCAAACCCCGAATCGGTTGGTACAAATACAGGTAATAGCTTTGCAGGCTTGTTGTCCCCTCCGCTTAGCAGGCCGATATTACAGCCTGGGGTTTCGCCATGGATCAAACTGATCTTGCCTTCCCAGGTGATACTGCCCTCGCTGCGCTTCATTTCTTCGCGGTTCACGCTACCAAAGCTGTCGTTTAGGATCCCAAAAGGTTCGTTTGCTTGCAACTCAGTACGTAAATATGCTTTGGCCTGATCCCTGTCCCGATAGCTGAAGCGGATGTTTTTCCAATCCCCGATAGACAGGGCAAATAGCAGACTTTGACAAAACAACAGCAAAATCAGGGCTTTTTTCATCCAAACTCCTTATAGTGATGCTATCGATGCTGGGCTGATTCTGTCAAGCAAAACGAAGATTTTTTACTGATAGTTTTTTTATTGAAACACAGAAGGAGGGATTGATGGGGTTATGAAGTAATGAAGTGATGAAGTAACAAGGAAATAAATCCGTGTTGATCCGTGAAATCCGTGTGACTATTCTTTTTAAACACAGAAACACAGAGGAACAGAGATGATTTATAAACCACATAGAAAAACAGATAAAAAGCAGAGATGAATGATATCCTATTTCTATATATTTAATTTACTTCCGTGCTTTCGGTGTCCTCGATGGTTAGTGTCTACAGTGTTTTCGTGTCCTTAGCGGAAAAACTAATCTTTCAGAGCCAATGGAGAGAATCAAAGAAATCTATTAAAATCCCATACCATTTGAAACCCCGCTCCATCGGCTACGCCTACTCCCCAGGGATCAAGCCCGTCAAAGCAAGGTAGATTTTTTTGAGAAAGAACTTGACTTGGATCTACGAGAAGAAAACAATGTAATCGGTCGCTTGGCCTTACATAGATTGTGAGTAACGAGGGATATCAGATACCCTCAAACAGCCTGAGAAACAATGAGTTGGAATTTACACCAACATTTGGGACTCAACACGGCGTTGCTAAATACTTATTTAGATATCAAGTAATGGAGGAACAAAAATGGACTACAATGTTTTGTTTGATTTTAAGAGACCTTTAAAAGACGTCCTTCACGATGCTCTACTTGCAAGAGGGTTTCTGATGGAGTATGATAAGGACAACAATCTCAGATTATCCGATAATGCAATGCTGTTAAAACCAAGAAGATTCCAAATGATGTGGGACACGGAAATCTCTGACCAGATGTATCTAAAGATGCTTTTAGAGAAAAGTAAATTGGGTAAGTATGGCTTAGGGAGATACGTTATTTTCGAGCCAGATCAGAAGATCACAAAAACCCAGTTAGATGTGTTTTTAAAATTCTATAGAATTGGTGGTGAGACTGGCTATGACTCTATTATGAACCGCCCCGATCGTTTTTTTAATACAAGTGAAAGAAAATTGAGAAGTTTCAAAATCCCAGTTGTCGTTCTTGAACCATTTATTGCGTTACTGGTAAAAGCATATTCTGCGATTGGGATAAGCACATGTTTTTCCTGCGATGGTCACGGCAGTGCAGATGCTTCCGTATCATTTTTGTCATATCCATATAGCCGCTGGGCAGAATTAGTAACTCAGATAGCCGTGAAAAACACAAAACCTAACAGCACATGGGATTTTACGGATTGGCACCTTACAATAAAAAGTAAGAATCACGACACTCAATACTACAAAGGCATACTGGATGTAGCAAGGTTCCTCTACGAGAATAGGATTGAATTTCTTAAAATGAAAAGACGAGTCATTACAAAGGCTGAAAAGAAAAGGCTTAATGATAGAGATTATGTGCTTGGATTACTTAACGAGGGAATTAAGCTATATGGCTTAAAAGATACAGTAGAATGGACAAGAGAAATGGAGGAATCATGATACCAATAACTGAGCTTTACAAAAAAACTCAGGATGAGTTATTCACTTTTGTGAAGGATTTCATAGAAAAGAAACACCCAGGAGCTTTTACGATTGAACTTGGAAAAAATGATATGTATATTGCCTGTTT
>CAZNGW010000035.1:0-26265 GCA_964572925.1 uncultured Candidatus Cloacimonas sp. | reverse complement strand
CCTTTTTTCACCACATTGTGGTCGAAGCGAATCAGGCAAACCTTGCCCTTCAGGTCTGCATCCAGCATGCCGTTGAGTGTGCTCATCTTTGTGTATCTCCTTTATATATTATCTGGTTAAGTCCGCTGCAATGGATCCAGTATCGCATTGGACACCTTTTATTCATTTTCTTTTACAATAAGTATAGCGTCAAGGGAAATCTGCCAAGGGAGTATCCAGTTTTATTGCAGAAAGCCACATTGCGAGTTGAGTTCAACTGCGAGATCCGGATTCCAAAGTTCAGCTTTTCCCCTATCCTTGCTTTCTCGCCCCCCGAATACCTCGCCAGTTCCCCCCGAACTCTTCCCGAATGGGATTCCGGGGGAAGATGAGAGGGATCTGCCAGGATATTGGGTGGCTTGCGAAAAGCGAGAGAGGGACAAGAATCTGAAGAATAATGACTTATGCAAAGAACGCGGAATTGGAGTCTTTGAGTTACTCTAACATTCTGCTGTTTTTAACAACACACTATCATTATTATTGTTGTGGCTCTTGCTTGTATTAAACAAAGGAAAGTTGAACGATCTATTACATCTACAGATCATCAGCAGTGACTTTGTTAATTCAAAGAGAAATCCGTATTAATCCTTTGATCCCTGCAAATCCGGGTTCCTGCTTGTTGCCCGTGTTCATCGATTTGATCTGTCAGAGTCGTGAAAAAATTTACCCTTAGAACGTTTTTGCCGGCGAAACTCCCAGGGTGGGATAGTTTTTTTATCTACCCAAAGACCTTTTCGTTGCTTGCGTGCCTGGATTTCGAGTTTTGCAAGGTAGGGGTCATTGTTATAGTGCTTGTAGTGCCATGCCAAACCAGCCCTTAGCAAGTCTTGGTTCAGGTTTTTGCCATTGCCATAGAACACTGTGCCCAGAATGCGTTGGTAGCGGTCTTTGCTTTTATATTCCACTTTCACCTGCTTGCCAAAAACCTGCGCAGAACAGAACTGCCTGGCTTTTTCGCCGAAAGCCTGTTTCTTTTCCGGGCAGTCTATGCCATCCAGCCTGATGGTGTAGGTGGTTTTTCCTTTCAGAATCACTATCGTGTCGCCGTCTTTTACCCTCACCACTTTGCCTGTCAGGGTTTTAGCCTGTAAAGCAGAAAGGCAGATCAAAAGAGAGAAAACAAGGTAAAGGGTTCGGAGTTTCATAATTTATATGTAAACTAGAAAAACAGATAGGGATTTAAGGCTGGCTTTAATCATGAATTGTGTTACCTTTGTTCCAATTCCTGAAGATATGCTTTAGTCTATGTCGCCTTCGCTTAAAAAACTCCTCATCCCGGACTTGATCCTGGATCTCCTTGGTATTACAGGAGATTCCTGCTTTCGCAGGAATGAGGTAAAAAAAGCAGGAATGAGGTAAAAAAAGCAGGAATGAGGTAAAAAAAGCAGGAATGAGGTAAAAAAAGCAGGAACGAGGTAAGCCTCTCTTCAATCCCCTTTTTACTAAACACTATCCCCTGAATCCTGACACCTATTTATCAGTCTTAAAACCTATGTGTTTGTTGTCGTTCTGACCTTGCACCTTAATATCGCCAAATTGGTTTTCGTATGATTCGATGTTCTTTTCCAGTAGTTGCATCAGCTGTTTGGCATGAGTCGGAGTCATCAGGACTCTGGTATAGATTCTGGCATCCGGAATTCCCGGTAAAATGCGTCCGCAATCCATGATGAATTCTGAAGGGGAATTGGTGATTACAAAGAAATTGGCATAGGTGCCTTCGCCAACCTTTTCGTCTATTTTGATTTGGATCTGGGGCTGTTGGGGTTGATTGCTCATTTTATACTCCTAAAACTTGTTTATAGTTCTTGATCTGCTTTGACGCTGCTGACCAGATTTCCGTTGCTACCTATCTTGTCAATCAGTTTGCTGTAATGACTGCTCTTCCTGCATAAAGCTGCGTTACCCAAGATGATCAAACGCTCTCTGGCTCTGCTGACCGCAACATTCAATTTTCGGTCGATACTGCCGTCTTCGGAAACTGAGCTTAGCTGCAGCAGATCGCTCTCATGCCGGATGGGAAGGCAAATAATGATGATCTCGCGTTCCGAGCCCTGAAACCGCTCCACAGTGTCTATACTGATTTTCTCAATATCCGAAATGGTTCGCCCAAGCTCTTTGCGCAAAGCATGAATCATCGCTCTAAAGGGGGCAACTATCCCCACTCCCCTTTCCATGTCACTGATTACTCCGCTTTTTTGCAGCTTTACGAGGATCTTGGAAATCAGCTTCACTTGCAGAGAATCGTAATGGGCATCTGAACTTGGCGGGCAGTCAATCCAGAGCAAACGTTGATCCAGCCATTGAGGTAAAGCCTTATTTGCAAGCAAGGTCTCCTGTTGTTGTGGAAGTGCTGCAACTAACTGATTGGCATAGTTATCTGCAATCAGACTGGCTATTTCTTCGTGCATCCGGAAATGTTTTCGAAGCATCGCCATACAGTGATAATGGCCATTATTGCTGAATATACTTTGTAACCTTTCCATCAAAGACTGGCCGTAGCTGCCATAGGCAAGAGACTTTAACTGGGCATGATTAAAATTGAAGGGTAAAGAGCTCTGAACCGTTATGGGCGGAAGTTGGTTCTGGTCTCCGATCAGAATTGTCTTGGGGACCTGGGCAATTATTCCTAAAATACCGCTTTCGATGATCTGAGAAGCCTCATCCACAATGATCTCATCAAAACTTAGCAGTTTCTGCATATCCCGATACCAGGCTGTAGCACTTTGCACAGTTGCTATCCAGATGCGATTAGCCTTAATAATGCCCTCCATTTCCTCAAAGCGTTTACCGTTTATCAAATTGCTCAGCAGGTTCGCTTCGATAGATTGCGATACCCCGGTTCGGATGAAAGGCACTGATTTCCTGGACAGGCACATACAAATCTCGTCCACGGCTCGGTTAGTAAAACTGAGGACCAGGACGTTTTTCTCAGTATTCTGATGTAACTCGCTGATGTAAGTGCTAAGCAAGCCTGAGGTTTTACCCGTCCCAGGAGGGCCTTGCACAATAAAGAGATCATTAGCTGCGTGCATTCTACGGATGATTTGTTCAACTTCTGACTGCTGAATGGCTTCGTCGTTGGGACTGACGGGAGCTTCAATACCCAGTAAAAGCCTGCGTTTTAGCGGAGCTGAACTCAAAAACTGAGTTAAGGATGACAGAGGTGAATATAGTGAACTTTCCAGGATGTCATGTTCAATCACCCATTGGCTATCCCTGCTCAGACGTTGGGAGTTCTTAAGCCCCCCTCTGATGCTTAAATCAAGCTGTTTTTGCTGTAAACTGGAAATCACGCCTCTCAAGACTTCCTGCCTGGTAACCGGAATTTGCTGTTCATAGAGGACAACAATGTCGCCTTCCCGGAAATCTGTGATCTCATCAGTTTCGGGGATAGTGAAGCTGATCCGCTGCTTGTTGTAGGAAATGGGGAGTAGACCTGAGATAATCTTATAAGCAGCCTGCTTTTCTGCTCTGCCTTGCTGCCAAAGAGCATTGTGGCCAAACCCGCTTTCATTGCGCAAGCCATTATCACCGGTTTTTACAAACCAGATCTCTCTTATCACCCTTTGCAGAGCGCCCAGAAACCATTCCCATTCATAATCTTCCAAGGTCTGAGCAAGGTTGCGGAACTGGTCATACTTTGCTTTGGCAATGCTATTAGTAGCAGAAGGCTCACAAGACCGCAGCCAGTTCAAGAATATTTCAGGCTCTTCGCTTAGGCTGTGCAGGATACCAACAATGCGATTACGGCACATCAGCAGATCCTGCTCCAAAATAACCACATTCACCACATGCCGGACTGGATTATCTTTCGCAGTAGAATAGAGGATTGAGGCATTGCTGACCCACTTTGCCCCATAGGTATTGCGAATGATCATATTATACGCTATCACCTGCATCTGGTGCGCAACCCATACATCGCTTGCCGGTGCCTTCCCGCTTTTGAGTTCAACTATCTCATAGCTGTCACCCTCTTTTGACAAGAGGTCAAGCCTGCCCTGTAAACCATAATCAGGACACAGAAAAGATGGCTCCAGCAACAACTCGGCTTCGCCAAGGTTATCAAGGTATTGTTTCAGTTGAGGTAAATGCTCATTGGCTATGCGGTTATATATATTCATTACCGCTTCTTTCCCCAAAGAAACCAAAGCTAAAGGCAGTGAAGCCAGACCTTGTTTGAATAGCTCCAGGTAGTCTCTATTCTTCTCGAAAACGAGCTCGTCGAAGATCCCATTCACCAGGGAACCCTGTAGCTTCGCTTCGCTGGAAGAATCACCAAATAAGTGATTGAGAATAAAAAGCACTGGATCACCACTGTGGCCAGAGAAACAAGAAGCCAGAGAAGATGCATCAATTAGAAAATCCGGCTCTAAAACCACTAAGGTGTTCGGATTGGACATAAAACTGTCCGTATGTCCCGAGACTTCCGTTAAACTATGGCAAAAAAGGCTGGCATATCGCCAGAGCGATTTTGCCAGATTTGTCCACATTCTGCCATTGTGTCCAAGTTTATCGCTTTCGTTGTTAAGCCGGATCAAACAAAAAGAACCGTCATCACGCACAGCGTCGATCTGTAAGGTGTTATCTCGGACTGCCCAACTGTCCACCACACACAAAAAACTCTGTTTGGATGCTTGGGGAAGCTGAGCTTGGAAGCTTATATTACGTTTGGATAGGTATTTTTCCAGACTCTCGTCACAGAATCCCGGATAGAAAATCCCGATCACTTGGTAAATAGTATGCAGACCAAAATCGAGCTCTGAAACGCTTGCTTGCTTAACTTCCTCATGAGCAACCCGGTTACAGAGAATGCGCAGTTGGTGGCTACGTCTGGCCAGGTCACTACTGATCCCTGCTTTGCTATTAGCAAACTGCATGCGGGCAAAAAGCCCGTTAAAGCTCTGCGGATCATTTTCTGTAGCAGCTTTATAAAGCTGCTCCAGGATCAGTCTGAGCTTCAGAATTCGATCCAGACAGGGGCTTTCCTGCTCAGCCAGTTCCCTTAAACGTTCTGAGAGCGCTTGAGCCTTGTCCAGGGAAATGAACTGCTTTTCTTTAATGATAGTTTATTCCAGCTTCCCTTTCTTGTGTTTTTTGATGCCGAAGATATTGGTTTTAATCCAACCCCAGTTGAAATAGATATGCAACATTGCTACCAAAAAGAACAGGATTCCGGCAAACTCGTGCAATTCGCCAATCGCTTCGGAACCTCTGAGCGCTACCGGGCCAAACTTATATAGGCCTACTGCTATGACTGTAAGGATAAATAGAATAGCCAGCACCGGATTGATGAATTTTAGGAAATTGTTTTTCATTCTTCCTCCTCGTTATCTTTACGATTACCGTTAAAAAAAGCTTTGACGAAGTCTACGGCGCGGAAATTGATCAGGTCTTCGATCCCTTCTCCTATTCCCAGCAGTTTGACCGGCAGCTTCAGGTTGTGCCTTAGGTTGAAAATAATACCACCTTTGGCTGTTCCATCGTATTTTGTGAGAGCCAGGCCTGTAAGTTTGATTGATTTATCGAAATTCTCTGCCTGTGAGATGGCATTTTGTCCAGTTGTAGCATCCACCACCAAGATCGCTTCATGCGGTGCTTCTGGAATGAGTTTTTTTATTGTCCGGTCAATCTTGCCAAGTTCTTTCATTAGATTCTCCTTGGTGTGCTGCCGGCCTGCAGTGTCGATCAGAACAATATCAAAGCCTCTGGCGATGGCCGATGAAATACCATCGAAGATCACCGAAGCCGGATCGCTGTCCGGTTGGGAGCGCACAATTGCCACTCCTGCACGGTCAGCCCAAATGGCAATCTGTTCAATCGCGGCTGCCCTAAATGTATCACCCGCCACGATCAGAACCTTCTTGCCCATTTGGCTGAATTTGAAGGCCACTTTTCCGATGGTGGTGGTTTTACCGGTGCCATTAACTCCCACAAAGGCCACTACATGCGGTTTGGCATGGATCTCCCGAAAAAAATCAGGTGGATCCTCATCCTCGGATAACAAAATATCTCTCATAACATCTGTTAAGTAGATATGAGCTATCTCAGGATCACTTATCTTGTCTTTTTTTATTTCTGCCCGGAATTTATCCAGAATGAGTTCCGTCATTTCCACGCCGGTATCGCAACGCAGCAGGATTTCCTCGATCTCTTCCAGGGTTTCTTCATCCACTTTACCGCGAGTCATAACGGTTTCCTGGATCTGCCCCATGAATCCGCTGTTCGTTTTGGTAAGTTTCTGTCTGAGATTTCGCACAAAACTAAGCACTTCGGTTTCCCCTTATCTTAATGATTATTATTGACACTTCAATGCTGTGCGTTAAAATTGTATCAAAGCCATAGACGTCAACATAATTCTATCGACAGATTATGTTCAACATGACGCTATAGGCAGCTAAGGAATTTAAATAATGAACCAAACCAAGATTATGCCCAGGCACCTGCTGTTGATTTTTATGCCGGTAATGGCTGCAGTTTTAGGTGGATTGCTATTCAGTGGTAATCTGAAAAGTTTTATGCAAGCTTCCAGCGGCAAAGGAATCAGCCAGGCTCAACTTTATCTGGGAATTAGCCTCCTAAGCGGAGCTTTGGCCTTTGGACACAGATGTCTTTCGATTGTATTCAGATGGGCAATTGCACTATTCCTTCCACTATTGTTTTCCTTTCAGGTTCTGCCCCAACTGGGAAAAGCCACCAGCCTGAGCATCATCTATGTTCTGAATCTGTCCTTTGCTCTGGGCCTGTGGCTGATCCTGAAATTCGTGTTCTTTTCTCACAACCTTATCAAGGTTCGAACAGTAGTTTTTGCCTTGCTTGCTGCAATGCTTTTAACGCTCTATTTCTGGCTTTTGTTTCTGGTTTTAGGTATGCCTTTTACCACCGCGATGTGGTCAGGCTACTATTGGAGTTCGCTGTTCCTGTTTATATTTGTTGGGTTTGGACTGTCCCTTGCCGATATTGTGATCATCCGGAAAGATGTGTCCGAATATCGGCCCGTTGAAAAACCTGAAGAATCGGAGGATGACGAACAGGATGATCAGTGACAGAGGATTTTTCGTGCTTGAAACGCATTGGGATCAGCATGGCAAGTTACATCCACTTGATCTGGATTCCCTTTTCGCGGATAAAAAGCCACTCTTTCTGGAAATCGGCAGTGGTAAAGGTGAATTTATCTCCTCCTATTCAGCCTTACATCCAGAGATTAATATTCTAGGGTTGGAAGCAGCGGACAAACGCATCAACAACACCCTTAAAAAGCTTAGTCCCCAGAAGAATCCAAATGTGCGTTTGATCCGTTTGCATGTAGACCACACTCTAAGTGAGCTAATCCCGCCAGAATCAATATCCGGGGTATTTATCCAGCATCCTGATCCCTGGCCAAAACGCAAGCATCACCGTCGTCGCTTGATCCAGGAAGGATTTCTGAATACCCTGGCCAGAATAATGATTCCCGAAGCACAGGTTCAGATATCAACAGATCACGAAGGTTATGCGGCCTGGATTCTGGAGGAATTTCTGGGCAATCCAAATTTCGTTTCAGTATATGAAGATCCATTGCTGCAGCATTCCACTTTCGAAAACCACATCATCACCTGGTTCGAAGCAGAACAACGCCGCTTGGGATTTGACCCCAAATTCATGCTTTTCAAACGCATTTAGGAGCTATATATGAGCTTTAACTTCAGTAATAACGCCAATGTAAACCACATGCTGAATAATGTTATTCAATGCATCACCTCCATCACGGAAGAGCAATTGAAGCATATCCAGCGCTTAACCAGGATTGGTGAGTCGCTTTCTTCCGAAACCGATCTGGACAAAATTTTCGACATGATCCTGGAGGAGGGGATTGAGTTCACCAAAGCTGACGCTGCCACAATCTACAAGCTGAGTGACGATGGGCTGAAACTTGAATTCGAAATTGTCTATAATGCAACTTTAAATCTTCGTAAGGGAGGAACTCGAGGCCCGGTAAACTGGACAAGCATTGACCTCTATGAAGAAGATGGCAGTCCCTCGATGAACAAAATTGCCAATAATGTCTACCACAATAAACGCAGCCTCTGTTTCGATGATGTTTACGAAGCAGAAGGCTATGATGTAAGCGGAACCCTGAAAACCGATAAAGATAATAATTACCGTTGCAAGTCCATGCTAACCATCCCCTTGAAAAATCATGAAGACGAGGTCTTGGGAGTAATTCAGTTCATCAATGCCATGGATGAGAACAAAAACATCATCTCCTTTTCCGATGAACACAAAACCATGCTTTCTTCTTTAGCCTCACAGGCTGCCATTGCGCTTTCCAACCGCAAATTGATCGAGAGCTTGGAAGAATTGTTGAACCAGTTCATCCGTTCGATAGCCGTGGCTATTGAACGAAAATCCAAATACTCTTCCGACCATATTCAAAGGGTCGCAGTGCTAACCGAAATGTTTGCAGCCAAGATCAACGAAGCTCCTGACGAATATTTCAGCGGTCGCAGATTCAGCAACGTGGAACTGAAAGAAATCTCGATGGCGGGGTGGATGCACGACATTGGCAAGATCGTTACTCCTGAGTATATCATGGATAAAAGCACTAAGCTGGAATCGATCATAGATCGTATCGAACTGGTAAAACTGCGTCTCGAGAAACTGGAATTGCTTTTAAACCATCTTGAGACAGTATTATCGCCAGAGAACTTTAAAGCATTCTTGCAAGAATATATAGCCAATGATCTGGAAGTCAGTAGTTATAAGGATTTCTTTGCCGATATTTCTGCCTTCCTGGTAAAGATGAATATGGGTGAGGAATTCGTTGCCGAGGAAGATCTGCAGAAAGTGGAGCGAATCTCTGGGATCAATTTCACTTATGCCGGCAAGCATTACTTTGTCCTTTCCGAAGATGAGAAACGTAACATGATGATCAAAGGACGGGGCACCTTCACTCCTGATCAGTATCAGATTATGAAAGATCATGTTTCCATCACCTGGGAAATGCTCTCCAAGCTTAGCTTCCCAAAGAAATACAAGAACGTGGCTTTCTATGCCTCCACTCACCATGAAACCCTGAACGGCAGAGGTTATCCCAGGGGGATCGGGGCAGATCAACTTCCTCTACAATCCAGAATAATCGCAGTTGCCGATATCTTTGAAGCTTTAACTGCTGCCGACAGACCCTATAAAAAGGCCAAAACCCTTTCCGAAGCCCTTACAATAGTAGCTTTTATGGTCAAGGACGGACATCTGGACAGAGACCTGGTGGATTACTTCCTGGATAGCGGCTTGTATATGGAATATGCAAAGCAATTTATGAAACCAGAATACACCGACGAGGTGAATATAGAAGCCATTAAAAGCAAATATACCCCTGCATGATACACGGGCTATTTGATAAACCCAGACTCTGGTTGGCACCTTTGGCCGGCTACACCGACCAGGCTTACCGGCAAATCTGTAAAGAATGGGGTGCCGAAGTTCTGATCAGCGAAATGGTTAGTGCAGATGGTCTGATCCGGGATTCTGCCAAAACAGTTAAGTATATCGATTTCAAGAGTTCTGAGCGTCCTTTTGGTATTCAGATTTTTGGTTCCGATCCTTTGGTATTAGCCAAAGCAGCGGAATTCCTGGTTCCTTATAAACCCGATTTTGTCGATATTAATATGGGCTGTCCGGTGAAGAAAGTGGTTCGCAGAGGGGCAGGAAGCGCTTTGATGCAAACCCCTGAGAAGGCAGCAGTTATCGTGAAGGAAGTAAAAACAGCCCTGGCCGGCGAAATCCCCTTAAGCGTAAAATTCCGTAGCGGTTGGGACAGTAATAGCATTAACTATCTGGACTTTGGTCTTTTGATTCAGGACAGCGGAGCAGACTTCGTAACCTTGCATCCCAGAACTTCCAGACAGATGTTTGGCGGACTCAGCAACTGGGAGCACATCAAAGCCCTCAAAGCCGGGCTGAGCATTCCTGTGGTTGGCAACGGCGATATCCACAGCCCTGAAGATGCATTAAAGATGCGGGAAGAAACCAATTGCGATGGCTTGATGATCGGACGGGGTGCTTTGGGCAAACCCTGGATCTTTTCGCAATGCAGTGAATTTCTGCTAACCGGTTCATACACTCCAATTACTAAAAACCATCTTCTGGAAACGGTTCTAAGGCATCTTGACCTGGCCTTGCTGTATCAGCGGGAAGCTGTTGTAGTAAAGGAAATGCGTTCCCAGCTTTGCTTTTATACCAAAGGCCAACTGGGGGGAGCGGAACTGCGCAACCAAATCAATCATGCAGAATCTGCCGCCGAACTAAGACAGATACTGAAGCATTTGCTTTGATGTAGACTCAAAAAACATCACAAATCCTGAAGCGAAACGAAAAACTGATTGACAAAGGAATGCCAGTTTAGAACATTGCTAATAATGGGAATAATATGAAACTGACAGATGCGCCACTGAGACCACTGCTATTCTGGGATGCAGACTTCAGCCTGCTTGATCTGGAGGAGCACGCTTCCTACATAGTTCCACGGGTTATGGATCGAGGGAATCTGGAAGAGGTTCGCTATCTGATGCAATACTTCGGTAAAGAAAGGATCAAACAAATCTTGGCTTGTGCATTATCGCTACAAAACAATACTATCGCTTTCTTCGCCAGTTATTTCGATATTCCCAAAACAGATTTTCTGGCTTTCCGAAAAAAACAGCATGCCGCATGGAACAAATAGAGCTTTTCTATAAAACAATCAGTAAGAATATGTTAGAGTTGATAGAAGCTTTAATGGATCTATCCTGTCTCAGAAGCTTCTATTTGGTAGGCGGTACTGCATTAGCCCTGCAGATAGGTCATCGTGAGTCTATAGATATCGATCTTTTCAGTTGCGATCCATTTGACGCTGGTAAAATGGCCGAAACACTGAAACCTGTCCTCAACCCTGAGCAAATTGAGATTGCTGAGAACTCACTTTCTATATTCATAAACGGGATTAAAACAGATATATTGACTCATGCTTATCCGTGGCTTTCCGATACGGTTAAAGTAAAAAATCTGCGTTTGGCATCCTTGAAAGATATAGCCGCTATGAAGCTTAATGCCATATCCGGCAGAGGCTTAAGAAAAGACTATCTGGATGTATACTTTTTACTGGAACATTATTCTCTGAGCGAGATGATCAATCTCTTTGAACTGAAATATCCTGAAGGAAGCGCTTGGCATCTGATCAGGGCTATAGTGGATATCGACAGTGCCGACAAGGATAGAACTCCGATCATAAACTGCCTTGAACCAGATTGGGAAAAGGTAAAAAGAAGGATTAAACGGACTGCTACCCAACTTCTGTGACTGAAAATATCAGCTATTTACCTAACTATCAATAGCTTTCCCGGTCTTACCTTATCTATATTATCACACTTATACAGATAAACCCCTGAAGGGCATGCTATACCCTTACAATCTTTGCCATTCCATACCAAAGAGCCTTTTCCGGAAAACAGCAGTCTATTAACCACTTGCCCTTTCAGGTTGTAAATAGTGAGATTTTCGTTGGTTGAGAAAGCTTTATCCAGTACAAAGGTGCAGCCATCCTTAACCGGATTGGGATAGTGGCTGATTTGCCCAAGCGCGGGAATACTACTTTCATCATCTATCCCGGAACCTTCATAGGGGATCAGATTAAGCGAAAACTTTGGCAGATAGGCGATATGCTGAACGGCAGAAGGAGTGGGAGGATTGTAGGGATCGTAGTAATAGGAATCTGTGCAAGCCTTACGGGAGCGAAAAAGATCGGCTGGATCAGCATAACACGGATCGGTGGTGATGCCATAATCAAGGGGAATCGGCCGAAAAGCCATTAAGACAAGGTTATCACGACCATTGTAGTAAAAACCTTCCTGCAAAGGGATTTCCAAGATTTCCTGGGCGATCATGAAGTCGAGCTGTCCATCAAACACTTTGGTTAGTTCAGTTGCCGGGATCCAGCCATTGGCAAGATCGTCCAGAGTGGTATTGCCCAGAAAGACTTTAATGTCTTGGTAAGGCATGGATTGATGCGTGAAAGCAGGATAAATGGTTAGTGAATTTACGTATCCGGCTGTGAAATTCAATTCACTGGCATAATAAATACACTCATATAGCGTGCTACGCCAGTAAAAATCGATCGGAATGCGATTAGTTGCGCTGCCGGTTCCGATAGTTATGCTCTGATTGGCTTCGATTTCCACCTCGACAGGCTCACCGATTGGAAGACCGTTTCCTTCGTTGTCGTAGATTGCGAGATATGCCTGAAAAACATGAGTTCCCGAACTGAGGGGACGGGTATTGATCAGAGGAAAGCTGTCCGTTTCGCCGGGAGCAAGCAGATAAGGCGTAACCACCGGCAGAGAGGCAAAATGAACCGGAACCCCGTCTATGCTGAAGTAGCACAGTTCATTGCTGGGAAAGCTATATTCAAAGGGATCCGAAGCGTTATTGGTAAGCATCAAAGTAAGGTTAACCTCATATCCCTGAACTGAGTCCACAATCAGGACTCCGTTAATGTTTGCCTGCCCGAACAGCGATATTCCGGCGAGCAGAAAAAGCACGAAAAGCATCCATTTATCTGATTTCATCTTTCCTCCTGGGATATTTACAAAATACGCAACTTTCATTCCCATGACAATAATAATTTTAACATACTCTCAATCCTGCGGAAGCCAGGGATCAGTGATATGGCTGCCAACAGAGCTTAAGCGCTGAGTAGCATAGAATTTCTTCTCACAATGAGTAAAATAGCCAAAGAGGAAAAGAGAGAAATGACAGATCACCCTCTGATCATCCTTGCTTTCCCCTCGGTTGCCACTGGCATGCGGCTCGAATACCTCCAGAATCCGGTTCGGGTGGCACCCGGGTGATTGTTGAGTGGCAGGCGAGGTGAGAGGAAGGAAGGAAAGGAGAAATTCTTACTTGACATTTAATAAACAAAGCTACAAATGGCGTTATTCGATAATCAGGCAGAAAAGGAAGTTCTAAATGAAACTAAGCAAGGTATTTGGCTTTGGCCTGTTAGCAGTATTTCTACTGCTTGTTTCCTGCAAGGATGACTCCCCGGACAATGAACCAACCACACATCAGTGGCTAACCCTTCCGGAATACAATTTCCCGATTTTTATAGGTCAACGGGGTGGGGTGGTAACCACCAGTCTGGAGACCTTTGAAGTTACAGGATTTCTGGAAACAGGTGATCCCGCTGCGTTTTCCGATACCCTGGATTGGAAGGTTCTTCTGTATGGAACAAATATACCCATAGCCAATCAGGCCAGCGCTTCTCAATCCAAAACCGCAGGGCAAAAATTCGGCAGGCAGCAATGAAAAGACTGTTTTTTAGCCTTTTTGTCGTGTTGGCAGGCTTTGCTTACGCCTATGATTTTCCCGCTGGAGTTCCCACCGACTATCTTGGTCTTACGATCACCTCTTCGATAAATCTGAATATCATTCCTGGTATTGACATAACCCATCCTGGCGTAACTACTTTGCCTCATTATGAATATCTGCGTGAACCCATTTGTTTGGGTCTGGAAGGCGAGGGGGTGGGAACGATCACCCTTGCTCAAAATGTAAGCTATCCTTTTGTAAGCGCATACTATGACGAAACCTGGCACAAGGCAAATCCTTATGAAGAAATCCCAACTGATGACATCGTGCTGGAGGAGGTTACTTTCTCCCCCGGAGCAGAGGTGATTCTGCTGATCTGCCGCAACGATCCCTTTCTGGAAGCAGTTTTTAATAGCTTTACAGCAGTTTACGATGAATGCGCTACCCCATCGGTAAACATTTCCTGGACTACCTCTTACGAAACTGGGATCACTTGCTTCAAGCTTTTCGGAGGGATAAGCGACAGCTTGGAAAACGCAGCCTATCTGCATGGCCCAATCCCTGCCACAAACACTGCAAACCTCCATACTTACGGCTGGACAGAACAATATCCCGTAATTGGATACACTCATTATTACTGGGTGAAAGTGGAAGATAATCTGGGTTTTGGCCATTTCTACGGCCCGGTTTCCGTGGCTGTAGGTACTCCGCATGTTCTACAGAATCAGATCCTCCCGGTAGTGCCAAATCCTTGCGATAATGAATTTTGGTGCATCTACGAAGTGAAGGAAAGCTGCCCGGTGAGCATCATTCTGTTGAATAGCAGCAACAACGTAGTTAAAGAGATTATCCATCAGGAAGTTACAGCGACTGGATCACACATGAGAAGAGTGCAGATTGCCGATTTGCCGGAAGGGCTGTATAGACTTTACTATTGGATAGAACAAGAAAGTGGCGACTATTACAGCTACGGTGATGTATTGATCCAAAGAAGCACAAAGTAGACTTTGGTTATGGCAAGGGGTCTGCCAGAAATCAATGCGTAGAAATCTGATTGACAAAAAAAGCCACTGTTATAATTGGTAGAAAATACAGATAAAACACTGGAGAATTGAGATGAATGACCAGTTGCAAGACCTTTTAAAGCGTGTGTATGAGGAAGGCGTGGCCAAAGCCAATGCCGAAGCCGAAACTATTATCAGCAAAGCCAGAACCAGCGCAGATGAACTGCTCTCCCAGGCAAAATCCGAAGCCGAGAAGATTGTTTCCGCAGCGGAAAAACAAGCCGCCGATCTGAAAAAGAACACCGAATCCGACCTTGCCATGGCGGTAAACCACAGCCTGAGTGCCGTTAAGCAAAAAATCACCGATCTTATCCTGAGCAAGGCGATAAATGCCAAACTCAGCCAAAGCTTTGGGGAAACAGAGTTTGTGAAAAAGCTGATCTTCGAAGCCCTAAGTGCCTGGAAACAGAGTTCAGCCGCCGGAAACATCACGATCAGCGAAATGCTGAAACCCCTCTTGGACGAATTCTATCTGAAATCCCTGAAAGAGCTGTTTGACAACAAGCTACAGATAGACTTTTCTCCCGCTATGAAGAAGGGTTTTACCTTGGCTCCCACAGACGGCACCTACAAGCTCAGCTTCAGCGATGAGGACTTTGCCAATCTTTTCAAAACCTATCTGCGTCCCCGCACCAAAGAGCTGCTCTTCGAGTCCTGATAAGATGAGCCGGGAATACTTTTATTTTATCTCCGGGCTGCCGAACCTGAATTTCGAGGACAGCAAGCTGGCTTACAGCCCAGAACAATTCAGGACTGAAGCGCTTGCCCAACTTAGTGAAGCAGATTACCGGCTACTGGAGATCTTACACCTGCCGAAGGACATGGACAATCTGCTGCGCCTGGTTTACAAAACAGGCAAGGATGCCGATCCGGAAGGCCTTCACGCTGATTCCTACTGGGAAGCCTATCTGGAATATCTAAGACGCAAACTGGATAAACCCGATCTGGCCTGCCCTGCAGAGTTTGCCATGCTGCCTGAATTTCTGGGCTCGATCCTGCTGAAACTGATGCACCAGGAAGAAATGCAAGCCCAACTGAAAACCGATATTGAGCTAACCCGCGAGTTCTATGGTTGGACGGCTAAAAGCGACAACCTGTTTATCCGCAGTTGGTTTGCTTACGAAGCTCATCTGAAGAACATCCTGGTTGCCATTAACGGCCGTAAATTCAATCTCCCCTACTCTGATTACCTGGTAGGCGAAGATGAACTCACCGAAAAGCTGGCAAAAAGCCATGCTGCGGACTTTGGCCTGGGCAAGGAAGATGAGCTCTTTGAAACCCTGATCCGCATTTATGAACAGAATAACCTGCTATACCGGGAAAAGAACTACGATATCCTGCGTTGGAAATGGATCGATAACCAGAATTTCTTCAATTACTTCAATATCGACCGCATCCTGGGCTACTACAGCAAACTGCGTATTCTTGCCCGCTGGATAACTGCTGATCCGAACTGGGGGAAAGAGGTGTTTCACGATACATTGAACGCCCTGGAAAACAGCTTCACATTCCCGGAAGACTTTAATATAAAAAGCGTTAAGAAACACTAAAAAGGTAGATAGATATGACCACAGGTATCGTAAAAGGAATAATCGCCAACCTTGTGCAAGTGGAGGTCTCCGGCCCGGTTGCACAGAACGAGATTTGTTATATCAAACTGGGTGAAGTAAAACTGAGGGCTGAAGTGATCAAAGTGCTGGGAAACCTGGCTTATACGCAGGTTTTTGAAAGCACCCGCGGCCTGAAACCCGGAGCGGAAGTGGAATTCACCAAACGCATGCTGGAAGTGAAACTCGGGCCTGGAATGCTGTCTAAGAACTTCGACGGTTTGCAGGACGATTTGAACAAAATGCACGGAATGTTCCTCAGCCGGGGTGACTACACAGATCCCCTTGATAATGATGCAGTTTATAACTTTACACCGCTAGCCAAAGTGGGGGACGAACTTAGTGCGGGAGACTGGATCGGCGAAGTTCCCGAAAACTGGATTAAGCACAAGATCATGCTTCCCTTTGTGATGGAAGATAAATACCGCCTTACCTGGCTTGCCGAAAAGGGCGATTACAAGATCACCGACACAATTGCCAAAGTGGAAGACAGCGAAGGTAAAAGCCATGATATCACCATGGTGCAATACTGGCCGGTTAAGCTGGCCGTCCGCACCTATAAGGATAAACCACGTCCCTTCAAGATGCTGGAAACCGGACAACGCACCATCGATACGCTTAATCCCATCGCCGAAGGTGGCACCGGCTTTACGCCCGGACCCTTCGGAGCAGGTAAAACCGTTCTACAACACATGCTTTCCCAGCATGCGGAAGCCGACCTGATCATCGTGGCCGCTTGTGGTGAGCGTGCCAATGAAGTGGTGGAGCTCTTTGTGGAATTTCCGGAACTGGAAGATCCCCGCACCGGACGCAAACTGATGGAACGCACCATTATTATCTGCAATACTTCAAACATGCCTGTGGCTGCCCGTGAAGCATCGGTTTATACCGCTATGTCAATTGCCGAGTACTATCGCAATATGGGGCTTAAGGTATTGCTGCTGGCGGACTCCACCTCCCGTTGGGCTCAGGCTTTGCGTGAAATGAGCAATCGCATGGAAGAGCTTCCCGGTCCTGATGCCTATCCCATGGACTTACCTGCCATCATTTCGAATTTCTATTCCCGTGCCGGCTATGTGAATCTGAAAAACGGCGCCACCGGTTCGATAACCTTTATAGGAGCTGTTTCCCCCGCTGGTGGTAACCTGAAGGAACCCGTTACCGAAGCCACCAAAAAGGTTGCCCGCTGTTTCTACAGCCTGTCTCAGGACAGAGCTGACAGTAAAAGGTATCCCGCCGTCGATCCCATCGATTCCTACAGTAAATATCTGGACTACGATGAGGTAAAGGATTACCTTAACAAGCACATCAATCCCCACTGGGTTGATGACGTGCTGGAAGCCAAAAACCTGCTCTTACGCGGCAAGGAAGCCAGCGACCAGATAAATATCCTTGGCGACGACGGTGTTCCCATGGAATATCATGACCGTTATTGGAAAGGAGAATTGATCGATCGCATTATCCTGATCCAGGATGCCTTCGACAAAGTGGACCAGGCAACCCCCATCAAGCGTCAGGCTTACATGCTCGAACTGGTGTTGTCGGTATGCCGCACTGAATTTGTATTTGACAACTACGAAGAGGTGCAGCCCTACTATTCACGCATTATCAATACTTTGAAACAAATGAACTACATAGCATTCGACGACCCTGCTTTCAAGGAGCGCGAAGCTCAGCTGAATTCCGTATTGGACGAAAGGAAGGTGAAATAATGGCCGGCACTGCATTTCAAAAGATATTCACAAAACTGAATCAGATCACCAAGGCGACCTGCTCGGTTACCGCAACCGGAGTTGGCTATGAAGAACTGGCTACCGTAAGCGGACGCTTGGCACAGGTGGTGAAAATCATGGGCGACACGGTTACCCTGCAGATCTTCAGCGGAACCGAAAATATCGGCACCGACGCGGAAGTGATCTTCTTCGGCCGCCCCCCCATGCTGAAAGTTAGCGATCAACTGGCCGGACGTTTCTTCAATGCCTACGGCAATCCCATTGACGGCGGTCCCGAAGTGGAAGGCAAGGAAGTGGAAATTGGCGGTCCCTCGGTAAATCCGGTGCGGCGTATGGAACCCTCTGAATTCATTGCTACAGGTATAGCCGGTATCGACCTCAACAATCCTTTGGTTACCGGCCAGAAGATCCCCTTTTTCGCCGATCCCGACCAACCCTATAACCAGGTTATGGCAACCGTGGCACTCAGAGCAAATTCCGACAAGATCATTTTGGGTGGCATGGGGCTTTCCAATGACGATTATCTATACTATAAATCCACTTTTGAGAACGCCGGAGTGATCGATAAGATAGTGTCCTTTGTGAATACTACCGACGATCCACCCGTGGAGCGTTTGCTGGTTCCGGACATGGCTTTGGCCGCTGCAGAATATTTTGCCATCGAAAAGAACGAAAAAGTGCTGGTGCTGCTGACTGACATGACCCTGTATTGCGACGCACTAAGCATCGTTTCAAACCGTATGGATCAGATTCCCTCCAAAGACAGCATGCCGGGTTCACTTTACAGCGATCTGGCCAAGATTTACGAAAAAGCTGTTCAATTCCCCGAAGGTGGTTCCATCACCCTGATTGCGGTTACTACTATTTCTGGTGGTGACATCACCCATGCCATTCCGGACAACACAGGTTACATCACCGAAGGACAGCTTTACCTGCGTAAAGACACCGATATCGGCAAAGTGATCATCGATCCTGCCCGATCACTGTCCAGGCTAAAAACCAAGGTGATGGGCAAAAAAACCCGTGAAGATCACCCCAAGGTGATGGAGGCTTCCGTGCGTCTTAATGCCGATGCCCTGAAGGCCAAAACCAAGCGGGAAAACGGTTTTGACCTCACCGACTATGAAGAAAGGGCAATCCGCTTCTCCCACGATTATGCCAGCCAGATTCTGGCTATCGACGTGGACATAAAACCCGATGAGATGCTTGACGTTACTTGGGATCTCTTCCAGAAATACTTCACGCGAGATGAAGTGGCGATTAAAGATGAATTCATGAACCTCTACTGGAAAAAAGCATGAACTTGAAGTTCCAATACAACAAGATCTCTGAAATGCAACTTGGAAAACAGCTTGTGATCAGGGAAAAAGCTCTTCCAATCCTGAAAAACAAAGAATCTGCCCTGCGGATGGAAGTGAAAAAAGCCAAGGACACTGCCAAGGAAATGGGAGACAAAATCGCAGCCCGAACCGCTGAGATTCAGGATTACATGAAAATTTGGGGTGAATTCGATCCGAAACTGCTGCAGATTAATAAAGTAGAGATTAAAACCCGCAAGATCGCCGGAGTGAAGATCCCCGTTTTGCAGGATCTGGAATTCGAGATTGTGCCCTATAACCTGTTTAAAGCTCCCTCCTGGTTTGCTGAAGGCATCACTTTGCTTAAAGAGCTTTCCCGTTTACAGATCGAGCGTGAATTCTACGTTCGGAAAATGCATATCCTGGAGCAGGTTCGCAAAAAAACCACCCAGAAAGTGAACCTCTACGAAAAGGTGCAGATACCAGCATTCCAGGAAGCCATCCTGAAAATAAAACGCTATCTGGAAGATGAGGAAAACCTCTCCAAGGCAGGGCAAAAAATCCTTAAAACCAGAATGGATAAGGAGGAACGGGCATGATCGAAAAAATGCGCAAATACTCCTTTGTGCTATATCACCTGGACTTCGAAGCCTTTTTGACCGATCTCCAGAAACTTGGCTTGGTTCATCTGATCCGCAACAGCGAGGAAAAAAGCGAATCTCAGCAGAGAAACCTGGAGCTTATAAGGGAATACAGCGAATGCACAGGCTATCTGGCAAAGCTAAATTCCACTGCCCCAAGGCAGGGCGTTCAGTTGCCAACCAAGGCTTTGCTGAACAAGATAAATTCAGCCAGGGAAGAGCGGGACAAGCTTACCCACCAGGCAGAGGTCTTAAGAAAGCAGATCAGAGACCTCACTCCCTGGGGACATTTTGACTATGAACTGGTGCGTAAGATTCGCAGAGCTGGGCTTCACATAGACTTCCATTCCTGCCTCAAAAACCACTTCAAAAAGGAGTGGACAGAGCAATATCCCATCCAGGTAATCAGCGAACACAGCGGAATCCTCTACTTCGTAGTGATAAGCGATAGCGGCAGTCCCGCTTTGGAATGTGATACCTTCTCTTTCCACCATCACACCCTGCAGGAATTTGAGGATCAATTGAAAGACCTGGGCGAACAAATAGCTGCCATCGACGAATACCTGAAAGACATTGCCCCGGCAGCGCTTGAGTTGTTTGGCGAGGAGATAAGCCAGCTTAGCCACAGCTACGATTACGAAGACGCTTTAGGGCAGGGCATTAAGGAAGCCGACGATCATCTGATGCTGCTTAGCGGTTGGATTCCGGTCAGCCTGGAACAAGGCTTGAAGGACTATCTGGCAAAAAACCAGGTTATTCATTTCAGCGAAGATGGCAAGATTGATGACAATCCTCCTATCCGCTTGCACAACAATTGGTTCAGCCGTTTGTTCGAACCCATCAGCAAAATGTATATGCTGCCCAATTACAACGAATTTGACCTCACACCTTTCTTTGCGCCTTTCTTTATGCTCTTCTTCGGATTTTGCAATTCTGATATGGCCTATGGGGTGATTATTATTCTCCTGGCTTTCCTGATGAAACGAAAAGCCAAAAATGAGGCGATGAAAAGCATGATGACCCTGCTGATGATGTTTGGCACCGCCGCCATTATTATGGGTTGGGTGATGGGTAGTGCTTTGGGTTATGACCTGAAAGAAGTAGCTGCCATCGGGGATAAGATCATTATCCGCAATAACGAGCAGATATTCAATTTCGCCTTACTTTTAGGCTTGATCCAGATCCTCTTCGGAATTGCCATCTCTGCCATCAAACAGATCATCCAGTCCGGTTTCAAATATGGCTTGAAAACTATAGGTTCTTTCCTCTTCATTTTTGCCCTGGGAATTTTGGGAGCATCGCAACTTGGAGCGAACATCAGCAAGATTCAGCCTTATCTGAAATACCCCATGTATGCGGGTTTAGCGCTTATCTTCCTCTTCAACAATCCTAAAAAGAACCTGCTCATCAACGTGTTGGGCGGCATCTGGGAACTCTATCAGATCGTTACCGGTTTCTTTGGTGACATTTTGTCCTACATCCGTCTATTTGCTTTGGGTGTATCAAGTGCCATCCTGGGCTTCGTGGTAAACTCCATAGGAGCTCAGATGTTGGGCATCCCCGTTGCCGGCCCGGTGGTCTTCGTGATCTTCATGTTGTTTGGACATACACTCAATCTTGCCTTGGGCGGGCTTAGCGGTTTCGTCCATCCTTTACGACTCACCTTTGTGGAATTTTATAAAAACGCCGCGTTCGCAGGACCCGGCACAGCCTATAAACCTTTTGGAAAAAAAGAATAGGAAATACTGGAGG
This sequence comes from uncultured Candidatus Cloacimonas sp., assembly GCA_964572925.1. Classification (GTDB taxonomy): domain Bacteria; phylum Cloacimonadota; class Cloacimonadia; order Cloacimonadales; family Cloacimonadaceae; genus Cloacimonas. The sequence goes on along the minus strand of CAZNGW010000035.1, from coordinate 4,811 downwards.
TAATTAATGACACCTGATTCCTTGAACACAGTAGCACAACCCATTGCAGCAGCCATGGCGGGCGGAAATCTGGCATATTTCATCGCCTGGATCGGTTTGTTCCTGATGGTAGCCCTTTCCGGAGTCGGAAGCGCCTGGGGAACAGTTATCGGTGGCAGCGCAACCGTGGGTGCCATGAAAAAACGGGATGACATCTTCCCCAGCTGTATGATCCTTTCCGCTTTGCCGGGAACCCAGGGACTATACGGCTTTGGTGCGTTTTTCATCCTGAAAACACACGTAACCCCTGAGATCAATATGATCCAAGCCTGCGCCATTCTGGCTGCGGGACTGATCATGGGAATAGTGGGGTTGATCTCCGCCTATCAACAGGCACGAATCGTAGCCAACGGTATCGAAAGCCTGGGTGCCGGAAATGACGTATTTTCCAAATCCCTGATCCTGGGTGTGTTCCCTGAGCTTTATGCCATCGTTGCCTTTGCCACCTGCTTCCTGATTGGTGGAGCAATTCCTGGTCTTAAGTAAAAGCTAATATTCTCTTAGCGTTAGAAAGCGGTATCCTTGGATACCGCTTTTTTTCTGATTCAGTTTTTGGAGTTCAAACCAAGTATTCTGACTTCATTATTCCCGTCCCTTAACGCGTACCTTCGAAAAGCTGAAGCGACACGAAAAAAAAGGCTTGCGGATATGCTCCATCAAGCCCTTTATGAATACTAGTTTAGTTTGTTTGTCTACTGCATCAGCTCGATCACCAGGAATTTCTGTTTGCGGAAATTGCTGGGATCGGTAACGGTGAGAATATTGTTATCGCCTGCTTTTTCCACAGTGTAAGAGGTGGCAACATGGTTTGAAAGCACCGCATAGCCTTTCTTGGTGGCAGGAAAAGTGATCTGCTGAGTGTCCAGCAGGTTCATCTGGGTAAATTTTTCGGTTTGCAAGCTGTGAGTAACCGTGGTAACCTTTCCGATGCCCAGCAGCCCACCCTTGCGGTCAACTATACCCTTATCCATCAGTTCCTTGCGGGTTCCATAGATGTAATATATGGTATTGGCGTCGATGCTTTGCTGGGTGATGGTTTGCTGTTTTTCGCTGATTGTCTGCTCACGTTTCTGGATCTCAGCCAAGCTGGTACGGCGTTCCTCTTCCAGGGTTTCGTTTAAAATGCCCAGGCGTTTTTGCAGTTCATCCATGATCGCTTCCTTGTCGGCAATGCTGGCTTTCAATTTATTAACTATGTCCTGAACCCCTTTCAATTGGGTTCTGGAGGAGGCAAGCTGCTTTTCGAGGTCTGAGATTTTCTTTTTATCGGATTCAATCTGGTTGCGCATATTGGCAATGGACGTGATAATGCTCGCCCGACGGTCTTCAGGAGTGGTGCCGGGAAGTTCCTTGTTGGTAAAAAGCTGACCGGAAAGATCTTGATCCAAAGACTCCAGGCTGGACTGAATCTCACCGATGGTCTGAGTGGAATTCTCATAAAGTTTTTTAATATCCTCATTGGATTTAATCAGCTCTTTGTTTTTACCATTGGAGCCCATCCAGAGCACCCCGAAGAGGATGGTCAGAATGGCGAGAATGGCCAGGACAATCGCAGTGGAAGCTTTCATACATGACTCCTTGTAAGAAATAATAAGCTTGACACAGATATGATAAAGCGTTTTTGTGTCAAGGCAAAAAGGATTTTGAAAAGTGAAACATAAAATATTAAAATTGTGGATATCTGAACTACCGGAGAAAAAGGACTCTCTGGAGGTTATCTACCTGCTTCCAGAACTGCTGATCTTGCAACTAAAGGCGAGAGGGCAGCTCTGCATCTGTCTTTCCGGCAAGAATTCCTTTCCCTTCCTGCCTTTACAACCCATTGACAGCAGCCAAGGCAAACTGCTGTGGACACGCCTTAAAAACGCCAGCCTGGACAGCATCAAACTCTCCGAAAATGATAGAATATTATCGCTGGCTTTTACTCATAAGGACATCTACGGCGAGGTAAGCAATTATCGGCTGATTGCCGAACTCATGCCACCCAAACCCAATGTGATCCTGATTGGAACCGAAAACCGGATAATCGACGCCCTCCATAAATACTCTTATGCGGACAATGCACAGAGACAAGTGCTGCCAAACCAGCCATATCAAGCTCCCAAGACCGCTTTTAACCCTGATGACGACTCTGCCATACCGATATTGCCGGAAGGCTGTATGTCCTGGAATGAGCATTTTGTAATGATTTATCGGAAGTTACTTTCAGATCCGGCCGAAGCAGACGGACTTAAGCACAGCATTGCGATCCTGAACAAAGAACTGAAGAAACTGAATAAGAAGCTTGCTCTGCAAAAACAGGATTTGGCCTCTGCGGAAAAAGGAGATTTCTGGTTGGCTTGCGCTGAAGCCTTGAAACCCGGATTAGCTTCCCTAAAACAGGGTCAAACCTCTTTTCGGGCTATCAATTATCTCGATCCCAACCTGCCCGAAATCGAGATCGAGTTGCAACCCGATAAAAGCCCCAAGGATAATCTGAAAATCTACCTGAAAAAATACCATAAAGCTAAAAACGGCTTGGAGATTATCAAAGAGAACATCAGCCGGACAGAAACCGAAGTTACCAAGATAACTGCTCTTCAGGATAGGATTTCCAAAGGTGAAACGATAAACCTTGACCATACTTCTAAAAACTCGGTGAAGCAGCTTCTGAGTAGGGTTGACGCTACCGACAAACTACTTAGCCTACGTTTGGGAGATGAGTATCAGATCGTGATCGGACGCAAGGCCAAAGAGAATGACTTTATCAGCACCCAGCTTGGCAAAGCACACGATTATTGGTTCCATAGCAGAATTTATCACGGTGCACACGTGCTGCTACGTTGCTTTAAGAAGCAGATTCCTAATGATGAACTGCTCGAACTCTGTTGCCGTCTGGCCGCAGGATATTCGAAGGCCAAGCACTCTTTGAACGTGCCAGTGGATTACACCCAGATCCGTTATGTGCGTAAACCGCGAAAAAGCGCTCCGGGCTTTGTTACCTATACCAATTTTAAAAGCGTCTACGCCAATCCGATAGACCTTCGTCAGGCTCGGGAACTGCTTTGCATAAAATAAAGCTACATGCCATTCTGATAAAACAAAGTGAATATGGCGACACCAGCTTGATCTATCGTTTTTTTACTTGCGAAAACGGTTTGATCGGGGTGCTGGCCAAGGGAATTCGCAAAAAAAATGATCCCCTGATTCCGCTTTGCTGCTATGAGTTGTTTGCTTATGAACCAAAGGAACCAGGATTGTGGCTGTTCTCAGAAGCCGCAGTAGACAAGGATCTGTCTCAATACCCCAGCACTTCAACCTGGGCTGCGGCAGAATGCGGAATGGAATTGATCAGCCAGATGCTTTTTGCCCAGGAAGACCTGAGCAACGTTTACCACCTGTCCATCAGCTTCCTGGAATATCTGCAGAAAACCCCCTATAATGCCATATTAATACTGTGGAGGTTTATGCTGCGAATTACTGTTCTAAGCGGAATTGGCAATCCCTTTACGGGATGCTGTATGTGCAATAAAAGCTTGGCCACTTATCCCGCTTATCTGGTTTCCAAGGGTGGAATGTTGTGCTCTAATTGCAGTTCGGAACTGGTGCAAAGCGATGACCTGATACGATTATCGGATCTCTCAATCAAATTGATTGCCATGCTTCCTGAGATAGGCAACTATTTGAATGAGATCACCTTAAGCCCACAGACAGTGCAAGAAATCAATGGCATCTTTGAGCACTATTGGCTGTCACATCACAAGCATCCACTAAAGCTGAAAAGTCTGGGCTTGCTGAGCCAGTTCGCGTTTTAGGCTTTTTGATTTCAACATAGAGAAAAGCAGGGATTGGCTGAGAGTGATAGGGATATCTTCTAAAACACAAAGTAATCGCAAGAGAACTGCGATATAGTCTCTTAGAATGAAAAACCCTTCCTCATCCCGGGCTTGACCCGGGATCTCCATTATTTTCAGGAGATTCCTACTTTCGCAGGAATGAGGAAACAGGGTACTTTCATAAAAACAGTGGTTTGTTTAAAACGCAGAGGAACAGAGAAGACATTCGTGAAGATACGTGCAAATCCCTGCAAATCCCTGTTCCTATTCCTCAGTGTCCTTGGTGTTCTCTGTGGTTAAGATAAAACATCCGTGTCCATCCGTTCAATCCGTCTGATCCGGGTTAGTCCTCTTTAAAAAGGCTCGAACTGGTTTTTCTGCCAATAATACTCTTCGGCTTCCTTTTGCACGGTAAGCAGGTCGTCGTAGTGCTTGCTTTCCCAGCGGATCATAAGCTCATAGAAAGACTTCAGGGTCAGGTTATCCGTTTCGTTCATGCTATTACGATAATGTTCGATGGCGTCTTTTTCCAGCAGCAGGGCAGTAGAAATGGCAGAAAATAGCACTTGGTCTTCGCCAATCCGTTTCAAAAAAGCGGCTGAGATCATGGGATGGTTATACCAATCATTTCCGATGCTATCGCTTAAATCGCTGGGCTGCAGATCGTTCGAGATTTCCTGATAGTATTGCAGCAGGTAGTTGTAGTGCAGCCTTTCCTCTTCCCTACGGGATTGGAAGAATTCCTTAACTTCCGGGTCGCTGGAGTGATTGGCTGCATTTTGATATAGGGTTACGCTATCCATTTCGCCTTGCATGGCTTTTTTTAGCGAGCTTAGCAGTTGTTCTTTCAGTGCCATTCTTTATATCCTCTTCAGTTTATGATCGTTTACCTATAGTATAATGCAGATAGCCAGAGCAGACACCCCAATTTTGCAGGACTGCTATTCCAATAGGTTG
>CAZNGW010000034.1:0-26820 GCA_964572925.1 uncultured Candidatus Cloacimonas sp. | reverse complement strand
TTAAACGGATCTAACGGATTAACACGGATTGATCATATTGTTACTCCGTTACTTCTTTACCAAATATCTCTGTTCCTCTGTGTTTCAAATGTATCTCTGCTTTTCTCTGCTTTTCTCTGTGGTTCAAAAAAAAGAAGTCTCTGCGTTTCCTCCATTTTATTCAGCAAAACCTTCGCATTGAGGCAGGATTGGCATCCTATACTACAAATAAACCTCTGCTTTTCTCTGCTTTTCTCTGTGGTTCAAAAAAAAAGAAGTCTCTGCGTTTCCTCCATTTTATTCAGCAAAACCTTCGCATTGAAGCAGGATTGGCATCCTATACTACGTTAATCTCTGCTTGTTTCCAAGGCAATTCATCTCCACCCCATCATTCGCCCTCTCTCGAAACCAGCCTCCCACTCATCTTCCAGCCCAATCCCTCCCGTAAGCCTCCGTAACGTGATCCGGGTGGCATTCGGGTGGCATACGGGTGAGACAGGCGTGGCTTAAAAGGATGAAGAAGGCAAGCAAAGGTCATAGTGGTATGTGCTTATCCGGAAGGAAGGCCTTACCGGTAGTCCGGGTAGAAAGGATAATGGCAGTTGTCTGTGCATGGCTATCGAGCTCACTTTCGGCTGTCTGATTACTTTCCTGGACAAAGGCACACGATCGGTAAAAAAAAAGAGATTGACACAAATGGCACATTTTAAGGGCATGGATAGATATGGATAAATCCAAGATTATTACATGAATAGAGGAGAAACAAGCGTATGAGGTTGGACAAACGTCGCCTGGTCTTTCTCCTGCTCTTTGTCTTTGTGGTGATTACCACTTTGATAATCGCAAACAGGCAGGAAGACACCGACCAATATGTGGTAAAGGATTTCAAAGTTGAAGACGTTCCTGCCGATGATGGTAGTGGACTGCTGATCTCCTGGAAACCCCTGGAACGGGATAAACGCATCATAGAATATAGAGTTTATCGAGGTGTAACTCCCGACAAGCTGTTCTTTTTGGATGCCATCCCTGTGAATGTTAAAACCGGCGTGGCTTCAGACCGGATGTTCTATTATGACAATTCAGGCAGCGAGTTCATTGATATTGGCTCACCCCGTAAGCTAAAACATGAGAAACAGCAGGACGCCAAGAGTCCTCTCTACCGTAAGATGCCTCGCAATATACCCATTCTGGCAGAGATGTCCGATAAATTCTCGTTGCTCTCGATGATGGATAAAGCCCGTTTCTATCATACCACCAAGCAGGTTACCATGGACAAACCCACCACTCCAGGTCCCGATGGTAAGATTCCCGAAGAAGGAGATACTTATGCAGGTTTGGTGGATAACAAGCAAACGGTGCTCTGCTTCTTGAAACCCGGGGAAAAGTACTACTATAGCGTGGTAGCCGTAAACGAAAGAAACATATTCCAAAAGCATGCTCCCATAACCGTGGGAACCCCTGTCCCCAATCCTCCCGATCCGGCACTGGCCTTTTACAGCGTTCTATTGGAAGACAGCCGGACTATGCAGTTCGAATGGGATCTTCCTCTTTACAAGGACGATATAGTCCAATACCGCATCCATCAGGTTCCTGCGATGCCGGATACGGTATGGAATTTGTTGCGTCGTGATCCTGCCATGCTGCAGGGTAAAACAATGCCAATAGCCCAGGGTGGGGTTGGCTATGGCCAAATGAAGAACTACACCAGTTTCAGCCTTCCTGAAAGCGCACCCAGTGAGGTTTTCGCCAATTCCCGCTATACCCTGGAACTAATGGATGCCGATGGTTTCAGTAGTTTTTCGTCCCTTTCCGCTCCCCGGATTAAGCAAACGACCGATTTGCCTCCCAAAGCCGCTTTCCGCACCGAGGAAAAGCCGGATGACAAAGGTGACAGGCTTACCGTGGTTTGGGACAATCCGATTTGCTTCGTGGTAAAAACCTCGGCGATAGATGCCAAAGCCACCAAGTTGAGGGTGAACTATCAGCTTAATAAAACCGAAACTCAAAAAGTGAAATATATCTGGTTTGAGTTCTTTAAAGCAGGTGAAACCAAGAGCTTTACCAAGTTGAAGGAATTTTATCAGGATAATTCGGTTATTTTGAAAGTTCCAGCAGGCTATGATCCCAAAAAGGGCTTCCGGGTGAAGATCACCATGGAAGGAACTCCCAAAATCCCTGCCAATTACGTTCTGGAACAAGATCTGAAATACGATCCCAAAATGCTGGCCATCATGCCGGGAAAAGCACTTTACCGTAATGGCCTGGACGTTTCAGGGATAAGCAATGTGGTTTATAAAAAGGGGGTTTCTTCTCCGAATCTTACCCTGGTGAAGCGCAATACATCTTATGACAACAATCTGGATGTCTCCGTTCCCTATGCCAGCATGGTTCAAAAACCCGTGCTCGGTTTCCGATTCGCCAAAGGTGATTCCCTGATCACTCTCCTGAATGGAGAACGCAGCGCCCGCAAACTGAAAGCTGGAGATGTAAAGACTCCGCTGGCCCTGATGCCTGCCGATATTGACCTTACCTACGACCAGAAAAATGAAACGCGCATTGAAACCAGCATCTTCCCTGAGATAGGTAAAAAACAGGCCAAAGCCAAGGTGGAAGAACTGCAGAAACAGCTCTCTGAACTGAACGCCCAAAAGGCCTCAGTGCCCGATCCAGCCATGCTTGCCGGCCTGGAAAAGAACATCGAAAGGGTGCAGAAACAGCTTTCCGCCTATCGCGACAATCCCGAGCTGAAAAAAGTGAATGCCATCTCTGGACGTCGCTCCCGTATGCATCAGATAGCCAGGATCAGAGAAGATTATGGCCGCTATAATAGCTATCAGGTGGTCCGCACTGACCGCAAAGGCTTGTTCAACGAAGCTGAGTTGATCAAAAAAGGTGATGAGATCGAATACACCAAGCCAGTTTCAGAATGGTTCTACAGCACCAAGGTGGTCACCCTGATCGCCATGATCCTTTTCTGCCTGTCGGTTGTGGTCCTGGTTACCCTGGCCAGACGTGGCAAAGACCTCTACATCCGTCCCATTGCCGGCCTCGCTGAAATCGATAATGCCGTGGGCCGTGCCACTGAAATGGGACGCCCGATCATGTATATGATGGGCTCTGCCTATCTTAGCGATGTAGCCACCATAGCCTCCATGGGTATTTTGGGCCTGGTAGCTCGCAAAGCTGCAGAATACGACACCAAGCTGATTGTGCCGGTTTATAACTATATCACAATGCCTGTGGTACAAGAGATCGTGCGAGAATCCCACTATGCAGTAGGCCGTCCCGACAGCTTCGACAAAAACAGCGTATTCTTCCTGACTGACCAGCAATTTGCCTATGTAGCCGGTGTGAATGGAATCATGATCCGTGAACGCGCTGCCACCAATTTCTTCCTGGGAACCTTTGCTGCCGAAGCCTTGTTGATGACCGAAACCGGAAATGCCATCGGCTCAGTCCAGATCGCCGGAACGGATTCCAGTACCCAGATACCTTTCTTCATCACCACCTGCGACTATACGCTGATCGGCGAAGAATTTTATGCCGCCTCAGCCTATCTAAGCCGTCAACCCATGCAGTTGGGAACCCTGAAAGCTCAGGATTATTTCAAGCTGGTGATCGTGGTGCTTGTGCTGATCGGCAGCCTGCTTTCCAGCTTCCAGGTCACAATTCTAAATGACCTTCTACCCCTAAAATAGACCGAGGTAATCAATGAAAAAGACCATCCCATTAATGATCGTGATCCTGGGCGGTATCATCTTTGTGGCCTATGCCTTCAGCCCCCACAAGATACTTCAGGATGATTTCTACAACAAATTCTACCTGCCCTGGGTGTATGCCTCCATCCCCTTTGCGGCGCTTTTGGGGGTAATCAGCCTTTCCATGATGCACAATGCCAAGATCAAACGGCGTGCTCCAAAATGGCAATACAGTTACTTCTTCTATGCCGGCTTCATCATCACCTCCCTGGCTGGATTCATTGGCGGTTCGCAGAATGGCGGACTGATGATGTGGATCTTCCAGAACGTACAGATGCCGATGAGTTCCACCATGTTCTCACTGCTGGCTTTTTATATGGCCTCAGCAGCCTACAAAGCATTCCGGGCGCGATCTGTGGAAGCCACCGTGCTGCTGCTGGCTGCCATCGTGGTGATGCTGGCGCAGGTTCCTTTGGGCGTAAAGCTCTACAAAAACCTGCCCATCATTTCTCAATGGATCCTGGATGTGCCAAACCTGGCTTCCAAACGTGGTATCGCCATCGGCGTCGGCTTGGGCGGTGTGGCAACTTCTCTTAAAATACTACTGGGAATCGAACGCTCCTATTTGGGCGGCGGTGATTGATAAAGGAGAATGAGCATGAATATCTTTGAACGACTCCAGCAACTCGATCGACGCTATATCTATATCGTGGTGGCGCTGGCCATTATCATCCCGCTGATGATTCCCTACAATTCCGATAACGTAACTTCTCCACCCACTGAAAACCTCTATCAGATGATAGATTCCTTTGCCGGACGCGAAGACCGAGCCGTTTTGCTCAGTTTCTATCACGATGCAGCCACCATGCCGGAACTTTATCCCATGGAAGTGGCGATCCTGAGACATTGCTTTGAACGCAACATCAAGGTTTTCACCGTAGGATGGTTTACTTCTACCGCACCCCTGATCGACTATGCCCTGAACAGCGTGAAAGAAGAATTCCCGGACATCAAAAGCGGAGTGGACTATTGCAACTTTGGCTACAAACCTCAGCAAATGGCCATGGTTCTGGGGATGGGCGACAATATCGCCACCACCATGAATACCGACGCTGAAGGCCGTAAACTGGAAAGCCTGCCCATCATGAAGGGGATAAACAACTACAATGAAATGAACCTGGCCGTGGAATTCTCCGGCAGCGTAGCGGGTTATTACTGGATGTATTATGCTCGTCCCAAATTCGGCTTGAACGTAGCCATAGGCGTTACCGCCGTGATGGCTGCCGACGAATATCCCTACCTGCAATCCGGTCAGTTGATCGGAATGCTTTCCGGACTCAAGGGAGCTGCTGAATATGAAAAGCTGGTTGATGTTTTTGCCGCCTACCGTGAACCAGGCCGCGATTATAGCATAAAAACCGATGCCGAAGGAAACAAGCTGCTGCCTGGACGTCCCTTTGGCCGTGAGATCCTGAACGACGAAAGCACCAAAAAACTGATCAATATCACCACGCAAACCAAAGCGGAATTCACCCCAGAGGAGTATAACGCATTTATCGCCAAATATCCCGTTCAAACTCCGATCTTCAACGAACTGAAAACAGAGGAGAACGGTAAAGTGGTAGTTGATGTAACCAAGATAACTCCCCAATTACGGGATAAAATGGGCGAAATGGCCTATTCAGAAATAAATCGCCTGACCCACAATATCACCTATAAATTCAAGGTAGCCCGCATTGGCATGAACGCCCAATCCGTTGCCCATATCATGATCATCGTCTTCATCCTGTTGGGCAATATCGGCTACTTTATCCAAAAAGCCAAGATGGCCAAGAAATAACTGGGAGGAAACAAACATGTCATACGAAATGATGAGTAATCTGGTGGGTGCTTTTTTCACCCTGTGCATCTTCTCCTTCCTTTACAAGGACAATCCTTTCTATCAGATGGCCGAACAGCTTTTAGTGGGTGTTTCCCTGGGATACAGCCTTGTGGTTAGCTACGAACGTTTGTTTGTGCCCTATGTGTGGCAGCCCATCGTGCTGAAACACACCTGGGCTCTTATCCTGCCTGCCATTCTTGGTATGCTTTACCTGTTCCGTTTCTCACGTAAACTGGGTTGGCTGTCCCGTTATCCGATCGCTTTTTCCATGATGGGCGTAGGTATGGGCGTTCCAGCTGGTATCCATGCAGGTATTTTGGTGCAAGCCCGTCAGGCCATGGTTCCGATCGAAACCCTTAACCTTTTCCTGATCTTGCTTGGCACCATAGCCGTGTTGCTGTATTTCTTCTTCTCCAAGGCTCATACAGGAGTCTACGGCAAATTCGTCGGCATCGGCAAATGGTATATGATGATCGGTTTCGGAGCTTCCTTCGGGCTTACCGTGATGGCTCGTATCTCTTTATTGATAGGCCGTATCCAGTTCCTGGTGAGCGATGTTCTCGGCCTGATGAAATAGTATTATACCCGGCACCGACCTGAAGCTTTTTTTTCGAAGATGGTTTCAGGCGGTGCCAACTATCTATAGAACCTTTTTTTACCAATTTACGCCCAAGGAAAGACCTATGAAGAAAGTCCTGTTGATCGCCGGCCTGCTGATGCTGATTGGAATAGCCCTGTTTTCCGGAGACCAAGCCAAACCGGAAGCCCTGAAAGGGAAAATAACCGAATTCTCCGCTACCGACATGCCCTTTGACGATGGTGGGGGAGTGGTGCTGAAATGGAAACCCTTGCACAAATCACACCGTATCATCAGCTACAACATTTATCGCGGGGTTAGCCCCGATTCCCTGTTTATGATCAACAGCGTAGAGGTGGATCCCAAGCTGGGCGTGATGGCTCCTGAGCTATTTTTCTATGATCGCGGTGATCAGCCGATCATTGAATTTGAAACCTCTCCGGCTTCTTTGAAAAAAGAAAAACAGCAGGATGCCAAAAGCCCTCTATATCGTCGGTTTCCCTTGGATGCCAAACTGCTGGGAAGCTTAATCGGGCGTTATAACCTGCTGGCAGCAGTTAAGAACAACAAACTCTATTTCAAATCAAAAGAGATCAAAAAGGGCGAGGAAATCCTGGCCGGGCTGAAACTGCACCATTTTGAATATATTCTGGCCTTTCCCATTGCCGGACAAAGTTATTATTACACGGTAGTGCCGATCAACGAAAAGGGTAAATTCCTGCCCCATGCCGATATTCAGAAAGTAATCCCCATAGATAACGAACCTGACACCAATGCCTTTCTTTACAGCACTCTGGTGCGCGACAAAGGAGTAGTAAATTTCGAATGGACTCCGCCAGTTGCGAGTCCCGATATTGCCGTTTGGGAAGGCTGGCTTGCACCCAAAAGCCTTGTCTCTCAGAATGGCACCTTACCGGTCAATTGGGAAAACAGCAGCATGCGGCTTTTCGAAATGCCCAATCTGAACAATCCGGTTACTCACTACCAAATAGTGGATACCAAAGCCGATAACATCACCCTGCCGTCAGATCCCGAAAACTGGACAACCGTTCTTGCCTACAGCGATTACCAGGGTTTAAGGGCTGCCACTCCTGCCAAACAGCATCGAATCATCAACTCCGCTGCCTTACCCATCAAACCTGAATTTACCATCGAAGACAAACAAAACGACAAAGGCGATAACCTGGTGGTTTCCATCGGCAGGCCAATCGCCTATCTGGCCAGCGCTTCCTTTACCAACAACACCAAAAAAACGATCCGGCTGAACTATGAACTGGCCGAAAACAAGCATTTCAAGGTGGAAAAACTGCTGTTTACCTTGAAGGCCAAAGACGGCAGGATTATCACCCAGGCCACGGAACACTTCCTGGATAAAGTGATCAAAATCAAGTTGCCGGACAAGTATAACAGCCTGAAAGAATTTGACCTTAGGATCGCTTTGGAAACCAAGGGGAATTCCAATTTCGATACCTACTACACAGAACAGCACGTAGTGTATGACGACAATAACAAGCTTTTCAAAGGCAAAGAGATATTCTATCGCGGCGAGCCGATCAGCAAGCAGTTTTACGAAGTGCTTACCAAAAACCACTTTGATCCCGATTTCCTCTTCGGCAACCGCACCAACGGCATCACCCGCGCCTACGAACATAGCGTTCCCTACGAAGACATCCTCTATCAAAATATCCTGGGCTACGATGCCAAAAGCAAGCGCCTAACCCTTGATCCGCAGATCACCATTGACGTTGATGAGAAAACCGGTTCACGCTTTACCGTTCCGCTGTTCAAAGATGTCTTTGCCAATAAGCTTAAAAAACAACAAACCGAGCTAAAAGACCTGCAAGCCAGGCAAAACCAGTTTCCTGCTGGACAGATTCCCGATTCGCTTTCTGCAATGATCAGTCAATTGCAGGGAGAGCTGGACTATATTACCAAAAATCCCACTTACAAAAAGGCTGCCAATGCCAAAAACAACAAACAATGGCTGAAAACCCTGCTCAAAACCCGCTACCAAAATACCCGCAGCTATAGCTATCGCCTTTTGAAAACCGACGGCAAGGGCGCTATGGTAATGTCGGATCTTTACAAGGATAAAAACGGCAACAGCACCTTTACCCCGGTCAGCGACTGGTTCGACAACACTCAATACACTACTCTGGTTGCCACCATCCTCATGACCCTGATCCTGATCTACACCATCTTTGTTTTCCGGCGCAGGGAAGCCTATATTCGACCCATTGCCGGTTTGCAGGAAATTGATAATGCCGTGGGACGCGCTACTGAAATGGGGCGTCCGATCATGTTCGTTCCGGGTTGGGGAACCTTGGGTGATCCAAGCACCGTTGCTTCCATGATGATTCTGGCTCAAGTGGCCAAAAAAGCCGCTGAGTTTGATATCCGGCTAATTTCACCCCATTGCGATTATCTGGTTCTGCCCATGGCGCAAGAGCTCGTTCAAACCTCCTACAACGAAGTGGGACGTCCGGATGCCTATAACCAGAACGATATTTTCTTCATATCCTACGACCAGTTTCCATTCTGTGCCGGCGTTAACGGCATCACAGTGCGCGACCGGGTTGCCACGGTTTTCTATATGGGAACCTTCAATGCCGAAGCACTGCTACTCACCGAAACCGGAAATCAGGCAGGCTCGATCCAAATCGCCGGAACAGACAGCACCACCCAGGTGCCTTTCTTCATCACAACCTGCGACTACACGCTGATTGGGGAAGAATTCTACGCTGCTTCTGCCTACCTTAGCCAAAATCACGAGCTGATCTGCATGCTGAAAACCCAGGATTATTTCAAACTAATCCTGGTGATCGTGATCCTGGCAGGAACCCTGCTTTCATCACTACATATGAATAGTTTCATTGAGCTTTTCCCAGTGGAGTAAACCCATGATCAAGATCCCTACCAGCACCTTGAAACGTCTGCCCCAATATCTGGAAGTATTACGCCAACTGAAACGTGCCGGCCTGAAAGAGGTTAGCTCCACCAAAATCTCGGTGTTTGCCGATGTGCATCCCACTTTGGTGCGCAAAGACCTTTCCTTTGCCAATGTGAACAGCAACCCCAAAACCGGCTATCGGGTCAGTGAACTATCTGCGGCAATCGAAAAACTTCTGAACTGGAACGATACATCTGCCAGTTTTCTGGTAGGAGTGGGGCATCTTGGCTCAGCCCTTTTGGGGTATCAGGAATTTAACCAGAAAGGACTTTCCATCGTGGCGGGATTCGACAATAATCCCGATTTGATCGGAAGCGTGGTGCATGGGGTGCCGGTTTTTTCCGCTTTGGACTTTACCGCCATGGCCATCAGGGACTGTGTCCAGATCGGCATTATCACAGTTCCACCTGAATCGGCACAACTGATTGCGGACATCATGGTGCATAGCGGTATCAGGGCGATCTGGAATTTTACCCCCCAAAAGATCATCGTTCCACCAAACATCATTGTGGAATATGTGGACATGTTCGCATCCCTGGCTGTGCTTTCCAGACGACTGGCAGAGCGCGAATAAACGTACTTGCAAGGAATTCCTGCATGTGGAATTCCTGCGTCTCGCAGGAAGGGCAAATCCTGCCTCTGGCAGGATGAATTCCCTCCAGCAAAGCAAATCGTAGTATAGGATGCCAATCCTGTTGTAGCGGCGGATTCTGATCCGCCGATTTTTGTATTGAAACACAGAGAAACAGAGAGCATGAAGCAGTCAAATTACAGCATACCCAATAATATCACTTGACTTAATATCCAAAACCAATAAAGATGTTTTTCGTGAAGAACTACTTGGCAATTTAGTCCAATTGGTTTGCCATGATTCTACTGGGACGAGGTTTTGATATGAACACAAAACTTGTAGTGGTCTGGGTGTGTCCACTTTTTGCTATTAGCAGTGCGAAAGCAGCAGGATAGCAGGAGAATTGGTTAGAAGTGAATTTCCAAAATGAAGGTACTACATGGATGAAAATTTTAATCCAATCCTGAATAATCCTTATGATGAGCCATCTCGCCATTACCAAACCGGTTTGGATGGCACATTGAATTATCAGATTATCAACAATGGACGAAGGCTTTTTGATCCTCAGATTTCTCCCATACCTATTAAGAAGGGAGAGCAATTATCTCTTCCCATATCAGCACCACCTCCTATTCAGGATCATCTGATCAATCGGATAAGGAAGGAGGTAATAAACTGGAGAGAACTTGAATACAAAGATGCCACACGGATCACCAGGGAGTTATTGAACTATTGGTTCAATAATCCCATAAGGTCCAGAAAGCTGTTCTTTGCTCAACGTGAAGCCATTGAAACCACAATTTGGCTGAATGAAATTGCCTCACGCTCAAATAATGGGCAATTCATCCTGAACCGGTTAGAGGCTAACCAAAGCATCAACGAGTTAGAAAGGAAATATAACCTTCCCCGCATCGCCTTTAAAATTGCCACTGGAGGTGGAAAAACCGTTGTTATGGCGATGCAAATATTGTATCATTATCTAAATCGTCAGGAATACAGGAATGATACCCGTTTTTCCGATTATTTTCTTGTCCTTGCTCCGGGCATTACAATCAAAGACCGATTATCCGTATTAAGGATTGATGTAACGAGTAAATATAACCAGCAAGATTATTATCACAAGATGGATCTGATTCCCCCTTCATATGAAGCCCAAATACCAAACCTGAATAGCAAGATCGTAATAACCAATCGTCACTCCTTGGAGAGAAAGGTTTTCTCTGGAAACAAGAAATCACCTTTGGATGGCAAACTGAACAATAATGGCGAAAAGAATGACGACCGGGAAGACTTCA
Organism: uncultured Candidatus Cloacimonas sp.; assembly: GCA_964572925.1. Lineage (GTDB taxonomy): Bacteria > Cloacimonadota > Cloacimonadia > Cloacimonadales > Cloacimonadaceae > Cloacimonas. Next base: position 15,868 of record CAZNGW010000034.1, on the reverse strand, counting down.
ATCTAGTTTTGCGTAGGGTGTTGGGCAGGTTCAAGCGGGATTCCAGGTTGTTGATAATCAATGATGAAGGGCATCACTGTTATTACCCAAAGGAGAAAAAGGGTGATTCAGAGATAAAACAGGAAAATGCCAGGGCAGCAGTATGGTTCAATGGCATCATGGAAATCTCCCAAAGGTATAAGTTAACTGCTGTTTATGACCTCAGCGCTACACCTTATTATCTGAAGGGATCGGGATACGAAGCCTATACTCTCTTTCCCTGGGTGGTAAGTGACTTTGGACTGATCGAAGCCATGGAATCCGGTTTGGTAAAGATTCCCTTTATGCCCGAAGGCGATGATACCCAGGATTTGAATGAAGCCAAGCTAAAAAATATCTTTGAACATGTGAAAGATGAACTTCCTAAGAAAGGAAAAGGAAAACAACAGCTTTCTGAAGATCCCCAGCTTCCTACCCTTGTCAAGAACGCCCTTGAGCAGTTTTATGCCAACTATAAAAAAGAATACGAGCGTTTTACCAAAGACTATGAAACATCTTTGGTAGATGCCACTCCCGTTTTTATTATCGTATGCAACAATACCAGCGTGTCTTCTGAGGTTTTCCGTTATATAGCAGGCTACAAACGTCCAGACGGTACCGTTATACCTGGTCAGTTTGACTTGCTCAGCAACTACGATAAACAAAACAGATTTCCTCTGTCCAAACCGCCAACATTATTAATAGACTCCACTGCCCTGGACGAAGGCGACCAGATAAACGAAGATTTTTTGAAGGAGTTTGCTCCTGAAATTGAGCAATTCAAGCGTGAGTATAAATTCCTGCATCCTGATAAATCAGTTGAAAATATCTCTGAATCTGATCTCTTGAGAGAGGTTGTGAATACCGTGGGCAAACCCGGAACTCTGGGTTCGCATATCCGATGCGTTGTCTCCGTTTCCATGCTTACCGAAGGCTGGGATGCCAATACAGTTACCCACATCATGGGAATTCGTGCCTTTGGTTCGCAGTTGCTATGTGAGCAAGTGGTTGGTAGAGCCCTCAGGCGAATTTCCTACGACGTAATTCCACCAGGTAAGAAGAACGTTGGAAAGCTTTCACCTGAATTTGCAAGTGTGATTGGGGTTCCTTTCAATTTCATGCCGGGAGGAAAGTCTCAACCGCCCAGTGAAAGACCTGACTACCATCGAATCTTTGCCCTGCAAGATCGAACAGATATGGAGATTTGCTTTCCTCATGTATCGGGTTATCGCATAGAGATTGAAAACGATGTGCTAAAGGCTGACTTCAGTCAAGTAGAGAAGTTTATCGTTGATAACTCAAAATACCCTACCGAAACCCAATTGGGAAATCCTTTCTCACCTGAAATAAGACTGCTTAGCCTTCAGCAGTTAAAAGAAAAACGGCGCCAGGAGCTGGAATATACCATCGCCAAGAACTATATGGCTCACCAATACCGAGACTACAAAGAAAACAGGAAATTCCAGTATTTTCCCCAAATTCTGCAGATCGTGCGTCAATGGCTGGATACCAATGTTCTGTTGATTGGTGATGCCTTTATAAACATGCTGTTCCATTATGATTCCGGAAAGATCTGCCAGCAGATTCAAAGAGGCATTGTGGCTACTAATTCCCAAAATGAGAATATCACCCCTTTGCTCAATCCCTATCAGCCAATAGGGGCTTCACGATATGTGAATGGAATTACCACCCGCGAGGTTTATCCAACCAGGAAAAGTCATGTGAATTATGTGGTTGCCGATACGGATTCCTGGGAACAGCTTGCTGCAAAAGCTTTGGAAGAGATGAAAGAAATAGTATGTTATGTAAAAAACGCCTTCCTGGGTTTCAGCATTCCCTATGTGAAGGATGGAAAAGATGAACGTTTGTTTTATCCTGACTTTATTGCCAGAATAAAAACTCCAGGCGGAAAAGAAGTAAATCTCATCATCGAGATCACCGGCTTCAACAAAGAAGATAAAGCCATCAAAGGCTGGTATACCAGGATGCGTTGGCTTCCAGCAGTAAATTCCATCCGGCACAAATATCCGGAGATAAACCTACCCTGGGAATATCTGGAGATAGCAGATGAGATCAGGGATATCAAGAATGTGTTGCGAGATAAGATAAACACCTTGGAGGAAACAAAATAATGAGTACTCAAGAGATTTCCCCTGCCAATCTTGTTCACTGTATATATTTTATCAGGGGGCACAGAGTTATGCTGGATTACGACCTCGCCAGTCTATACGGTGTGGAAACGAAGATGTTGAAAAGAGCTGTTCGCAGAAATATCACGCGTTTCCCCAATGACTTTATGTTTGAACTAACCAAAGACGAGTTCGAAAACTTGAGGAGCCAAATTGGCACCTCAAACAATGAATCAGGCATATCCCAAGCACATGGTGGAACCCGCTACCTTCCTTTCGCCTTCTCCGAACAGGGAGTTGCAATGCTCTCTGGAGTATTGAACAGCGAAAGAGCCATCCAGGTAAATATTGCCATAATGCGAACCTTCGTTAAGATCAGGCACATGATCGAAACCAATCAAGAACTGGCAGATAAATTGAACAAGCTCGAAGCAAAATACGATACCCAGTTTAAAGCGGTGTTCGATGCGCTCAGGCTATTGCTCGATCCTCTCAGAAAGCCCAAAGATAAAGAAATCGGATTCCGCCAGGATAAAAACAAACAGGAGAGATAAATGTCCATATCAGATATCAGGCATAAAGATAAACGGGTTCTGATCCCTTCCAACGAAGCAGCGGGAACGGAAATCAACAACCCCGTGGTGCGGGACAAGCAGCACAGCAGCTATCCAAAGAATCCTGTGGTGAGTCGTGGACAGGACCCAGAGCTTTACTGGCTGGGCAAATATGGAAAAGATGATGATGAATCTACCCTGGCTATTGACATCCGCTCCCTGTATCGCCATGAGCATATTGCCCCAAAAACTCTGATAGATTCGCTTTACCGCTACCAAAAACCAGATCAGGATGAAATCTTCGACCTCTTTGGCAATGGATTGCAGATGTATGAAGAGGACAAGATACCCGCTTATTATAAACATCATGACAATTGGTCAAACCGATTGATCCTGGGAGATTCGCTTCTGGTGATGAATTCCCTTTTGGAACGCGAAGGCTTGGCAGGACAGGTGCAGATGATCTATATCGATCCCCCTTATGGCATCAAATATGGCAGCAATTGGCAGATCAAGCTGAATGACAAAGCGGTGAAGGACGGCAAGGATGAACATCTCAGCGGAGAAGCGGAACAGATAAAAGCCTATCGCGACACCTGGGAACTGGGTATCCATAGCTACCTTAGCTATCTGCGGGATAGACTGATAGTGGCAAAGGAATTGCTAACAGATTCCGGATCCTGCTTTGTGCAGATAAGTGATGAGAATGTGCATCTGGTTCGATGCCTGATGGATGAGGTGTTTGGAAGTGAGAATTTTATATCCACGATAACTGTTTCAAAAACTTCTGGGTTAGGAGAGGCTTATCTTGACTGTGTGGCAGATTACATTGTTTGGTATTCTAAAGATCGGACCAGTTTAAAGTATCGTCAATTGTACCTTGATAAGGTTGTAGGTGAATCGGGAGGAGAAGCTTACAAATTTATAGAAACACCTGAAGGTTTAAGACGCAGAGCAACAAAAGATGAAATTGAGAATCATAATGATTATTCTAAGAATGGATATAAGTACTATCGAATTAGCGATATTAGATCACAGAGTGGGTCCAATAGTATTCAATTTGATATTGAGTTTGAAGGACAGATATACAAGCCAAAGCATTTGTTTTGGAAAACTAACTATGAGGGCATAAAACGGCTCATTTCAAAAAATAGGATTGTAGCTTCTGGAAATTCGCTTAACTATGTGAGGTATCACGATGATTTTCCTGTTTACGAGATTAATAATGTATGGGGTGATCTTAGTAGTGGTGTAGGCAGTAAATATTATGTTGTACAAACAAATGCTAAGATAATACAACGTTGTGTGTTAATGTCCACTGACCCAGGTGATCTTGTCCTCGATCCCACTTGTGGAAGTGGAACCACTGCCTATGTTGCAGAGCAATGGGGCAGGCGTTGGATAACCATTGATACCAGCAGGATCGCTTTGAATGTGGCAAAAACCCGCTTGATGACTGCCAATTATCCCTTTTATCAGCTTCATGATGATCAGGCTGAGGATATTCGCCATGGCTTCAAATATAAAACCGTTCCTCATATCACGCTGAAGTCACTGGCAAATGATGAACCTCCAGAAGAGGAAACGCTTTATGACCAGCCTTTGGAGGATAAAAAGCGTTTCCGGGTTAGCGGACCTTTCACAGTAGAGACCTTGCAGAGTTTGGACATTCTGCCTGTGGATGAATTTCACCAAACAGAGGTATCGGATGAGGACTTTGTGCTGCGGGTAAAGGAACAGCTAAAGGCAAGTGGGATTCGCAATGGAGATAAATCCGAACGGGCAAAATTCATCCGCTTGGATGATCTCAGTGGTCCTTATCTGCACATGGCAGGATAAATTCCCTCCAGCAAAGCAAATCGTAGTATAGGATGCCAATCCTGTTGTAGCGGTGGATGCTGATCCGCCGGTTTTCTATTTAACACATTCACTTGACAGAAATATGCAAATATTGTTTTTTGACTTTGGCATTTAATCAGCTCAGCCAAATCTGGAAATGAGGCTTGCACAATGGTGAAAAGTGGATTCAGTTCCCTGCGGGACAACCAGAAAAGAGGAACTGTCGGAAGTTTTATCAGTGAGAGTATCGGAGAGGGTAGTTCGCTCTCCTTTGTATCGGCATATTTTACTATCTATGCCTATTTTCAGCTAAAGAACAAGCTGGATAAAATCGAGCGTCTGCGTTTCCTATTTGGCGAACCCCGTTTCATCAGCCAGATCGATCCGCAGAAATCAGACAAGAAGCAGTTTCAGATCGAGGATGACAAACTGGTGATCCCGATGGAAAACCGTTTAACCCAACGTAGGGTAGCAAAAGAATGTGCAGATTGGATACAAGCCAGGTGCGACATCAAGAGCATGGTAAAACCTCATTTCCTGCATGGTAAGATGTATCATTGCAGGGCTGCCAACGGCATTGAAAAAGCCATTCTGGGTAGTTCAAACTTTACAGTGAATGGCCTTGGCTTTGGGAATAGCCCCAATATTGAACTTAATACCATAATTACCGACACCCGCGATCAGGCAGACCTGATAAACTGGTTTGATGAGCTTTGGAATGATGATACCGGACTTGTGGAAGACGTAAAGAGCGAGGTATTGAAATACCTTTCCAAGCTGTACGCAGATAATTCACCCCAGTTCATCTATTATAAAACGCTATACCATATTTTCGCCAAGTTTCTTGCCGAGCAGGCAGATAAAGAGCTGCTTAAAGAAGGCAAGCAGTTCTTTGATACCGAAATCTGGAATACTCTCTTTGCCTTCCAGAAAGATGCCGTAAAAGGCGCAATCAACAAGCTTGACCGGCATCAAGGCTGCATTATTGCCGACAGTGTAGGCTTGGGAAAAACCTATGAAGCCCTGGCTATCATAAAATATTACGAGATATTGCAATACCGGGTGTTAGTGCTTTGCCCCAAGAAGCTGAAAGACAATTGGACGGTTTACCAAGCCCACAAAGGCAATGTCCTGAATCCCTTTGGCAAAGACAGATTTGGCTATACAGTAGCCTTTCATACAGACCTTTCACGTAGTTCTGGCATTTCCGACGGCGATGGGATTGATCTTGCCACTTTCAATTGGGGTGCCTGGGACTTGGTGGTTATAGACGAATCACATAACCTGCGTGGAAATCCAAAAGAAAGATATATCAAAGATGATCTGGTTTTGAACCGGGCAAAATCACTCCTGGAAAACGTGATAAAAAGCGGCGTAAAAACCAAAGTCCTCATGCTGTCTGCTACTCCGGTAAATACAAATCTAAAGGACTTGCGCAACCAAATTCACTACATTACCGAAGGCGAGGATAATGCCTTTGCAGAGAGCATGGGAATTGAGAACATCTCCAATACCATGAAGCTGGCTCAGAAGCAATTTACCGATTGGACAAAAGCCAACAAGGGCGAAAAGCGCGATACCAAGGAGCTTTTCAGCACTCTGGACAGCTCGCTTTTCAAGCTATTGGACGAGCTTACAATAGCTCGCAGCCGCAAACACATCCTTACCTACTATACAGATATTGCCAGAACCAGTTTTCCCAAAAGGCTGAAACCTATTTCGGAAAGCACGGACATTGATCTGGAAAAGCGCTTCTATTCCTACGACAAGGTGAACAAGGAGATCAAAGAATACAAGCTCTCACTATTCAAGCCCTCTTTTTTCCTGAAAGAAGAATTCAAAGCATTGTATGAACAAGGCGAAAAGGTAAAAACCTTCACTCAGGCCAAGCGGGAGGACTTTCTGGTCGACATGATGAAGATGAACTTCCTCAAAAGACTGGAAAGCAGTGTCCATTCCTATGCTCTTACCCTGAAACGGGCATTGGACAAGATAGAGAAGCTGGAAACCAAAATAGCTGAATATGAAAGGAAAAACAGCGACGAAGCACTTGACCTGTTAAATACTGAGGACATTATTCCCGAAGCGGAAACCAGCGAAGACGAGGATTTCAGCGTAGGTTCCAAACTGAAATACCATCTGAAACACCTCAAATTGGATGAGTGGAAAGCAGCTTTGAAAAAGGATAAGGATCAGCTTCAGTCTTTGTTTCTCTCCGCCAACGCAGTCAGCCCTGAAAAAGACGCAAAATTGCAGCGCTTGAAACAGATCGTTCTGGCCAAAATACAAAAACCGATCAACGGAAACAATAGAAAAATAGTGATCTTCACTGCCTTTGCCGATACCGCAGAATATCTCTATAACAATTTACAGGCTCTTCTCAAAGACTTGCCTGAATTGCATTTTGCCCTGGTCAGAGGAAGCGGGGACTGCAAAACCACCTTGAAGATGCCTGCCAGATTCCAGAATGACTTCAATGCCATTCTAACCTGCTTTGCGCCAATTGCCAAAAACCGTGAAAAGATAGGCACCCTGGCAAAACTGCCGGAAATCGACATTCTGATAGCTACAGACTGCATTTCAGAGGGTCAAAACCTGCAGGATTGCGACTATGTGATAAACTACGATATCCATTGGAATCCGGTTCGCATCATTCAACGTTTTGGCCGCATAGACCGCTTGAACAGTCCAAACCGGCAGATCCAGATGCACAACTTCTGGCCTACCAAAGACCTGGATAACTACATCGCTCTAAAACACCGGGTGGAAGCCAGAATGGCATTGGTCGATATTACCGCAACCGGCGAAGAAAACCTCTTTAACGAAGAAGACATCGAAGACCTGGTTTCCTCAGACATTAAGTTCCGCTCAAAACAGCTTAAACGCTTGCAGGATGAAGTGATCGACCTGGAGGACATGGACGAAGGCATCAGCCTTACCGATTTTTCCCTGGATGATTTTCGCATCGACCTGATGAATTATCTGAAAGCCAATGAAGAAGAACTGCGAAATGCGCCTTTGGGACTATATGCCATAGCCCCATCTCCCCATAATCCTTTTTGGCAGAATAAACAGCTTGTTTTACCCGATACGAAGGACATCATCCGGCCAGGAGTGATCTTCTGCTTCAAACACTTTGAGGATGGCCAGGAATACGAAAGGCTGAATCCCCTGCATCCCTATTTTCTGGTATATATCAGAAATGATGGCACGGTGCGCTACCACTTTTCCTATGCCAAACAAATCCTGGAGATTTACCGTTTGCTGGCTTCCGAGCAGGATAAAGCCATAGCCGAACTATGCGACCTCTTCGACAGCGAAACAAACGATGGGGATAAAATGGACGAGTACAACGAACTGGTAAAAAAAGCCATGGCAGATATTGGCAATACCCTGGGTAAAAGGCTGAACCTGCAATTGCAGAACTCCCGTTCTGCCATCATTCCAGCCAAAAAGAAAGACACCAATTTCGAACTGATCACCTGGCTGATCATTAAATAAGGAAGACGGCATGACAGAGCTGAAAAAGGACATCCAGCAAGCCCTAAACGCTTTTGGCACCCAAGATACCTATTCTGCATCCTTGAATTTCTGGAAAACATTGGGATACGAGAGTGAGCGCATGCCAGATACTTTTCAATTTGGCTTTTCTGATTTCAACACTGCTTGCGAAGGCAAGATCAATGCTGAAAAGGCAAAAGCGGCAGATTGGGAAAGCCTCTTTCTCTTATTCCAGATTACCGATTCTGAAATGAAAGCCTTCTTTCGCCAAGCCCAGCAAGAGCTCATTCCTGGTTTGTTTGCAGATGAATTCCAAAAATCCAATCTGCATTCCTATCTATTTGCATCGCTCAAACTAAAGGGAGAAAACTACAACCGAACCGCGCTTGCCAATATTGCCCGTCAGATCAACAAGCAGTATGCCATACCTTTGATTGTCCTTTTCCACTACAACGGGATGCTAACCATAGCAGTGGTATCCAGAAGGCAGAATCTGCGGGACAGCCAAAAGGACGTCCTTGAAAAGGTAACCTTGATCAAAGACATAAAGACCGAAAATACCCACAGAGCCCACATTGAAATCCTTTCTGACCTCAGCCTGGAGGTTTTGGCTGCGAAGCACAGCCTTAATTCCTTCGATTCCTTGCATAAGGCATGGGCGACAACCTTGGATATCAAAGAACTGAATAAACGCTTCTACAAAGAGCTATCCAATTGGTATTTCTGGGCTATAACCAAAGTGGAATTCCCCTCCGGAGAGGAAGCGGACAAGGAAAAACGCAATTCCATCAGTCTGATAAGGCTATTAACCAGGATGATCTTTATCTGGTTTATGAAGGAGAAAGGGCTGATCCCTGAGTTGCTCTTTGACGAAAACAAGCTGAAGGCAATCCTTAAACATGAGGATTACAACGGTTCCACCTATTACAAAGCCATTCTCCAAAACCTCTTTTTTGCCACCCTGAATACCGAAATGAATGCCGACAAACCGGATTCACGCCGCTTTCGCCATGAAATAACTGGCAAAACCAATCCCGATTTCAATGTGCATAGCCTGTTCCGCTATGAGAAGCTTTTCCGGGAACCCAAAGAAGTAATAGACAAATACTTTGGCGATATCCCTTTTCTGAATGGAGGGCTCTTTGAGTGCCTCGATACAGAGTATAAGGAATCCGGTCAGACACGCTACATCCGCATCGATGGCTTCAGCGACAGAGAAGACAATGTATTACAAGTCCCTGATCAGCTTTTCTTCAAGGAAAAGGAGGAAGAGGTTGACCTGAACGAGATCTACGGAACCAAGAACAAGCGTTACAAGGTGCGGGGGCTTATCGATATCCTGCATAGCTACAAGTTCACCGTGGCAGAGAATACCCCTGTGGAAGAAGAAGTGGCTCTAGACCCAGAGCTTTTGGGGCGGGTATTTGAAAACCTGCTGGCAGCCTATAACCCCGAAACCAAAAGCACTGCCAGGCACGAAACAGGCTCGTTCTATACCCCCAGAGAGATTGTGGACTATATGGTGGATGAATCCCTGATCGCTCATCTGATTCAGGTTTTGCCACATGGCAGCACAGAAGAAAAAGAGGATAGCGAGCTTAGGTTGCGTCTACTGCTCTATTACAGCGATGAAGATCATCTTTTCAGCGCTGAGGAAGTCGGAAAACTGATAGCCACAATCGATAACCTGAAAGCCATTGATCCGGCTTGCGGTTCAGGGGCTTTCCTGATGGGCTTGCTGCTGAAAATGGTATATATCCTGCACAAGCTCGACCCCAAAAACCAAGCCTGGAAAGATCAGCAAATTGCCAATATCCAAAAGGAAATCGACAATACCAGAAGGATTATCACCGACCAGAAAGTTAAAGAGGAGATCATCGCCAAGCTGCAGGCAAGCATCAAAGACATAGAGGAAACCTTCCGGGACTATGATTTTGACTATAGCCGCAAGCTCTTCCTGATCGAACGTTGCATCTATGGCAGCGACATTCAGCCCATTGCCATCCAAATCTCCAAACTGCGGTTCTTTATCTCACTATTGGTAGATCAATATCCCAAAGAGAAAACCTACAATCAGGGAATTCGCTCCTTGCCCAATCTGGAAACCAACCTGGTGGCGGCAAATTCACTGATCTCCCTGGATTTAAGGGGGCAAATGGTTCTGTCCGATCAGCTAATCGAGAAATACAAAACCGACATCAAGGCTATTCATAATGAACTTTTCAGCACCCGCAACCGCAAGGAAAAGCAAGAGATCAGAAAACGCGATGCTGCCCTGAGAGAAAAGCTTACCAGCGACCTCATCAGCCTTGATTTCCCCACTGAAAAAGCTACAATGATAGCCGAGTGGGAGCCCTTTGCCGGCAATAAATTCTCTCCTTTCTTCGATTCCACCGTAATGTTTGGAGTGGAAAGCTTTTCTGTGGTGATTGCCAATCCACCTTACATCAGACAGGAGGACATTCCATACAAGGATAAGATAAAAGCTGCAGGTTACGAGGTATTCAATTCCACTTCCGACATTTTCACCTATTTCTATGAATTAGCCTATAAGCTTCTGTCCGAAGAGGGAATATCCACTTACATTACCTCCAATAAATGGCTGCGTTCCAAATATGGCACCAAGTTGCGAAACTTCCTGAAAAATAGAACCACTATCCGCAACTTGGTGGATTTTGGCGGTTACAAGGTTTTTGAATCCGCAACCGTGGATACCAATGTGCTGCTGTTCAGCAAAACCAAAGCTAACCAAGATCACCTACTTTCCTATGTAAACATTCCTTCTGATCTGGATCCAAACCTGCTGGGTAACTACCTCTATGACCAAAGAAAGCCGCTTTTGCAGAATACTTTGCAGGATACGGGCTGGACGCTGGCGGATGATAAGGTGCTTGCCCTGAAAAATAAGATTGAAGCAGCAGGGAAACCTCTGAAAGATTGGGATGTGAATATCTACTATGGCATCAAAACCGGATGTAATGAAGCATTTATTATAGACACTGCCACCAAAGAAAGGCTTTGCGCAGAAGACACCAGAAGTGCCGAAGTGATAAAACCCATCCTGAGGGGAAGGGATATACACAGGTATCATTATAATTGGGCTGGGCTGTGGATTATTGTGATTCCATCCGGATGGACAGAAGAAAACCGTGGCGAGGTTCCTGCCGATGAGTTCTTTAAATCATCATATCCTGCACTATACCATCACTTCATGAAGGTTGGGAAGCTGCAAACACGCGGGAAAGGCTTGTTTAACCGAGATGATAAAGGTGATTACTGGTGGGAGCTAAGGGATTGCACGTATTATGACGAGTTTGAGAAAGAGAAGATAGTGTGGGCGGAAACTTTGAAGATTTACACACATGGTAGTAGAAATTTTCCAAGATTTTCGATAGTTCCGGAACGTTATTATGCGGATAAAACCACCTTTTTCTTGCCTAGTGGCAGCCTTCACTACTTGCTTGGTATTATGAATTCAACATTCTTCGGATTCATGATGGACACCTATTACATTATTAAACTTGGAGAATGGAGCAGAGGATTACAAGGCAACAATTTAGAGCGAATTCCGATACCGGAGATCAATGAAACCAATAAGCCCCTCTGTGATAAAATTGCCAAGTTAGCAAAGCAAGTAACTGATGCTATGGCTAACAATACTTATATATCTCTTGTAGAAAGAGAAATCGACACCCTAGTGATGAATTTATACAACCTTGATGAATCTGAGATCAATATTTTAAGCTCTTGGGAATCTTTAAACATAACATAAGCAGTTGTAATTCTAATGTTAATTCTATACAACAAGGAGATATAGAAAGATGAACGCACATAAAAACTATGTGGTCTTTATCTCATACAGTTGGGATCCTAATCATTTTGATAAAAAGGTCGAGGATATTGTTGCAAGACTGCTTAAGAATGGTGTAGATGTCATTTTCGACAAGTATGATTGTAAGCCTGGTAATGATGTTTACAAGTTTATGGAGGATTCGGTAAACAATCCTAGTGTGGATCTCGTTCTAATAATGTGCACTGAAGCTTACAAGAAGAAAGCTGACGACAGAGAAAAAGGGGTGGGTGCTGAAACACTGATTATCTCTCCTCAAGTTTATAAAAATTGTATGCAAAGTAAGATTATCCCTATTATCCTGGAAAAAGATGAGCGGGGAAATCCCTATAAGCCAACCTATATTGAGTCCAATATTCATATTGACCTTTCTGATGAAGCAGAATTCGAAGCTGAGTTTGAAAAACTACTAAGATTCATATACAATAAGCCGCTACTAGTTAAACCAGAATTGGGATCTCCTCCTGCATTTCTGGAAAATGAGGATAAAGGGATAATTTTTAGCTCCCCATTAAAGTACAAAGTTTTCCATAAAGCAATAGTAAACGGCAAACCCAACTATCTGCAACTTCTGCATGAATTTGGAGAGGAGTTCATAAATGATATGGCTCAATTCGAAATCCCGAGAAGCGAAGTAGAGAATCTTGCTCCCGACATAATTGATGAGTTAATTCTTAAGAAGATTGAAGATACAATAACACTCAGTCAAACACTCGAAGAACTGGCTATTGATTTTGGCTATTACTGGAATATGATTTCGGAAGAAGAAGTAATCCAGTTTATTGAGAGCTTTACTTCGTACATCGTGTCAATTGAGATTAAGTACAGAAATGAGCTATCTACACAAGATCATAGATCAGATCTCGTTAGGTTCATAATGTACTTATTCATTTTGCAGCTTTCTACAGCTCTTATACAAAGAAGAATGTATGCCTCCTTGAAAAGCCTTATTGAACATAAGTATCAAGCTTGGTTAACAACGCATTATTCTCAAACCCAAGAACACATAGTAATACCCTTTATAAATTTTTGCTTTTTCCCTGTTTTGCTTGAAAACTTAGCAAAAAAGTGCCAATCTAGGCCCAGAGTTGTCTTACAGAAGATGATATTTTCTAGACAGCAAAAAATCAAGCTTGTCGATATTCAGGAAACTGATTTTGTGCTTGGTTTGGTTTCCTACTTAAGAGCAGAAATCCATAAAATAAGAGGAGAATATTGGAGAAGCCTAACATTAACAAGCTTTGCTGAGGTTAAGTTGTTACACTTAATGAGTTCAATTGCAAGATTCAATGAAGCTAAGGTTCTTTTTGGAATTGATGATCCTGCAGTTTTAAGCTCCCAATACAACAGTTTCGTGCATAATTATTATTCTGGTTTTCCCTCAAATGGTTCCTATCCTTACTATGAGTTTGGTACGCTTCCTTAAAATCGTGGTCAATTAATGATTTCTTTGCCTGTAACTGAGCAGTACGATTCCTCAATAATATGGGACGTATTCTATGATGAGTGCAAAGCAGATGGATATTGGCATTGTTTCCTGTTTATTCCACAAAGTAAGATACAAAATGTTTATGATCTTATCATAAAGGCGCGTTCCGCTTCTCGGTTTAATGACATAATTCACTACAAAAACATAGGACAAAGTGCGAAGCTGGAGAGCAATAGAGTTATCTTTGTTAGGGTGCTTATGGATATCTTACTATATATAATACAACAACAGAAGATTGATGCAACGATAGATTGGAATGGGGAAAGGAAGAAGATACATTCGCCAAAGATTGGGGCTAGGTTAGCGATACTACGCAAAACAACTGAACTATTTGATACTTCTGAGCCTCAAACACTAGTTGAGGCTACTTTTCGGATGGGGTTAAAAGGTGCACTTCATTACTTGTTTAATCAGGAAACACCAGTTATCGACAACATATATGTTGATTATTCTGAAGAATCATTTAATCGAAGTTTTGACGAAGTCAATTTGTGGGAAAGAGTTAAGACTGAACTAAAAAAGAACATCAATTTCGCAAACGGATCATCGTTAAAATTTATCTGTAAAAAAGATTACAACCTGGATTGCCCCACCAGTCAGATTATGCAGTTTGTAGATGTCATTCTCGGATCATTCCGCACTTGTGTAATGCAAAACACCGAATTTCATGCAAGGTATGTAGCAGCAGAACAGATTAGAAAACTGCTATTAAAGGACTACACGAATCATGCAAGGATGATAAATAGCAGGTACTATAAAGGGTTCACTTTATCAGATGCTAGTCTGGACGTTGATTGGGTGTTCGAGCCCATGAAGATTGAGAAAGATAAGAGTCAGTATGAGTTATTCGATTTATGAAGTAGCACTGACCAGTAAGAAGGGCATAGATAATACTCGCATAACGCCCAAATCTCCTACGCAATTTGCGTTTCTGATGCAAATTCTATTCTGGCAGCCTGTTCTGCCTTTATCAGCTACTATCTGCTGCAGAGGAATAGCTGAATGGGGATAATCAAATCACAAAAATCAAAAAAATGCCTTTACAAAATTAAGCCAGGGGTTAATTTGTCCCAGAGAGTAGCGAAGCTGCTCCCCCAGCCTGAACTAAGCAGCAGTTATGAATCCAAAACGGGAAGAGAGGTGCTGCTTTATGTGGATACTAAGTTCGAGAGTGAATTGTTCCGGTTTTTACAGTCCAAACCCATAATGAAGAAATTCCGAATGGTTGCGGAGTTTGCATTAAGCGACAGATATGATGATGATCTTTATGGACACGAAGCAAGCTCAGCTAAATCCAAGGATATTTGTGCCATCAAGATTTGCGTGCTTGGCAACTACCGGATTTATTGCAAGGAGTTCTTTAAGCCCCATCAGAAGAGGATTGTGCTGATCAAGCTGGTAAACAAGAAAACCAATGATTTCAGCAACGAACTAAGAAAGTTGGTAGACAGATTAGGAGAATATGAATATGACTTCCAAGAATAGACCGGATTGGAGCAAGCTTTTTGCCTTTGAGTCCGAAAATGAAAGAGCAGAGCATGAAGCGGATATGCTTAGCCTGAAAATCGCTATAGAGATAAAAAACCATCTGGACGAAAAGGGGCTCAACAAGAAAGATTTAGCCAGGCTGATGGATACATCTCCAGCCTATATAACCCAGGTTTTGAGGGGAGACAAGCGTATAAACATGCTATTTCTGGCAAAACTGCAGAAAGTTTTGGATGTGAAGCTGGAAATACGCCTTAATGACAAGTCAGGAAATGACCGCGAGCTTTTGGACGATGCACTGGATATGGGAATACATAGTATAGCACGCGATTTCCAGAATAGAATTCCTGATCTGTTACAGGGCTTTGCGGCTTCGGCGAGGAGATCAGTCAAATGAATCCCAAAAAATCTCCAATCCAGCAAACACAATTTGCCGTGCTTGAATCCTCAGTAGCGGTTCTCGTAAACAAAAAAACCAAGCAGGTTGATCTGAAAGACCTACCCCTGGACATAGATTATGATGTATATTTCAATGATAAACTCGGACCATACATCTATCGAGTAGTGATGACAATCAAGGGAAATGCAAAGAAATCTGTCCCAGGATACGTGTTTACACTAAAAGTGGGAGGGGAATATCAACTTTCCGAAGAGCTTGAGCGCAAAGGCACAGAATACAATGCATACGTTTATAACACTGGAGTAGCTTGTCTGATCAATGAAGTAAGGGTATATCTGCAAACTCTTACTGCATTCTTTCCTTTTGGAGCTTACATTATGCCCATGATAGACATGAATGATATTATGCAACAGCACTACGAAAGTAAAACACAAGCTGACCCGCTTCTGAATTGAATGACTAGAATTGAGTACGAATAGTTTTTACTCTTTTTACACCCATATAGGCAGACTTCTACAATAATGGAGGATACTATGGAAACCAAGAGAGCCATTGAGATCATTCAGCGTTTGGCGGATGGGGTTAATCCCTTTACCGGCG
>CAZNGW010000033.1:0-26961 GCA_964572925.1 uncultured Candidatus Cloacimonas sp. | reverse complement strand
TAACCTGTTAACCCGCTTACCTATTTAATGATATGAAGCCAGTCTTTCAACAAGAATTCAAGGCGTCCGATCAACAGCGAAATTCGTGCCATTACCGTGTAACCGAAGGATGCCCCGAAACTTATCATCAAAAACCAGATACCCAGTTTGGAGGGCACCGCGCTTATTCCTTCCTGCTTTTTGCTGAAATAGAAGAAATACACACCGCAGATGGTTCCAATAATCAGAAGAAAATTCCCGACGATCCCACTGATACTGGTAGCAGTAAAAGGATTGATCATGGTGGCAGAGATCTGACTCAGAAGGTCGCTTTTGGCATAGCGAACCATATTAATCCCAGCTGAAGTTCCGATCATGATGGCGATGGGATAACGGCTGATCCACTGCGTTTTGGGAATAATCCTCATTAGCATCATCAGCCCCAAAGCTGCAGGAATAAGGAGGATAATATTGCCTTTGAAATCAGTCATTAGCTTTGTGAACAGGTTGGGGAGCATAATACTGTAGAAAAGATACACCAGCCAGTATGCAGCGGACATCCCCACGAAAACCTGTTCGGCGAATTTGTAAAAAGGATTGTCCTTATATAGGAAACTGAAAATGCTGAAAGTGAAAAACACCGCCATCCACAGTCCGAAAGTAGCTGCGAAACTCATGCTGACCTCCTTCTGCGGGCCAACCAGGCTTTGATGTTGCCAATCAAGATAAATACCAGGATAAGCAGATGAGCCACGCTTTGGGCATCCATTTTAACCGTAGCGCTACCAATTTTATTGATCAGGGTTTCATACTCGGATGCGGCTTTCAACCCTCCCAGTAAGCCAAAAAGCTGCTTTTGGCTGTTCACATAGGGCAACAATCCTGGGGCACTAACCGCGGTGGTTCCACCCGTAACGGGTGTTCCATATGCATCGCGGGCAGCCATGACCCATTCTTTGATTCCCGGTGTTCCACTGGAGAGTGAATTAACGTAGCTAATGTCCTTTAGAGTGGTAATCCCTTTCAGCATGGGAATATCGGCGTACTTGGTGCCCTTCTGGTCAGTTGGAAACACGCCTGCCATGTCTTTACCCATGTTCTGGATAGTTACTATACCGGCAACTTTGTATCCCATATTCACATAATCCACTCCATATTGCTTGTCGGGAAAGCTCTCCAGGGCTTTGGCGAAGGCTTGTTCAGCCATTTGTGTGCCCTGCGGCCAAAGAGCCATGGCCATTACTTTTTGATTGCGGGAAAAGGCATGATAGAGCATAGCTTCCGCCATGGGCTGAAGTTCAGTCATGGTGGAGGGATCATAATCGAAGGAGAAAACAACGACACTGCCTGCTGGCGTGGAGTCGATCAATCCCCAGGCCATTTTTGCATAACCCGAAACCTCAGTTTTCCAGCCGATGGGAAAGATCAAAGGAAGTGTTACCGCAACGAGCAGAACCAGGAAAACAATGTGGCGTTCAGTTTGGGAATGAGGGTTTGCGCTCATTTGTCACCTCCGAGGTAGCTTCGCTCAATTCCCAGGATTATTCTGAGACTGCTTCCGATAATACCAAGTGCGGCACTGATCATAATTGCCCGTTGGGCAGCAGAATTGGGAAATTCCATAATAAAATCGCTCAGATTTGGTAAATGCCAGAATTTGAGGCTTTCGGGCAGCCAGGAGGTGAGCATTCCCCCAAAGCTTGTTCTTCCCAAAATGACTATGACAGCAGTAATCATCAGAAGATTTGATTCAAAACTACGGATAATGAAGGCACGATAGGCAGCCGATGCTATAAAGAAGGCTAATAAAGAGAACATTGTAGCTGATAACGGCATGAATGCATAATCGAACAGGTAATCGAAGGGCTTGCTACCCAACTTGGCCTGGAGAGCAACTCCATGCCCAGCCATTCCCTTGTATTCCTGGGTTCCCCATAAAAGGCCGACAACCAACATCAGGATAAAACTTAGCAATCCTGCAAGATAAAAGATCCAGCCGCTTTCTTTGTTTTGAATCTTGCCCAGGTTTGATTGGAAAAGGCTGATCTGCCCAAGCAGGATGGCAAATCCGGAGATAATCATGAACCAGTCCTGCAAGGTGGTAATCATCATGCTGAAAGGACGATGCGGAATGAACTCCGAAACTACAACCAGGATACCGGTCAGAAAAGCAAGGATCAAAGGTAGATTGCGCTTCACTGTGCCCCCTCAAAAAAAGCTTTAAAGCCATGCCAGCCTGCAATTTCGGTAATTACTCCGATGACGATGAACAGGATAACCAACAGCTTGCCAAAATCATGTCCTTTCAGGCTTCCAAGTTGTTGTGGATCTCGTGAAAGATAGGCAGAGGCTGCAAAAAGCTCTTCGCCAATCAGGGTGTGATCACAGGAAACTACAAAGAAAGGCAGCTGACTGGCCTGGGCAGTTCCTGAAGTTTGAATGGCACCGGTACTGAAACCGGTTTCAGCGAGGATTAACGACTCGGCATAGAAAGAACCCAGGAAGAAATTGGCGGCAGGTTGCTCACGCACCATGATACCGTCTATTCCTGCCACATAGCCAAATTGGTCGTCGGTAAGGTAAAAAATTCTGTCTTCACGATAGGCATCCGGCTTTCCGGCTTTCAAGTAGGCTTCCTTTACTACTTCCCGGGAAGCTGAAAGCACCATTGAAAAACGGCAGGGAACGATCAAAGCGGTATCGTATTCAGCAGCTTTGTGAGCCAGGTGACTCAGGATGGTAAGGCTGGCTATGGTTTGAATATCGTCCAGATCACTGATTCCAGGGACAAAAAGGATGGGTTTCCCTTTTTCCGTGGCACGCCCGATGGCCTCGTCCATGCTATCCAAACCGCTTATCCGCCTTATGAAGTAATCTTTGCCGCGTCTGGCATTATACACATAGTATAGTACTGCCAGAGATACAGCCAGCAGGATCAGCAGATAGGAAAGCTTGTTCAAGTAGAACCATTGTTCCCGGGGTTGAGCCTTGGCCATAAATGCGATGGTATCTTGCTGGGCAGGCCTGGGAACAAGTAGCCGGTAACTATATTCACGGTCAGGATCGAGATCACTATCTGTGTATTCATTTCCGGATCCGCTGAACAGGATTTCCCAGTTTCCCAGGGAATCAGCCTTTTGCAAATACACCGTGTCGGCACTAACCGACCAGTTCAGTTGTAGAGCTTTGCCGTCATCCCAGGGAACGTCGGTAATCCTGAATAGCGGCGAAGCACCCAACTCGGCCATAAGAAATGTAAGTATCATTAGAAGGAAATGTGTTTTTTTCATCACAACCCCTTTGTATTTATCAATGCAAAGGGACGAATTGTGTCCACCATCGTAGGTGGAATCACAATCCGTCCCTGAAATATCATTATCCATTTCCCGGAGCGATCATCTTTCCGGGGAGGGGTTATTTTTGAAAAGCGGCTTTGACCTGTTCGGTCAGATTGATGATCTGATCAAGCTGTTCAGCGGTATAGGTTTTATCCTTGTCAGTATCGATTACGGCTTTGATCTGTTCCATCAGACCGATGGACTCCTGAAAGGCGGGTTGGCCTTTGATGTGTTCAGCTTTGATGTTCTTCAGGTTACCGATCAGGCTGTTGAAGGTGCCTTTTTGATCGAGAACTTTGGTTTTTTCTGCAGAATAATTCTGTTTGAGCAACCAGGCTACGCGATTTGCAGCTTCCACCCAACCGCCCATTAGCATCAAAGTGTAATTGTCATAACTTTCCATTTCCCAAAGCTTGTCTTCAACCTTCTTCTTATGGGCATCCAGAGTGCTTTCCAGTTCCTGCCATTGTTCTTTTTCAATGAGGGTTTTCAGATCGGCACCCATTTGATTGACTTCACTCTCCAAACCAAGCAGAGTTGTTAGATTCATCATTGCGGACGAAATATCGCTCAGCTTGTTTTTGTTGTGCCCTTTGGCTGCAAGGGTGGCATCTGCAGTTAACAAACCCAGGGAAAAAGCATTGCGAACCTCTTCCTGTTTTGTTTTATAAAGCTTGGTGGGGATGGCTGCGGAAATATCCTTGGCTTGAAGCTGGTCCAAAACTCTGAACACTTCTTTAAATGTAGGGAGCGGAGCGTAGGTGGTGATGGCAGCAGTGGTTTCAGGAGAAGGCATGGTGTCTGCCTTTCTTTTACACCCAACGAAAGCTGATAAAAGCACGATTGTTAAAATGACAATGATCTTGGTTCTCATTTTTACTCCTTGTATCATATAATCTTACAGGTTAAATCTTAGTCATGATCCATTCAGCAGGACTACGCAGAATGGTTGATTGGCAATCTGAGTCAAGTCCAGTGAATTGTCAAGCCAAAAATGTTCTTTGTAAATAAACGGTAGCTGATATGTGGATTTTTGAGGTCAGGTTATGCTTTTTACACCAAGTCTTTTGAAGGAAACAGAGTTGTGTAAACTGCATAATTATCAGAAAACCTCAATTGATACAGGTGTTAGAAAACAATATGGACAAGGAAAATCTTGACAATCGCCGCTTGCTTTGCATATTGGTAAAAAAACAAAGGAGCTTGAAATGAAAAAAATTACCTTGCTTGTACTAATAATTACACTTGGTTTTTGTCTGGTGGCTCAAACCCCCAAGGATGAAGCCATGGAAAGCTTGGATAATGCCAAGAAATTCCTGCAGGCAGATAACTATCCCAAAGCGCAGGACGAAATCAACTACGCAACCGGGAAGATAAACGAGATCCTCTCAGAAATGCTGGTTAAATACATTCCTGAAGCTCCTGCAGGCTTTCGCGTGGACGAAAAGAACGCGCAGGGAATGGGAGCAGCAGGTGCTGTGCTTGGATCTGCCAATTCAGTTATGGCTAATGGAAAATATAGCGCCAGCAAGGAAGACAGCGATGGCAACATTGCCAGTCTGAACCTAACGATTACCATGGGAGGTATTCTGGGACAAGCCTCTGGTCTGGCTGCTCTGGGACAAATGTTTTCTGGATATGGAATGGGAACCGCAAACAAGACCATCAAGGTGGGAGGCTACAGTGGAACCCAAGAATTCAGTGCTGGGACAGGAAAACTCACGGTCCAAGTTGGAAGTAAGATAAGTGTGATCGTGGAAGGGGACAATCTGAGTAATCCCGAGATAATGAAAATACTGGCGGAAAAGATCGATCTGGCCAAACTGGAAAAGGCTTTTTAACGGAGTATCTATACCGTAGAAGAACTCAATTACGAAAACGGAGCTTTTGTATAAAAGCTCCGTTTTATTCTGGTAACCTATACAAGCTTCATTTATATGATTTTTGCTTTTAGTCTTTGAATGCTATCCTGAATACCTATTATCGCAATAGTAGTGGGAAAATCTGGTCCATGTGGTTGTCCAATCAGGGCTATCCTGATAGGAGTGTAAAAG
Source organism: uncultured Candidatus Cloacimonas sp. (assembly GCA_964572925.1). Classification (GTDB taxonomy): domain Bacteria; phylum Cloacimonadota; class Cloacimonadia; order Cloacimonadales; family Cloacimonadaceae; genus Cloacimonas. The sequence continues at coordinate 21,590 of CAZNGW010000033.1, read as the reverse complement.
GCTTTAGCTTTTACCCCCAATTCACCAACCCCTCTTTTGGCAAGGGCATTGAGTCCTTCTCCTGAAAAATCAGCATGTTTGGCCAGTTCATCAGCGAACCAGGTAAGAACTTTCTGTGAATCAGGCTCTGCCAGAAGCTGCTTGTCTTCTTCGCCCAATTCTTTGCTTTCATAGAACATCCGGCAATAATCAACCAGGTCTGGAAGAAGGGTGCATCGATCCCTGGCTGCATCAATCGCACGATGGTATTTCTCTGGATCACTGATGTCTAAACCGGCTGCCTGGAAATAGGGCATACAACGCTGAGCGATCAGTTCCAGAGGCAGATTGCGTAAGTAATGACCATTCATCCAGTCCAACTTTGTGAGGTCAAAGATAGCACCAGCTTTGTTAACCCTTTCCAGGGAGAAACTCTGGCATAACTCTTCAAGGGTGTAGAGTTCACGGTCGTCGGCAGAATGCCAACCTAATAGAGCTACGAAATTAAGTAAGGCTTCTATCAGGTATCCCTTCTGCAGATAGCTGTCCACCGATACGTCGTTCATACGCTTGCTCAGCTTGCTTCGATCTGTATTCAGGATCAAAGGTAAATGTACCCAGGCAGGAGCTTCCCAGCCCAGACATTCATAAAGCCAGAGATGCTTTGGAGTGCTGGAAAGCCATTCTTCGCCCCTGATTACATGAGAAATCTCCATGTAGTGGTCATCTACCACTGCAGCAAGATGATAGGTAGGGAAACCATCACTTTTAATCAACACCTGATCATCGGACTGTGAGGCATCCATTTCCACCTGGCCACGAATGATGTCATTGAAGCTAAAACGTCGGTTATCCGGCATCCTCAAGCGAATAACATGCTTTTCTCCGTTTTTCAGGCGGGCATCTACTTCCTGGGGACTGAGCTGTAAACAGCGACGATCGTACTTCACAAATTCATTATTGGCTTGTTGCTGTTCACGCATCTCTGCCAGGGTTTCAGGAGAGCAGAAACAGTGATAGGCATGGCCTGCGGCCAATAGTCTGACGGCTTGTTCCTGATAAAGCTGAAGACGCTGAGACTGGACGTAAGGTTCATAAGGACCTCCAATCCCGGGGCCTTCATCAAACTCCACTCCCAGTTTATGTAAAGATTTTATAAGATTATCTACAGCACCGCTAACCTCCCTGCTCTGGTCAGTATCTTCGATGCGTAGTATGAATTTTCCACCTTGAGAACGGGCATAAAGGTAATCATACAATGCCGTGCGCAGTCCTCCAATATGTAAATATCCGGTGGGACTGGGGGCAAAACGGACTCTGACAGCTCTCATAACTCTCTCCAACTCAGATAAGTAATTCTGGCAATTTGTTGCTAAGGTTGGGATGTATCACCCGATAATGGGGATTATATTCTTTGATGTATCGTTCGGAATGGTGAGGAAGCAGTTCCTTGGCAGCCAAAGCATTCACCTGCTCCCATGCTTCATGATTAGCGGGAAACAGTTCTCTGACCAGAGGAAAGATAATCGGCCACAATTGAGCAATGGTCATATCACTGCGCCCCATTGGTGCAGAAAGTAGCATGATCTCAGCCAAAATTTCAGCTTTTTGGGGAAGAGTATCTGTATCCAGGTCAGCGAAGCAACTTAAACTGAACCGCCAAAAGCCCTCTTTATTGCCAATATCTTGGATCAGGGGATGATATCCGGCTCTCATAGACATGGTTTCCTCTATAATTGATGCTGTTACAACTGCTTTGTCGGTTACCATATGGGCGGGTCCAAACCAAGCCTGAAAACACAGTTTGTAAAGGTCAACCGGTTCCAGATAAGGATGCTGGACCAGTTCTTCCTCAATGGCATACATAATATCTTGTGTCCTTAGGGCTACTCTATTTTCGGCCATACTGAATGTCTCCTTTACAGATTACAGCCTTCAATTCTGGCATCCGATCATGATTGTCCAGAGGATAGCTGTAAACACTGAAGTCTGCTACACAGCCTTCTGCTATTTTGCCACGAGAGTTCTCTTCCTGGCTCAGCCAGGCGGCATTTGTTGTGTAGATATCAATCGCTTCGGCATGGGAAAGACGTTCATTTGGGTTATGATGCTGCAGGGTGGCACGGATTGAGAATGCGGCATCCAAAACGGTTATATACCAATCCGAACCGCCACACACCTTTACACCCGATTTTGTTAAAGTCGAAAATCTATTCATTTGGCGGCTGCGTTCCAAACCGAGTTTTCCAGCGTAGAATCCCTTTTCTCCTCCCCAAAGCAGGTCGAAATTTGGTTGCATAACCGCAGCAGCACCAGAAGCTGTGATCTCATGTAAGAGGTCATCGGGTGTAATCTCGCAATGGATAAGTTGATGCCTCAGATAAGCTGTCCCTGGTAAATTTAAGTAAATATCGTTAATCTGCCTGATGGCACGGTCACCAATGGCATGAACTGCCACTTGCAATCCTTGTTCACTTGCCCTGCCGATGAAATCCTGCCAGAAAATATCGCTTTGATACAGAACTCCCCGGGAAAGGCTGTTAAGATAGGGATCACTGAGTGCGGCTGTCTGTGATCCGATCGACCCATCGGCCAGAATACACCCCCCAATCCTTGTAGCTCCTGCATCCAATGCAGCTCTAAGGTTGAAGGACTGAGGATATAGGGTGAAACTGATCGGGAAACTGTCCAGGTTATCGCGAATCAATTCGTAGTGCCCAATGCTGTAGTCTGCGTCTCCAATCATGGTATGCAAACCGGTGAATCCACCTTCTATGGCAATTCTGGCTGCTGCCTGATAAGCTTGCAAGATCGCTTCGGGGGAAAGCTTGCCATGGAAATAGTGGACTGCTTTGTCGTTGTCTTTCCCACGCAGGATTTCAGTCGGCACATCCAGACTGGGTAGTAAAGCCCTTGCATAGCTGTTCAGAACGCAGGAGTGGCCGTCAATCCTTCTCAGGATCAATGCCCGGTTTGGAACCACCGAATCCAGCTCTGCAACTGTGGGGAAGCGCTCCTCAATAAGTTTGTTTTCATCAAGTTGCCAGGCAAAGAGAGTATCTTCGCATGCTCCTCCGCTTTTTTCCGAGTCCAGCCTGGCAAGAACTTCAGGAATATTCTGACATTTTGAAAGATCAACTCCCAAGCTGTAGAGGCCACCTTCAAAGCTGTGGGTGTGAGTATCAATGAATCCCGGATAAAGATACCCGGCATTTAAGTCACAAATCTCGTTCTGGGAGAGTTCGTTACCAACAAGAGCTTTACCGATTTTTACTATCTGCCCCTTTTCTGTCCAGATTGCCAGAGGATCAGGACTCCACTGATCACTCATCCATAGGAACGCATTATTGAATATTCTCACTACAATACCTCCAGGCATTTCTGCAACAGGCTGTAAAACAGCCTGATGGGGAATCCCATTACGTTGAAATAGCATCCCTCAACCCTGGTAATGAACTGAGCTCCATAGCCTTGGATGCCATAAGCCCCTGCTTTGTCCAACGGTTCTCCTGTTGAAACATATGCTTCAATTTCAGCATTACCAAGCTGGGCAAAATGTACGTCAGTCTGCTCAAAAGCAGTCAAAATCTTGCTCTGGTACCTTAAGCATATCCCAGTAAACACAGTATGACGATGTCCGGAAAGCAGCTGTAGATAACGTTTGGCTTCTGCTGCATCTTGCGGTTTTCCCAAAACATGCCTGTCTATAGCAACCACTGTGTCCGCAGCGACCACAAGTGATTCTGGCGATTCTATGGAAGCTACGAAAGCAGCCTTGTTAGTGGCATGAAGAATGGCTTGCTTTTCAGGGGCATCGTCGGTAAGCGGTTCAGCTATTTCAGCAGGGACGATCTTTGGAACAATTCCCAATAAGGAAAAAAGTTGTGCCCTGCGGGGCGAAGCTGAAGCCAGAACAACTGGAATATCCTGTAATATTTGATGTATCATATTGTTAACCTTCGAGTTCATAGATTATCGGTTGTGATTGGCGTCAATGATTTTCTTAGCATTAAAAAAATAGCTTGCCTGAAAAATTGGTCTGTGAAATCCTTGCTCTCATAAAACAAAAATACATCCGGGAGGATACAAATGGAACGCGTACATAACTTTAACGCAGGTCCGGCCGTGTTGCCGGAAGAAGTTCTGCGGGAAGCCCAAGCCGACCTCTTCAATTACAAAGGGATGGGATTGTCAGTAATGGAAATGAGCCATCGCAGCAAGGAATATGAAGCCATTATCAACGAGACCAGAGCTGCGGTAAAACGCATCTACAATCTCGGTGAAGAATGGGATGTGCTATTTCTGCAAGGCGGTGCCAGTATGCAATTCCTGATGGTGCCCATGAGCTTTGCCCAGGATGGCAAACCTGCCAATTACATCAACACTGGTCAATGGAGCAAAAAAGCCATCAGTGAAGCAAAAAAGATAGGGAAAGCGGTCCATGTCGCCGCTACTTCCGAAGACCGCAATTTCAGCTATATCCCCAAGAGCTGGACTTTGTCCGACAATCCCAGCTATTTACACATAACCACCAATAACACCATCTTTGGAACGGAATGGAAAATTGATCCGGATGTACCAGCAGGTGTCCCTTTAATTGCCGATATGAGCTCGAATTTCATGAGCAAGCCGATTGAGGTGGAAAAATATTCCATGATCTATGCTGGAGCACAAAAGAACGTAGGACCGGCCGGAACTGTAGTAGTAATGGTTAAGAAAGACTATCTTGCCACGGCTGCCACCGGACTTCCTACTATGCTGGATTACAATATCCATGCCAAAAATGAAAGCATGTATAATACTCCAGCCACTTTTACAATCTATATGATTGGCTTGGTTTTGAAGTGGATCGAAGCCTACGGCGGACTGGACAAGATTGAGCAAAACAATATTGCCAAAGCATCCTACATCTACGATGCCATTGATGCCTCGAACGGTTTCTACAAAGGTACTGTGGACAAGCCAGATCGTTCTTTGATGAACATCACTTTCCGTATGCCTACAGAAGAATTGGAAGCCCTGTTTATCAGTGATGCTAAGAAGCAAGGCATGATTGGTCTGAAAGGACATCGTGACGTGGGCGGCTGCCGTGCTTCCACTTACAACTCGCTTCCCTTGAATGCGGCGCATGCTCTGGCAGAATTCATGAAGAGTTTCCAGCAGCAGCACGGTTAATCAACAAATTTACAAGCACCTGGAACACCGGATTCGGCAAAAAGCCGTGCTCGCGGCAGGCTGCTGAACCCGGTGTTTCGTGCTGGAAAAGAAGAGGATAGATGTCTGTACTTAGCCTGTTTGTGAAGGGTGGCATTCTAATGTATGTGCTGGGAGTAATCTCAGTGATTGGCTTGGGGATCGTTTTTGAAAAATATCGCCAGCTTAAAAAGGCCAAAGCGGCCAACCTGAAGCTGGATAACCAGTTAAAGCAACAGGATAAGCTGGAGAACCTACGCAGTGTGATCAAGCTCTACGGCGAAAGCAGTCCCTTGGGAGTGATGCTGGACAAGCTGTTCAATAGTAAAAGTGAAAACCTGGAATTGATCAATCAGAGCATGGAATCCACAGCTAACTTGCAATTGCATGAGCTGGAACGTGGTTTGGGCTGGCTTTCCACCTTTGCAGCCATAGCTCCGTTGATCGGTTTTCTTGGCACTGTGATCGGCATGGTCCAGGTTTTTATGAACATCCAGGGGCAAAGCCAAAGTGGAGTGGATATCGCTATGTTGGCTGGTGGGATCTGGGTTGCGCTGCTCACCACAATCGGCGGTTTGATCGTGGGGATCATCTTTATTATTTTTTACAACGACCTCGTGCAATACCTGGAAAACATCGTGAAGGACATGCAAGATGCCGCGGTGGAATACATTATCAGATATCAGAATATGATCCGGGATAAACAATGAAACTGAGAGTCAGCAAACAACGGATCAGTACCACTATGTTAATTTCCATGACCGACGTGGTGTTTCTCCTGTTGATCTTTTTGTTGATCGCTTCGAATTTTGCCAGCCAGACCGGATTACCAATCAAGCTTCCTGGTTCTTCCACCTCGGTGCGCCAGAGCCATCAGACTTTGTTGATAACCTACTTCAGCGATGAGCGGGTTTTCTTTATGGATGAACAGGTAACCCTTTCTGAACTGCCAAAGCTCCTCAAGGCTCAGTTCAAATCACCCGAACAGGTGGTCAGGCTTGCCACTGAAAATACCGTTCAAGTGCAGAAACTGATCAACCTGATGGATATTATTCGGGCTTCTGGCTATGAACGTATCTTTGTCGCAACCCAGGAAAAGCGATATCCATGACCTTTAGGCTACTCCCCAAGTTTAACATTGGCTATCTGCTTTCCATCGTGGTTCATGCAGTATTGCTGTTGATTATGGCTTTACTGGCAATCCATCCCGCTATCCAGGTGAAATGGCACAGTTTCGAGTGGTCTCAGGAACAACCGCAAAAGCTGGAAATTCCAGCTTCAAGTAAAGGTGATACTCAGAGATCAGCAAGTCAGGACATAAAGGCGGCTGCACCTGTGGCGGCTGTTTCACAAAGTATTGAACAGCCTATCACCAAAGGTGAAACAAATTCCATTCTGGAGCAGCCCAAAATAGCCGATACTTCCATTATTGAGCCCAACCGGAGTGCTTCGAGGGTGGTGCGGAATCCTGGCAAAAACGCTCTTCGAAGTATTGGAGAAAATCTTCCAGGAGGAGATTACGGCTTTTCAGGCAGCTTGGAGCAAGGCGGGGGAGAAGCCTATATCATTTCCCAGCCCAAACCAGCGATTATCCCCAGCGAAGAGGGGGAAGTTTATCTGGAGTTCAAGCTTGATCAAGCCGGGAGAGTCGATATGAGCAGTGTGAATATAATCTCCTATTCCACTGCCAGCTATGCAGATGCAGTTCAAAAAGCGCTCAGAAGCTGGAAATTTGGCTTCAAGGGCAGATACGAACCGAATCGTATCTATCGGATCCGTTGTAAATTCGTGATTGATGAGAGAGAGTAACATGCATATCCCGGAATTGATGGGTATTCTGAACCTGACCGAGGATTCATTTTCGGATGGCTCTTTGTATCTGGATGGTGTAAAAGCCTGTCTGCACGCAGAAAAAATGCTGGCTCAGGGTGCCAGGGTAATAGACCTGGGAGCAGAATCCACACGTCCGGGAGCTTTGCCCGTGGGGCCCCAAATACAATTAACTCGCTTGATTCCTGTTCTGGCGGAGTTGAAGAGAAAACACCCCGAAGCCCTGTTTTCGATCGACACCCAAAGCTCAATTGTAGCTTGGGATACCATTGCCAAAGGGGCGGATATTATCAATGACATCTCAGCTTTAAGGCACGATTCAAAAATGGTAGCCGTGCTTGCTGCCCATCCCCATGTTAAAGTAATTTTGATGCACATGCAGGGAACTCCGGAAACCATGCAACAGAATCCCAATTATGAAAATGTGCTGGCTGAGATCAAGGCTTTTTTTCAGGAAAGGATCGAATTCTGCCTGAAAGAAGGCATCAAAGCAGAAAACATCCTGCTCGATCCCGGCATCGGTTTTGGAAAAACGCTTGAGCACAATCTGGATATTCTGGCTAATCTGAATTATTTCCGGGATCTTGGTTGTCCTCTCGTTTTGGGTGCCAGCCGCAAGAGCTTTATCAACATGTTGATCCCCTCAGAACCTCAGCAGAGGTTGGAAGGAACGCTGGCTGCTGCGGTTTATGCCTGTCTGGATGGAGTGGCTTATCTAAGGGTTCACGACGTTAAAGAGCACGCAAGTTTCCTAACTATTTTCAAAGCTATTTCAGAGAAGCGGAAGGCATAGATGGATTTTCTCATCCCACGTTTCAAAGATATTGTAGATATCCTGCTGATCGCTTTTCTGATCTACCAATCCCTGTTAATAGTCCGCAAATCCGGGGGATACCAGGTTCTCTGGGGATTATTGTTCGTATTTCTGCTCTATTTCCTGGCTGTGGTTTTTGATCTTAAGGTGGTCAGTTCGCTGCTAAGCGCTATACGTAATTACTGGATAATTGCAGTGGTGATCCTTTTCCAACCGGAATTACGGTCTATACTGGCCAGGCTGAATCTGTCCAAAGAACTGGGATTAGCCTTTCGCAAGCAGGAAAAATCATCGCTCTATAGTCCAATCATTGATGCCGTTTCTTCGATGAGTTTCCGTAAAACAGGAGCGCTGATCGTTATGGAAAATAAACGCAAACTGCATGAATTTGTCCATAGCGGTGAGCCAGTTGACGCAGCGGTTTCCATGCGCCTTATCCTCACCATTTTCAATCCGAAAAGTGTTTTGCACGATGGAGCTATAATCATCAGAGATGAGAGGTTACTGGCCGCAAAAGTAGTGTTGCCTCTATCCAAAAAACCAGAATATGTGCGTAAGTTTGGCACCCGCCATCTGGCCGGAATTGGGATCACTGAATTGAGCGATGCAATTTCGATCATCGTATCCGAGCAAACCGGACAGGTTTCTGTTGCTCAGGGAGGAAAGATCCAAACCGATGTCGCTTTCGAAGAACTGATGCAGATTCTCACCGATGCCACTCGATAATCGTCCTTTATTGATTGGGGTCACCGGCAATATCGGAAGCGGTAAGTCGGCTTTTTGCCGATTGCTTCAAACATTTGGCCTGGTAGTGATATCGGCGGATGAAGTGGCAAATAATTGTTTGCAAATGCCAGAGGTTTGTGACGCTCTACAGAGCCGCTACTCCGAAAGCATTCTTGATGATAATAGTTTGAAGGGACATCGGCAGATCAATCGAAAGAAACTGGCGGAAAAAGTATTTGGTTTACCTGCCGAGACTGCCTATCTGAACTCACTGATCCACCCATTGGTGCTAAAAGAATTTGACAGACTTGCTCAAACCAGTTCCGAAGCTTATCTGGTATTTGAAGTTCCCCTCCTCTTCGAAGCAAAATTACAGGCTTGTTTCGATCTCCTGGTTTTGGTTTATACCCCTCTGGATATGCGTTTGGAGCGTTTGGAAGCCAGGGGTGAAACATATGAGGATGTCCTGAAACGCCAGAGTCACCAGATTCCTGATGAAGCAAAGCTGGACAAAGTTGATCAGGTCATTTACAACCATCTCGATGGGAACAGCTTACGTGAAGAGGCCAGACTTTTTGTGCAATCTCTGCATGAGCAGCGGAGAAAGCAAACAAGGTTATTTGTCTCTTCAAGATGAATTATCCTGACTTGAAAAATGAAGGTTTCCCTGAGTTATTATGGGAGCATTAAGCGTGCATTAAGGGTTCGACCCGTATTTCACGCTTATTGCCCCCTTATATAATCAGACCGCAGTTAGTGGCCTATAAAGAGTTTTCCCATAACAAAAAGCAAAGGACCTGACGCAAGTTTTGAAAAACATCTTCCAGTAGGGGTTTGGTATTGGATAACATGATGTTTGTCCCTGTGCATAATTGATCTTCTCCAGACAGGTGAATTTATGCCAAGGTATATCTGCCAAGAAACCCCTCATTGAAGTATCATCGCTTCACGGCTAACATTATACCTTGCATTCAGAGCACTGGTGGAAACAAAAATTTTATAAAAAGTGGATTGTTAGACCCTCATACCGGCATGCCCAGCCAAAATAGAACTTGACAGAAAGGTGGTTCAATTTATAATGGAATATATAATTAAATAATCTGACATAGAGAGGATAACATGCCCCAGCACAAATCACCCATGAAGCGGATGAAAACCGACAAGAAGCGCGCCGCCAGAAACAATTACGTGAAGCGCACCCTGAAAACCCTTACGAAGCAAATGGAAATCGCCCCTGGCTCGGAAGAAAAGGAAAACATGCTCTCCCAACTTTATTCGCAGTTGGATAAAGCCGCCAAAAAAGGTGTGATCCACAAGCGGACTGCTTCCCGCCGCAAGGCTCGTCTGGCAGCAGCTTTGAATAAGAGCAAAGCCTGATCCAAAGCCCCGTCTGTGGGCTTTTTCTTTTTTTTGTATCATGAAAAGCCGGCGTTCTTTGGGCCATAGAATCCTGAGGACGGTTGTTGCTATCCACCTATGGTTTTGGGGGATAGTAGCTTTTTTGTCACTGCTTTATGGCCTTGTAAATCCTCCCTTCACTCCTTTGATGCTTCAGCGCTACCTGATTCGCGGTTATCCCATGCATAAAAGATATTACGTGAAGCTGGAGAAAATTCCCAAAAGCACCCAAAATATGTTGATAGCTTTGGAAGACGGCAACTACTACAAGCATTTCGGTTTTGAGTGGAAAATGGTGAAAGAGGCTTACCGCCGTAATCAACGCGCTGGAAAGATCCGATTTGGGGCAAGCACTCTCAGCAATCAACTGGCACGCTCCATATTCCTTACCACCGATCGAAACTACCTTCGTAAATATCTTGAGATCCAGGTAACGCTGATCATGGAACTCTGCATGACGAAAAAGCGGATGCTGGAACTGTATTTTAACTATGTGGAATGGGGGAAAGGCATCTATGGATACGACACTGCAGCTCGCTACTACTACGGAAAAGGTTCTCAAAGTCTTAGCCGTAGCCAATCCATGAAATTGATCAGCATCCTCACCAATCCGATTAAATACAGCCCCCAAAACTATTCCCGATCTCCTTCGGCAAGGCAACGTTATAATATGTTGCAACGATATTTCTGATGGAAGAGAAATTCCTTTATCACATCTGGGATGCCGGTCACCTTGCCTATGGCCTGAAAACCGTGAACGGAAAAGCTGTTAGAATAGATCATCCAGGCCAGTTCAACACCCACCGCGGCCCGGATTTTATGAATGCTGTGCTGGAGATTGAAGGTGAGATAAAAAGGGGGGCAGTGGAAATACATCAGACCACCCTGGACTGGCTGAGGCACAATCATCAGGAAGATCATTACTACAATTCGGTTATCCTGCATGTGGTGCTTTCCCACAACACCGAAATGTCCTCTACTCAACGCGAAGACGGTGAATGGGTGGAAATTCTGGAACTAAAATACCAGCTTTCTGAAGATATCCAGAAATTGGTTCAGGATTACCAAACTATTGCAATTAATCCCAGAAGTAAATACTGTGATCGTCTTTCTGCTCTGGACAAAGACCATCTGATCAGCATACTGAATTATCATGGGAAACAAAGACTGATGGGGAAAGTGAAGCGTTTCAATGCCTCGCTGTCCCTCAGCGATTTTGATCAGATACTATACGAAGGCATGATGGAAGCTGCTGGATACGACAAAAACAAGTTAACCATGATGCAACTTGCCCAAAGCATCCCATTCCGAGATTTGAAAAACTGGAAACAGGAAGGAATGACAGCCCTGGAAATGTGCGCGATTCTGGCTTGCAGTTCGGGACTTGTTACAAAAAGTAAAACAGAGACTGAGACAACCGTCAAACTGAAGGAAGCTTATGAAAGACAGCCTTTTAGGGCAGCCAGGTTCGATCTGGACTGGCAGCTGTTTCGAATCAGACCGGCTGCCCATCCTCTCAAGAGGATCATCAGCCTGACCGATTTCCTCTATTGCAATTTGGATACGGGACTGCTCCAATGCTTCCTGGGTAAAGTTGAAACGCAGACAGATACATCTTCCAAACGATATTCAGCTTTCCAGAAAATGCTTGTCTGTGGAGACGGTTCAGAACTTAGCTCAAACGTAATTGACAACATTTATTTGAATATCTATTTGCCTGTGATGATCCTCTATGCCCAAAAAACCGGAGCGATCGAAATGGAAAAATCGCTTGTGGAGAGCTGGAATAGCTTCAAAGCTTTGCAGGATAACTATCTAATTCGCTATATGCAAAGCCACCTTAATCAATCCCAGATTCCGCTAATCAAACGCAGATCACTGTTTCAACAAGGTCTGATCGATATCTATTATCGCTATTGCCGCTATCATCAATGTCAGGCATGCCTGCAGGAAAACCAATGCTGAAACAACCCTTGAAAGATTATCAGAATAAACAGAAGCGCACTATAGACATGATAACCAGGCTCTATGTGCATACCCTGCAGAAGGATGAGCAGATCAGTTCGCAGGAAATCGGTATTCTCTATTCCCAACTTACCAATCTCTTCGCCCATGTGGACGTCTCCTGGGAAGTTTATGTTCAGCAGATCATAACAAGCGATTACCTGATCGAGGAGGTGCTGGATTATCTGGATAAGCATCTCTCTCAACTGGATAAAGTTCGGATCCTGCAAAGTCTCATAATTATGGCCAAAACTGCTGGGGACCTGGTAATCTCAAAAATAACAGAGATTCTGGACTACTGTAAAAAGCTGTCTCTGAATGCAGAGGGTTTTATTGCCTTGATCGACTACTATGAAGCAGGCAGTAGCGGGGTGGTAAGCATATCGTGTGAGCACTCTGTAGCCCATGTTCGGCATTCGTTGTTCTCAGACTATCAGATCTTTGGTTCAGCCGCCAACGCAGATATTCGGTTTCGAAGCCCGGAACTTGCCTCTTATGAAGCGTCGCTTTATGTTATTGACACCTACCTGTTCCTGGCTGTGGGTAGCTCTGCCAAAGCCATGATAGACGATAAGCCGACCAATCCTAACAGCATTTATCTCCTGGGGGAAGCAAGTTCACTGAAAATCAAAGAAACTCTGTTCAGCGTGGATTGCCTGTCCAAGATCTATACCAATAGGGATGGGAATGACGAGATATTCTTCAAAAAGAGCAGTTACGATTTCATTGTAAGCAAACGGGGTGCCTGGTATTCATTGCAAGTAAACCGTGGTTCGATCTCCTTGAATGGCAAAAACATGATATCCAGCCGCCATTATGAGCGCCATTATGAGTTATACTACGATGACATCCTTCAGATCAAGGGTTACGCTCCTTGGGATTTGACCATCCTGATCGAGAACCGAAGCGGGATAGGCCTGGATGATCGCATTCCCAAATCTCTTTATCTCAATTGCTACAAAGACTATTATGACCTCAGTCGCAGCGAACAGGACAATAGCCTTGCATTCATCGAATACCGTGACGATTCATTTTTCCTGCATCCTCCCAAGAAAGGGAGAACCCTGTTCCTGAACCAGAAAAAGGTGGAGGATATAACCCCACTTTGTCTGAATACCGACACTATCACCCTTGATAAACGTAACTTCAGGATCAATAGCTTCTATGATCTGATCGAGATTCCCTTTGAGATAGATCATATCAGGCTTTTGGATTTGAAGCATTATTTTCCGGATGGTCAGCTTGCCCTGGACAGTATTTCTCTGGAAGCCAGGAAGGGTCAACTGATCGGAGTTTTGGGTCAGAGTGGCTGTGGAAAATCCACATTGGTAAAAGTCCTATCAGGTGAGATAATATCTACTTATGGCCAGGTGCTGGTGGATGGGAAGGACTTTTTTGCCAATCATAGCTACTATATTCAGTATTTTGGCTACGTTCCCCAGGATGATTTGCTCTATCCATATCTTACCGTATATGAGAACTTATGGTATCGTTTGCGTCTCAGGATGCCGCATATTTCACCAGCCAGTCTGGATTTGAAGATAAATAATATCCTTCATCAAGTAAACCTCAGCCACCAACGTGATACGAAAGTAGGAGATTTTAAACGTAAGAACCTGAGCGGAGGTGAACGCAAGCGTTTGAACATTGCTTTGGAACTACTTTTCGAACCTACAGTAATCATCTGCGACGAACCTACCAGCGGTCTGTCTTTTACTGACGCAGAACAGATCGTGGATATATTATCATCTCTGACCGAGCAGGGGAAAATAGTCCTGATCACCATTCATCAGCCTAATAGCAGTATCTTTAGAAAATTCGACAATGTTTTGCTGATGGATATGGGTGGCGTGATGGCTTATTATGGGACACCAGCAGACTGTTTCAGCTATTTCGACGAGGAAGTTACCCAACTCAGTTATCGCTCGGCAGATATTGAACTGAAAAGACATCTGAAAACCTCGGATTTCATGTATGATGTTATAACCTACCCGGAATACAATGAACACGACGAACCGGTCTACGAGCAGTCCCAGGGTTACATTCAACCCAAGAGAAGGTTCTCTCCAGAATATTGGCGAGATAAATTCAAACGCAAAGTTTTGCTGGATATGATACAACACGAAGCAGGAAGTTCGGTTGTCAATCCATCACAGCCCCGTCGGAAAAATCCGAAACACAATCTGAAGAGCAAACTAATTCTGTTGGCAGCCTATTTGCAGCGCAGTTTTAAGATGAAACTCCGCAATCGCACTAATAACCTGCTCACCTTTGTGCAAGCTCCTGTTTTGGGTTTGATAGTGTCCTTTATCTTACGCTTCACTCCCAAAGGCAGCAGCTACCTTTATGCCGAGAATAACAATATTGGGATCTTCATCTTCGTAAGCATTATCGCTTTCGTATTTCTTGGTTTGTCCAACAGCATTGAAGAGATTTTGGATGAACGCAAGATAATCGTCCGTGAAAGTCAGATGAATCTGAAAGTTAGCTATTATCAAGTATCCAAGTTACTTACATTAAGCTTTTTTACTTTGGTGCAAGCCATACTGTATCAGAGTATCGCTTCATTTGTATTGCAGATCAAAGGTCTGATGGGCATTTCGTTACTGTATCTCTTTGCTTCTGGGGCAGTGGGTTTTTCCCTTGGCCTTCTCAGTTCCGCCTTTATCAAAGAAAAAAAAGCCATCATCAATCTTTTACCACTGATCCTGATTCCCCAGATTATCTTTGGTGGTGCCGTTATCGAATTTGAACGCATGAACCGCAGTCTGACAATTTATCACAAACATCCCATCCCCGAAGTGGTGCAAACCATTCCATCACGCTGGCTGTTTGAGGGCTTGGCCACAGCCTATGCCAAACGCACTGCATTCCATACAGCCATGGCCAGATTGGAGAAGCAAAGGGAAACAAACAATGATCTATACCGAAAAGGAGTGCTTAAGGCAGCTCAGTTCACGCAGTTCCAGAGCGATGCATACTATCATAAACTTGAGATAACCAAACGCTGGAATCCAGACTTGCTACAAAACAACAACCTTAATGCAGCAGTAAGTCTGATGGATGGGATTGTCCTTTCCGATAATAAAAATCAATTCCTCTCAAGTTACAAAGTGTGTGGAACGACCAAACTACGTACCTGGAACTATAATCTATTTATTTTGTTATTCTATCTGATTCTCTTCAATCTGATAACCGCTATAAAGCTGAAATACTACTTTAAGGAATAATTATGATTGGGGTTGGAGGAACGATAAATCGACCTGGAAGGAATTTGAACAGGATTACGATTCTATTATCAAACCAGCCAAAAAATCAGATAAAGGGTATCCAATCCAAGATGGTTTGTTCTCCAATCAGCGCCCAAAGAACTGCTGCAACGGCTATGAATGTGCCAAATGCAAAAGGCTTGTCCTTATCACGGATGAAGATCAGAAAATACACTATTCCCAGAATTGCTGAAAGAAGAAAAATATAGGGAATTCCGGTAATCCCGAAATAGGCTGAGATTCCGGTCAGCAACCAGATATCGCCACCCCCCAAACCTTCACTGCCCCGCATTTTTTGGTATCCCCAGGCAAGCAGCAACAGGAAACAGAAGACAAAGAGGGACGTTACAAAGGCATTCATTATTCCAATATCGTTTCCGGGGAGGATGGAAAAGATGAATCCTGTGATGATCAAGGGAATGGAAAGAACATGGGGAATGATCTGTTTAAATGCATCAATGAAGAAAATAGGGATCAGGAAACCAAGCAGAATGGCATATTTGAAGAAAATCAGGTCGGTTAATCCATAGCGTAAATACAATGTAACAAATAGTATAGGTGTTATAATCTCAACCAATAGATGATGCCAGTGAATCTTGGCTCCACATTTTGAACACTTTCCCCTTAATAGAATATAGCTGATAATGGGAATATTCTCATAGAAGGGAATCCGCCTTTTACATTCGGCACAGTGGGAAGCTGGAAAAACTATGGATTGCTTCAAGGGTATGCGATGGATAAGAACATTGAAGAAACTGCCCAAGGCAGCGCCGAAGGACGCGATGATGATGGCAATAACCGTTGTCAGGGTTGGGCTCCTTTACCAGTTTGTATCGTTCAGAGAATCATGAAATGAACGGTAAAGCCCGCCTTGAACCATCAGCACCTGGACCAGAATATTGTCTGTGGGTTTGTAACGCAATGAGAATTCGGGGATCACTTTACTGGAGTTGTCTTTATTCAATTCGAATTTGTTTGTGGTATTCAAGCTGCCAAAATTAACGAAATTCAAGTCGAGATTCAGTTCCAACTTTGGATTGAAGCTATACATCAGATGGTTTGTATAACGTGACAGGTAATAACCCTCTCCCAGAGAGCTTGTTCCTGCTTCAAATCCCATGGAGTGACGCATGGAGAGTTTGTTCAACGAAAGCAGGGAATTGCCTGTAGAGGTATAGGGATTGAAATTCGGGCGTGGCAGATCTATCTGTGCCAAAAGAGGCATCAGGCTTAACAGCAGTATGAAGGTAAGAATCGTCTTTCTCATTGTAACTCCTTAATAAGGATGATCGTCTTTAGACAAAATAAGCAACATTAGTGCTGAAGTCAAGCAGAAATGGCTTTTAGCAGTTCTGCCAAACGTTTTATGCCGGTTTCGATCTGCTCCAGCGTGGAATAGGTGAAGTTCAGGCGCAAGCAGTTGTATTTTTCTTGGCCTTCCGGGTAGAACTTGCTTCCGGGTATAAAAGTAACCAGATGGTCCTTGGCCTGGAAGAAAAGCTTATCGGCATTAATGTTCTCAGGCAGCCACAACCATAAAAAGATCCCTCCTTCGGGTTTCGTCCAGCTAACGTAAGAAGGCATTTCTTTACTCAGGCAAGTAAGCATCTTTTCCAGATATGGTTTATAGAACTCACAAATCCACTTTATATGCGGTTCCATAAAGCCTTTTGCAAAGAACTTAGCCGCCACTCGTTCCGTAACGCAATCCGGGCTAACGGTTACCTTCTGCTGCCAGGAAACCATCTTATGAATCAATTCCGGATTACCCTTAGCATAAGCAACCCGCATGCCGGGACCGAGTATTTTTGAAAAAGATACGATCTCAGTTACCAGATCCGGAAGATTCAATTCTGTCCTGGCCAGCCGGAATAGGGTGGGGAGTTCAGTTCCGCTCAATCGCAAACGGGAGTAGGGATTATCTTCCATGATCAGGATGTTTTCTTTATGGCAGTATTGTAGAAGGTCGGTGCGGCGTTTCAGACTCATAGAAATGCCTGCGGGATTCTGAAAATCAGGAATAGTGTATAAAAACTTGATCTTTTTACCAGCAGCTTTCAGGTGTTTCACTTTGTCAGCCAGCATGTTCAGATCAATTCCCTCCTGATCAAGGGGAATGCTTTGCACATCCGCATTAAGCGCATCGAAAACTACCAGCGAACCCAGGAAGGTCGGCGCTTCGCAGAGAATTACATCACCAGGATTGATCAAAGCCCTGCTCATGTAATATATTGCATTGGTTGCGCCAACTGTCATGACCAGGTGGTCGTGGGTAAGGTCTGGATAGCCTTCCCACTTTATAAGTTCGTCTTTTAGTTTGCCATCGCCTTCACTTGCTCCATATTGCAAAACGTCACGGCCTTCTTCTGCTACCACTTCGGCATAAAGCCGGCTGAGAGTTTCCTTGGGAAAAGTAGCCGGAGAAGGGAACCCTCCGGCAAATGAAATCAAGCCCGGCACATTCTTTGTAGCAGCCACAAGTTCTCTTATCAATGATGACTTCATCACTTTTGTTGTTTCTGAAAAGTAGTTAGATATCATTTACACCTCTGTAGTTGGAAGGTTGAAGGTTGGAAAGTTGGAAGGTTGTGGTAGTCATTTTTTTGTCTGGGTCCTGTCTTTATCTTTTAAAACGTTAATCAATCCACTAAGCATACTTCTAATCAGTTTGATACTATCGATGAATCTGACTATGTCTTTGCAGTAGCCAAGGCGGAAAGCTATTTCAATTTGAGTTTCAAATTCTGAAAGAGATCCATTTGCAATGTAGAGGAACTGAATGAACTCCTTTGTATTGTGTCTGCTTGAGCCCTCAGCGATATTTGAAGGAATCGAAATTGAGCATCGTCTGATTTGAGATGTCAATCCATATACCTCCTGTTTGGGGAATGATTCCGATACCTTGTATACTTCGGTAACCATCTCCATGCTTAACTGCCATACTTTCAGTTCTCTAAAGCTACTCATTCAATCTCCTTTCAAAGAGTTTTATCCATCTATCATTTTGTAGGTATCATTCCAACCTTCCAACCTTCCAACTAACTAAGGATAAATGCGATAAATCATTCTTGGGAAGGGTATCGTTTCCCTGATATGATGGATTCCGCTCATCCAGGTTACCAGGCGTTCAAGACCTATGCCAAATCCACTGTGGGGCACTGAACCATATTTGCGGAGATCAAGGAACCATTGATAATCCTCGATGGGCATCTTTTCAGCTTGCATTCTTGCAAGGAGAAGGTCGTGATCGTCTTCACGCTGGCTGCCGCCAATGATCTCTCCAAAGCCTTCCGGGGCAATAAGATCGTCTCCCAGAACCACATTTGGATTTTCAGGATCACGCTTCATATAGAAGGCTTTTATCTCTTTGGGCCAGCGTTCGATAAAGATCGGAACCGGCGAGCCCTCAGTGAGCATTACTTCGTCCTGAGCACCCAGATCGCTATCGTGAGCTATCTCACTGCCTTGGGAGCGCAGATATTCCACAGCTTCGAAGTGGGTCATCCGTTTGAAGGGTGCATCGGCAGCTTTCAAGGCCTCTTTATCACGTTCCAGAATTGTTAGTTCATTATCGCATTTGGCAAGCACAGTACGGATCACATGGCGAATCAGGCCTTCCTGAATTTGCATATTCTCTACGTGCTCCACGTAGGCTGCTTCAGCGTCCATCATCCAGAATTCGGTTAAGTGTTTCCGGGTTTTGGAGCGTTCAGCACGAAAGACAGGGCCAAAGTCATAAACCCGACCCAGGCTCATGATCCCAGTTTCCAGATAAAGCTGACCACTTTGCGAGAGATATGCCTTGCCTTCGTCGAAATAATCCAGTTCAAAGAGCGTGGTGGTTCCTTCACAGGCGTTGGGTGTTAAAATCGGGCTGTCAAAGCGGAAAAAGTTATTGTCATTCAGGTATTCGCAAATGGCATAGTAAACCGTGTGTCTAATCCTCAGAACCGCCCATTGTTTGGGAGAGCGGATCCAAAGATGGCGGTTGGAGAGCAGAAAATCAGGTCCGTGTTCTTTCTTTGAGATAGGATATTCTTCAGATATTTGAACGGGAGTAACGCTCTTAATATCAAGTTCAAAAATTCCTTCCTGTTTGGGATGCTGTTTTGGCACACCAGTGATGATCACTGAGGATTCCAGGGTAAGCCGTTTTGCGGTTTCGAAGGCTTCATCGCCCAAGTCTGGTTTAAAAGCGATGGTTTGCATTTCTCCGCTACCGTCACGCAATATAATGAACACCAGTTTTCCGCTGTGGCGAATATTACGTACCCAGCCTTTCAGGCAAACCTCTTGTCCGATGTAGCCTGCAATGTCTTTGATCAGAATGTGTTGCATAGTGAATACCTGTTTAAGATAGTTTCTGGTTTTGAGTTTGGATTTGCTTAATTATTTTCAGGGCGATGTCCAGGGCGCGGGTGCCGGCTATTCCGTCCACGATCGGTTTTTTGTCGTGAATAATGCAATCCACGAATGATTCCAGTTCCATGGTCAGCGCATCTTTTGGGCTGTCGCTAACGTCAAGCTGTTGCATGTCAACCAGTTGCTCAGGTTTGATCTCAGTGGAGCCCATGAGAATCTGAGGCAGGAGTTGCATTATATTGGCCGATTTTTTCAGCACACGCACCTGCTTGGCCTGAAAATCCATCGTAATATATGCATCTCTTTGGAAGAAACGCAGCTTGCGTTCCTGTTTCATGGAAACCCGGGAGGAAGTAACGTTGGCAATCGCTCCATTGGCAAATTCGATGCGGGCATTGGCGATGTCGATACTGGGGGTAAGGATACCAACTCCGCTTGCCCTGATCTCGGTAACCGGGCTATTCACGAAACTCAGGATCAGGTCGATATCGTGGATCATTAAGTCCAAAACGACAGGAACATCAGTTCCGCGATGATGGAAAGTGGAGAGCCGATGCGATTCAATAAACATCGGCTCTCCGATTTCGTGTTCAATTTTCAGGATCACGGGATTGAAGCGTTCAATATGGCCAACCTGTATCTTCAGACCCTTTTGCTCTGCCAGGGCAAGTAATTCTTCCGCCTGAGCCAGTTCACTGGTGATCGGCTTTTCCAGAAAAATGTGTTTTCCGGCCAGCAGGGCAGGTTTGGCGAGTTCATAATGTGCCGTGGTGGTGGCGGCAATATCTATGGCATCACTGGCATCCAGCAAGGCTTCGTAGCTTTCGAAGGCCTGTGTTTCCAGTTTTGCGGCAATTTCATGGGCACGCTGTGGATTACGGTCATAGATACCGGCAAGGCAGGCACCTTCGATTGCCTGAAATTTACGCGCATGATGCTGTCCCAGGTGGCCAACGCCAACAACTCCAATCCGTATCATTATGTTTTACTTCAGTTTGGCTGCTAAGACCTTCAGCATATCTTCGGTCATGCTCTTAAGGTCATATTCAGGTTTCCAGCCCCATTCTTCTTTGGCAGCGGTTTGATCCATGGAATTCGGCCAGCTATTGGCTATGGCTTGCTTGATGGGGTCTACTTTATATTCCAGACGGAAATCGGGAATGTGTTTCTTTATTTCGGCGGCGATCATTTCGGGATCGAAGCTCATGGCGGTAACGTTGAAGCAATTGCGATGTTTCAGTTTGCTGGGATCGGCTTCCATCACCTCTGCACAAGCTCTCAGGGCATCGGGCATATACATCATGTCCAGGAAGGTTCCGGCACTCAGGTTGCAGGTATAGCTTTTGTTTTTGATCGCTTCGTAATAGATCTCCACGGCGTAATCTGTGGTTCCGCCACCGGGCAGGGTAACGTTGGAAATAATTCCGGGATAGCGAAGCCCACGGGCATCCACGCCAAACTTCAGGTAATAGTAATCGCCCAAAAGCTCTGAGGCTACCTTGGAAATACCATATACCGTGGTCGGTCGCATCAGAGTGTCCTGGGGGGTATTGTCCATAGGGGTGCTGGGACCGAAAGCACCGATCGAGGAAGGTGTAAACACTGCACCTTTCACTTCGCGCATCGCTTCCAGGGCGTTCAAATGGCTATCCATATTGATCTTCCAGGCCAGGGGCGGATTACCTTCGCCTTTGGCGGAAAGCACTGCGACCAGATTGATGATGCTGTCGATCTTGTATTTTTTAACTACTTCCTGCAGACGTTTGGCTTCCAGGGCATCCATGTTTTCACAAGGGCCGCCCTCCATTATCTGGGTGGGAAGCGGAGTGCTACGATAAGCGGCAACTACGGCAATATCGCCGTAAATGTTTCTGAGAAAGGGAACAAGCTCCGAACCGATTTGTCCGGCAGCGCCGAGAACCAGGATGTTTTTCATTTAGATCTCCGTAGTAAGTTAGTATTCATCTACCATAACCTTTTTTTGAGCAAGCCTTGCTTTGTCAATGCTTTTATTT
>CAZNGW010000032.1:0-27477 GCA_964572925.1 uncultured Candidatus Cloacimonas sp. | reverse complement strand
AGTGGTTAGTGTCAACGTTTATCCCTTCCAATATGATCAGGACAGTAAAAAACTGGTGGTGAACAGCGAAATAGATATCACGATAAACTTCGACAATGCTTCCTCTATAAATGAGTTGGTTGCCCCTACTGCCCTTTCCCGGAGTTTGGACAGCCTGTATCGCGGTATGATAGTGAACTACAGCAATTATCTGAACCGGGACACGGTATTCAACAACCCTCGGATTTTAGTGATCTACGGTAATAATAGTGATACCACTTACCTTAGTAAAGTGAATGAATTCGTGAACTGGAAAAAACAAAAAGGCTATCTGGTTAGTGCTGTAAGCACCGCGACTACTGGAACAGCCAATACGGCCATCAAAGCCTATATCCAGGCACAATACGACAACGTGGCCACCCGCCCCGATTATGTGATCCTGATCGGTGATACTACTGGCAATATGCCGGTTAATACATTTGGCACCTACCAGGATTATGATTACACACTTCTGGCCGGAAATGACAATCTGGGAGATTTGTCCATAGGGCGTATATCCGTGGAAAATACAGAGCAATTGGTGAATTATATAGCCAAGATAATGATGCTGGAAAAGGATTTGGATACCACCAATGCCGCCTGGCTGAACCGGATGGTATTAGTCGGTGACACAGCCAGCTCGGGTATTTCCACAATCTATACAAACCGCTATATCAGCGATGTGGCTTCTCAGGTGAATCCTGACTACACTTATGTTACAGAATATAGCGGAAGCCCCAGTAGCGCCAATATCAACACTGCCATTACCAATGGCGTGGCATTTTACAATTACCGCGGATACATTGGAATGAGCGGTTGGCCCAGCACCATGAGCAGTATGTTCAATGGCAACAAACTATTCCATGCTGTGTTCATTACCTGTAACACCGGAACCTTTGCCGGCAGCACTGCTACTACAGAATCCGTGGTTCGTTTTGGCACCGCGGCCACCGGAAACGGAGCGGTAACTGCGATAGGTATGGCTACCAGCAGTACCCACACCCCGATGAACAACTGCCTGAATGTGGGTATATTCCACAATATCTACCCCCAGGGTGGAAGAGAAATGGGAACGGCCATGCTGACCGGAAAGATTTACCTTTATTCAGTTTATGGGGTTGGCAACAATGCCACTCAAGCATACAATTTTTCACGCTACTGCAATCTGATTGGCGATCCCACCGCAGCGGTTTATGTAGGTATCCCCAATACCTTCACGGTCGAAGCTCCTGCTTCAATCGCAGCCGGTACCACTAATCTCCGGGTCGGAGTGAAGAACAGCAGCAACCAAGTAGTGGCAGGCGCGTCTGTAACCCTTACCAATTCTGCCGGTTTGCAGCTGTGTGGGGTATCTGATGAATATGGTTACTTTCTATTCAATACATCGCCCACTCTTACCGGCTCGCTTACCCTTACGGTAAACAAAGACGATTTCAAACCCTTTACCTCTTCCATTTCCATAACCTCAAGCGGTGGAATAGTATATGACAGCTGCATTGTGGACGACACAGCTACTGGAAATGGGGACGGAATAGTAAATCCAGGCGAAAACTCCGAGCTTTACATCACCCTGAAAAATACAACAACCGGATCACTGTTTCTTACGGGACGTGCCTATTG
The DNA here is from genome assembly GCA_964572925.1 of uncultured Candidatus Cloacimonas sp. Lineage (GTDB taxonomy): Bacteria > Cloacimonadota > Cloacimonadia > Cloacimonadales > Cloacimonadaceae > Cloacimonas. Next base: position 25,839 of record CAZNGW010000032.1, on the reverse strand, counting down.
CACCGATCCTTATGTAACTTTGGTGGAATGGGACAGAATCGAATACAATGCCATAGCAGCAGGCGCATTTGGTGCTAACATCAATCCCATTGTGTTTTCCGTTTTGCCGGGATGCCCTGAAAATCATGGAATTACGATCAGATTTGAGGTTGAAGGCCCGGTGGTAACCTGGACTGTTTATATTCCCCTGGTGGTTCATGCCGGAAAACTTGAAATGCAATCCTGGACATTGATTGGTGCTCCGGGCAATATCTTGAATCCTGGTAATGATTTCCCGTTTTCGATCAGTGTAAAAAACATCGGTTCGGTAAACCTGACAGGGCTAAACGGAATACTCCGTTCCTACAATGCGTATATTTCCGTGCAGGATTCCCTTGGCTATTTTGGCAATGTGAATACCGGTGCCACAATCAGCAATTCTACCAATACTTTTGATGTGCATGCCACAGGCGCTAGCATTGAGGGTATGGTTATACTAATGGAGTTGTATCTATACAATTCTGCAGGTTATTCCCAAACGCTTGATTTTACCATAACACTCGGCCAAACAACTGTAAGAGATCCACTTGGCCAGGATGCTTACGGATATTTGATCTTCGATCAGGGCGATGTAACCTATGTGCAAAGCCCTACTTATCAATGGATACCCATAGCTCCTGCAGAAGGCGGTTCAGGAACCTTATTAGCACTAACCGATCCGGGCAGCAGCTCAGATGAAGGTGACCAGGTTGGAGCAGTATCCATTAGCACGGTAAACTTGCCATTCTCCTTCTCTTTCTATGGCCGTAGCTATTCACAAGCTTCCATATCTTCAAATGGTTTCATAGCTTTTGGTGCTACCCAGGATTCGGACTGGCGAAACTGGCGTCTGCCGGGTCCGGGAGGCCCTAATCCAATGATCGCTGCCTTCTGGGATGATCTTGATCTGGGAGCAGGAAGTGGTGTTTACACTTACTACAATTCAAGCCAGCACTTCTATGTAGTAGAATGGTATAACATGATTTCCGGTTTTGACGACAGCAGCTTGGAAACATTTCAGGCGGTTCTTTATGACCCGGTTTATTTTCCCACTCAAACCTCTGATGGGCAAATCAAGCTCCAATATAAGATATTTAACAATATCGATGTTGGGGATGGAGACGCCTATCCTCATGGAAATTATGCTACTATCGGAATCAAAGATCATACCGGCACTGTAGGTTTGGAATACACTTTCAATAATACCTATCCAACCGCAGCCGCCCCTTTATCCAGCTTGCAGGCATTATTCATTACCACCAGGCCGACTCCAACAAATCCGGTCTATCTATCGGTGCAACAAACGAGAATCTTGGATGCAAATTCCAACTGGCAGCTCGAACCAGGAGAAAGCTCAAACCTGGCAGTTATGGTTCGTAACAGTGGTTTGTTAACAGCCACAAATGTAAACGGGACACTTAGTTCAAGCGATCCTTATGTAACGATCAATACAGCCTTTGCCAACTATGGCAGCATTGCAGGCCAAACAATTTCCGGGCCATTAAGCAACTATGCCATAACCGTTTCTCCTCAAGCTCCATCCGACCATCAGATTGTGTTTAATTTTGCAATCAACGGTAGTGGAAACACGTGGAATAATGAAATCATTTTAACGGTCGACACCCCTGAATTAGCGATGGGAATTTTTGATCTAATCGATGAAATGGGAGATAACGACGGTTCATTGGATCCGGGAGAAACAGCCATTCTGAGAATTCTTCTGGCGAATTCAGGTTTGGTCCCAAGCCCGGCAGGAAACGCTTCTCTCAGCAGCAACAACGCAGGTATTACGATTAATAATCATACTATTGCATTCGCGTCAATAGGGGCACAAACAAGCATCAATCTTGATTTCAGCATCAGTGCCTTAGCAAGTATGCCTATCGGGTCTTTGGCCACTTTAACTTTTACTGCTAACGCAGGTGTTTACTCGACCACCGGTAATATTCCTGTGGAGGTGGGTGCACCTACCGAGATTACGATCGGAACCGGAACCGGCAGCCAGACCTATCCGCTGGACAGGTATTACAACTATTCTGCCCATGAGGCCATATACCTCTCTTCAGAGATTGGGATGGCGGGCTCTATAAAAAGCCTTGCTTATTATAAAGCCAGTGGAAGCGATGTTAATGATATCAGCCCCGTCACCATCTATCTGAAGCACACAACCGCTACCAGTATGACCACAGGTGTATATTCCACAGATGGTTATACCCAAGTTTACAGCGGGACTTTTCCCAATACCACTGAATCCGGCTGGATGGAGATCAACCTGAGCCCGATGTTTGAATATAATGGCGGGCAGAATCTGTCCATTCTGATCGTAAAGGGATATCAGCAATGGATATCCAGTTATGCACAATGGACTTTCACCAACACGGGAACCTCCAGGGCTCGCCAGGAACGCAGCGATACCGCAGCACCCACCAACCTTACCCAAAGCAGCAATCTGCCCAATCTAAGGATAAAAATGTTCCCCGCTCAGGAAGTGGTTTATCCTCCCCATAGCGTAACTGCTACAGTGAGTCATCGAAAGGTTGTGTTGACCTGGCAGACTCCAATTTCTGGAACGCCGATCACTTATAAACTTTTCCGTAACGGCAGCCAGCTTACCACAGTGAACGCGCTCAGTTACACAGACCTGAACGTGGTGAACAACCAGACCTACAGCTATTATCTGAAGTCAGTATACAGTGGTGGAGAATCCGATGCATCCGAAACCGTGAATGCAACTCCGATTGCTTTGCCGGCCCAGAACCTTAGTGCCGTATCGGAAAACAGCCTGATTTCACTTTCCTGGGATGCTCCCTCGGCCGGGGTTCCAACTGCTTACCAGATTTATAAAAATAGCGTTCTGCTTTCAACCGAAACAGAATTGTATTATTACGATGTGGATGTGGTGAACGGAACCACCTACAGCTATTACGTAGTGGCTGTTTACGATACAGAAACATCTGCCGCCACAGTTACTGTTCAGGGCACTCCCAATAACTATGCAAGCACTCAGATAACGGTGGGAACAGGATTCAACGTTACCAACTCCGGGCAAAACAGTCCCATCAATACTGCAAACCGCAGTGTCCACGGACAATCGGTATATCTGGCTTCTGAACTTATTGCAGCCGGGATAACCGGACCTGTATATCTGAACCAACTTGGTTTCTATGTGCAATCAGCGCCAACCCAGGTATTGCCGAATTTCATGGTAAGGCTGAAACATACCACTTCCACAAACGCTGCGGCTTGGCATACGGCTGACGGCCTGGTAACTGTTTATACCAATGCAGCATACCAACCTGTGGGCGGTGGCTATGATATGCTACAATTCTCAACGCCATTCCTGTGGAATGGAGTAGATAATATCCTGGTTGACACTGCATTTTCACTGGTTCCCACTGCTGTTTCATCAGGCACCGTGCAATACACCGTGGCCACGAATGGTTACAGGATAGCCTGGAGTAATGTAGCCGATCAGACTGAAACCTTTACAGGCGGTCTGGCAGTTTCCAGAAGGCCGAACATTAAGCTGGGCATCCAGATTCCGGCTACAACTCCAGTCATAAACGTGAGTACTAACAGCTTGAACTTCGGTTCTGTGGAAATCGGGCAAAGCCAGACTGCCAATATCACGGTTAGCAATACCACAAATGATTTGCTGGCGGGATACATTACCCTGCCTGCGGGTTATGAGATCAATGCCCTTAGGGAAACGCAGCCAGTTTTGGGAACAAACCGCCAAAGTTGGGATAGAAGCACTCTGCGCTTTGATCTGGACGGGATCAGCAGCCTGGAATTCACCGTTACCTTCACTCCGACCGAAGAGATCAGCTACAATGGCAATCTGGTGATCACGTCCAACGCCGTAAATCAGCCAAACTGGAATGTGGGGCTTAGCGGCAGCGGGCATTTTCCGACCCTTAATACACCTTTATTGAACATAAACAATAATGGGAGCGGATTCGAACTCAGCTGGAATGCCATTCCCAATGCAGGCAGCTACAAGGTTTACAAGGCCACCCTTCCGGAAGGACCCTACACCCTGATCGGAACTACCTCACAATTGCAATACACCGATACGACGGGAGACAAAGCCTTCTATTACATTAAGGCAACAAGTAATTCTACAAGAGAGTGAGAAAATAAACAGTCCGCAAAAAAAGGCAGCACCGGATGCAAAAAACCGGTGCTGCTTCTTTATGAGCAAAAAATATGGAGCGGGCAACGGGACTCGAACCCGCGACCCTCAGCTTGGGAAGCTAATGCTCTACCAACTGAGCTATGCCCGCTCGGCAAGTGCACAAAAACTTGTAAGCCGTCGATTCGTCAAGTTATATTCATCGAAGCGTTCCCAATTTTAGCAAGTATCTCTTGCGAATAAAGGAGATACCTTTGCCATAACCTGATGAGCCATGTGTAGGACAGTTTGCCAGACTTGCCAAAGTATAGGGAACGCGATTCCCTGTCTTTGCATAGATCCTCGAGGAAAGGAGACAGGTCTGGCAACCCAGGGGGCTTTCGTATGTTTACTTTGTTTCCATTGGTTTTGCTTGACCTTTTCCTGCCGGCTACGATTATGCATCTATAAGCGCAAAAAAACATCCCTGCGAGGTTATCATGCGAATCTGCATCTACTATTTCAGCGGGACTGGCAATACCCGCTACATAGCCGAAAAGCTGAGAGACGATTTTATAGGCCGATCCGACCCTTGCGAAGCGGTTCCACTTGAAGAGCTCACTCTGGGTCGGGCTGAGTTTATTCCAGGATTCTACGATCTGATTGGAATAGGCTTTCCGGTGCATGCTTTTGATGCTCCCCGAATTCTGAAGCAGTTTCTGGAGTTGTTACCCCCTTCCCGCCAGGATTATTTTCTGTTCAAGACGGCGGGCAGCAAATTCCTCCTGGGCGGTTCCACCTTTGCAATCCGTTTGCAATTGGCGGAGAAGGGATGGAGACTGAAGCACGAATCATTCTTTGAAATGCCGTCCAATGTTTTTACCAAAGAGGATTCCTCCCAGATCACAGAACGGGTTCGCAGAGCCAAAGCCCAGGTTCAGGAAGTTGGAGAGGAAATCTCCCGCGGGATTAAAAAAGTGCTGCCTTCCACCATTCTGATGCGAACCGCCAATCTCTTTCACAGTTTCGAGAATGAAGGCTGTAAGCATGGTTCTGCCAGTTGGTGGGCTGACGAAAAATGCACTAAATGCGGACTGTGTGTCCGGCAATGTCCCACCGGAAACATCCGTCTGGAAAGCGGTAAGCTTGTTTTTTCAGACCATTGCATTTTTTGCCTGCGTTGCCGGTGGAATTGCCCTGTCCAGGCCTTGCATCACCGCCATTTGGAGCAGTTCTTTCTTAAAAAGCCCTATACCCTTTCCGAGTAGGATCCTCTCTGCCCACCCGTCCACCACACATATTCCACCCGCATCCCACCCTTATGAAATGAGCGTGGGTTACGGGAGGGTAGTGCGGGGACAAGGCGTGGCAAAGCAGTAGGGAAGAAGGAAAAATCCCGGAACGAAGCAAACCCGGACTGGCAAGGCTTGCTATCCCGGCCAAAAAAGAGATTGACTAAAACCTGCAAGCCTGAAAAACTGGAAAAAAGAAAAACTTCACGATAGAGGTTACAATGAGACTCGCGATTGAAAAGAAAGACCTGCTTGCCCATATTCAGCATTTGGCATCGGTAGTTCCCAGCAAAAACACATCCCCGATATTGAATAATTACCTGATCAATGTATATGAAGACACCAACCTGGTGCGGATCACCACTTCGGATCTGGAGATCACGGTGGTGGTGGAATTTCCCGCTGCCGTTTCCGAAGGCGGAACGATCGCGGTTTCTGCCCGGCATTTTAACGAAATCATCAATATGATGCCAGATGCTGTGATTAACCTTTGGCGGCACGACGAACTGCTGATGATCCAAAGCGGCAAGGTGGATTTCAATCTGCTGATCGCTGATCACACCCTTTTCCCGGTTATTCCCGAACCCAAGCTTGATAATGCCATCAGCCTCGAGTCCGCCCTCTTCCAACGTATGATCAGCAAAACCCATTTCGCCGTTTCCACTGACGTGAACCGTGCCGTGCTGACCGGAGTCTGCTGGAAGATCTATCCCGATCACCATCTGATGGCTGCCACGGACGGACGTAAAGTGGCGGAAATTAAGATTTTGGATACCAAACTGCTGCCAGCCCAGGAACCAGAAGCAGGTGTTGAAGAGAATATATTTACCGATCAGAACCAAAGCTATGTGGAAAAAGTGATCCCCGTAAAGACCCTTGCCTTCCTGCTGAAGGTGTTTGACAGCGAAGTGAAAGAGATCAAGATTGGCATCGAGCGCAACCGGATAATGTTCTCTTATGGAAAATACTTCATTTTTTCACAGGTTATCGAGCATAAATATCCCGAATATCAAAAAGCCTTCCCGGTTGATCTTCCCAACCACTTCAGCATAGACCGTGAAGCCCTCCGAACCGCAATCCGCAGGGTTGCTCTGGTGGCTCCCGACGATAATTTGCGCATCCGCTTCGAACTTGACGGCGAGCACTTTGAAGTGAATACCCAGAATCGCGATGCCGGCGATGCAAAACAGAATATGGAGAACTACAGCTATGAAGGCGGCTCCACCGGCGTTTCGTTCAACTATAAATACATGCTCTCCATTCTGGATGCCATAGACAGCGAAAAGGCGGTGATCAAACTCGGCTCATCCAAGGATCCGATGATGATCTACAACGAGAATCCCACTCCCGGCCAGGAACTTACCTTCCTGCTGATGCCCCTGAGATCCTGACAATCCTTTGGATCTGGCCGCTCTCGAACTGGAAAACTTCCGCAGTTACAGCAAACGGGAATTTAGCTTTTTGCCCCGCGGCAGCCTGATTATCGGGCCCAACGGTTGCGGAAAAACCAATCTGCTGGAAGCAATTGCCTATACCTCCGTGGGTAAATCCATCCGCTTTAACCACGATGAGGAATTGCTGCATTTTGAAAGCGGTTGGTTCAGGGTTTCCGGGCTATTCAACAGCGATCTGGCCAGTCCCTTAAAGGTTGCCCTCAGCTTTGGGGAAAAACGCAAACTACTGAAACTGGATGAACTGCCTGTCCGCCAACTTAGCAGACTGTTCGACGTGGTGAAGGTGATCTATTGCGCCCCGGAAGATTTGCTGCTGGTAAATGGATCTCCCCGCCATCGCAGGCAATACATGGATCTGGCGATTGCCCAGCTTTATCCAGCATATATTCCAGTTCTTAGAGACTATCTGCATCTTGTGGAGCAGCGCAATGCCCTGTTCAAACGTAGCTATTCCGCAAACGAGAAAAGCAGTTGGGACAATAGCTTTGCCGAAGCGCTGCATGAGGTTCTGGGCTATCGCAAACGCTATTTGGAGCTTGTCAATAAAGCTTTTGCAGAAGTATATCAGGATGTTTTCCCTGTGGCCGCCATGCTTCGGATCAGCTATCAGCCTGTTCTTAAGTTGCCTCTGGACAGCAGTCCTGAGAGGATAATCGCATCACTGAAAGAACTGGAAACAAGGGAAAAACAGTGGCAACGCAGTTTGGCCGGTGCGCATCTGGACGATTATGAATTTCGCTACAAAGGCCGCAGAATGCGAAGCTATGCCTCTCAGGGACAGAAACGCATCGCGGTGATCATCCTGAAACTCATCCAGGCCAGTTTGATCGAGAAGATCACCTCGATCAAACCAATTCTGCTGTTCGACGACATCTTTGCCGAGCTCGATGCCCAGCATGCCCAACGCATTAGAGATTGCATCGATAATCGATACCAGGTTTTTATTGCCAGCCCGAAGGAAGATATTTGTGCGATCTGGCAAGGTTATCCAGTGCTGAAGCTGGAAGAAAGCGACACTTCTACAATTCAGTCAAAGCAGGAATCTCCAGCAGTTAATGAGATCCCGGGTCAAGCCCGGGATGAGGTAAAAGGTAACAGTGATAAGGAAATGTTAGCCAGGACCGAGGTGAATGGTGAAGCTTAATAAATCACTACTGGGCTGGATGTTCTATGATTTTGCCAATTCGGCCTTCACGACCATAATTGTCACAGTGGTTTATAGTGTTTACTTCATCCATAGTGTGGTTGGTGGTCAGCCTGGCTATGGAGAAATGCTTTGGGGCAGGGCAGTTGGCATTTCCATGACAATGGTTGCCTTAACCGCACCGATTATGGGCGCTGTAGCGGATTTTTCCCGCGCAAAAAAGCGGATGCTGTTTATCAATTGTTATCTTACCGTGATCTTCACAGCGCTTTTATACTTTGTGAAACCAGGCGCAGTTTTCCTCGGAATGCTGTTTTTCATTATTGCTAATTACGGTTTCAACAGCGCTAATGTGTTCTATGACGCATTCTTACCGGAAATCTCCAAACCTGAAGATATCGGAAAAGTAAGCGGTTTGGGCTGGGCTTTGGGCTATGTGGGAGGTTTGTTATCGCTCCTGGTAGCTCTGCCTTTGGTAAAGCTCAATGTTCGTTGGGTCTTTCCTGCTGTAGCCTTGCATTTCTTTCTGTTTTCGCTGTTTACCTTCTTCTGGCTGAAAGAACTGAAGCGACCCTCCAAACGCAGCAACTATTTCCGGATTGCCTGGCAGAGGGTTTCCTATTCACTGAAGAATATTGCCAGGCATCCTCAGCTACTGCGCTATATAATCAGCTATTTTATCTATAACGACGGCATTACCACCGTGATTGTTTTTGCCTCGATTTATGGCATTGAACGGTTTGGAATGACCACAACACAGATGATCACCTATTTCATTCTGGCGCAGTTTACTTCAATTCTTGGCGCAGCTTTATTTGGGTGGGTTACAGATAAGCTAAATGTGAAGTTATCGCTTAGCGTTTCGTTGCTGATCTGGTTGGTCGTGGTTTGCTGGGCATTTTTTTGCAATACGGCAACGGAGTATTATTTTGTGGGTCTGGCTGCAGGCCTGGCTATCGGCAGCAGCCAATCCAACAGCCGCACAATGCTTTCATTGCTTACACCGGTGAACCGGCAAGCGGAGTTCTTTGGCTTTTATACCTTGACAGGACGCCTGTCCTCAATTATTGGTCCAATTCTATATGGTTGGATAGCGCATAAAACCGGCGATATCCGCTATTCCATATTATCCCTGATGCTCTTCTTTGTTCTGGGTTTTATCCTGCTGCAAGGAGTCCGGTTAAAAGAAGGCATTGCCCAGGCAGCAAAATAAACACAAGGAGTAATGAACATGAAAAGATACCTGATTGCAAGTTTGGCAGTAGCCTTGATTTCGGTGCTGCTGCTCAGTTCATGCGCCAAAAAAACGTCCGTATTATATATCTTCAACTGGAGTGACTATATAGATCCAGAACTGATCAAAGAATTTGAAACGCAATACCAATGCCGTATCAAATATAGCACCTACGATTCAAATGAAAATATGCTCACCAAGATCAAGAGTTCACGTGAATCGTTTGACGTGGTTTTTCCCAGTGGAGACCATGTTACCATTCTGCGTGACGCTGATCTGTTGGAGCCGCTGGATAATGCCAAGCTGGCCAACTTTAAAAATCTGGATCTGACTCTCTTGGAAAAAGCTCAAAGCTTCGACGAGGGTAACAAATACTCCATCCCCTATTTTTGGGGTTTAACCGGATTGATGTATAATAAACGATATGTCCCTGAAGATCTTGTAGCCAGCAAGAGCTGGAACGTTCTGGGTAACCAGTTCTTCAGAGAAAAGAACAAAATAACCATGCTGGATGATGCCAGAGAGGTGATCGGCGCAGCCCTTGTATACAATGGCTACAACTTGAACGATACCAGTGATGCCGCTTTGGCCGCAGCAAAAAAAACGTTGGGGGATTGGGACCTCAATATCACCCAATTTGATTCTGACAGCTACAAAAACGAAGTGCCAGATGGAACCACTTGGATTGCTCAAGCCTATAATGGCGATGCATTGCAGCAAATGCAGGATAATCCTGATCTGGATTTCTTCCTGCCTGCGGAAGGCAGCAGTCTGTGGATGGATAACATTGTGATCTTGAAATCATCAAAGAACAAGGAACTTGCCTATAAGTTCGTGGATTTCCTTCTGGATGCAAAGAACGCCAAGCGCAATGCTGAATATACGCAATATGCCACTCCCAACAAAGCTGCAAGCTTGTTGCTACACGAGTCAGTTAAATCCAACCTGCTGGCTTATCCCCCCAAAGAATATCTTGATAAGTGCTTTATGATAAATGCCATTGGCGAAAACGTTAAAAAGATAGATGCACTCTACGAGGCAATAAAACTGAACTGAGAAAGGAAAAACTGATGCTGGACAATCTGGGTAAACTGTCTCGCAGCCATTACTGCGGAAAAATTACGAAAAACGAAACGGGAACTTCCATAACTGTGATGGGATGGGTGCATAAACGTCGTGATCTGGGTGGTTTGATCTTCATCGATCTCAGGGATGTAAGCGGTTTGTTGCAGGTGGTAATCCGTCCTGAGCAAGGTGAGATTTTTACCAAAGCCGAGAAAGTGCGCAACGAATATGTTATCGCTGTGACCGGTAAGGTCAGTTTGCGCGAACAGCAGAATATAAACCGGAATATGGAAACCGGCGAGATAGAGGTAGTAGCGTCAGAATTCTATATTCTGAACGACACTCTGCCCCTGCCTATTCAGATCAATGAATCTGCCCTGGCGGAAGAGGATTTGCGCCTGAGCTATCGTTATCTGGACCTGCGCAGAGCCAAGCTGCAAAAGGTAATCTTAACGCGCCACAAGATAGTCCAGATCATGCGTGATTTCCTTTCCCAAGAAGGTTTTTACGACATTGAAACCCCAATCCTGATGAAAAGCACGCCCGAAGGAGCCAGGGATTACCTTGTTCCAAGCCGCATTCATCCAGGAAAGTTCTATGCTTTACCCCAATCTCCTCAAATGTTCAAGCAGCTATTGATGATCGCAGGTTTTGACCGTTATTACCAGATTGCACGCTGTTTCAGGGATGAGGACCTGCGGGCAGATCGTCAGCCTGAGTTTACCCAGCTTGATATCGAGCTCAGTTTTGCCTCCCAAGAACAGATTTTCGACCTGCTTGAAAGGTTGATGTCCATCCTGTTTAAGCAGGTTTTGGGGCTTAAGCTCAGTATCCCCTTTCCCCGGCTCAGCTATCAGGAAGCCATGGACAAATATGGCTGCGACAAACCTGATACCCGCTTTGGCATGGAACTGATCGACTTGAGCGATGCAGTAAAAAGCAGCTCTTTCCAGGTGTTCAGTTCAGCCCTGCAAAGTGGGGGAGTGGTGAAAGCCATTGCCATTCCGGGAGCAGCAGAATTCAGCCGCAAACAACAGGATGAGCTGGTTGAGCTGGCAAAGCATCTGGGTGGGAAGGGCATAGCTTTTGCCAAAGTAACCCAGAATGGCCTGGAAGCCGGGATCAGCAAGTTCCTGACCTCTGAGGAAGTGGAAACCATTATTCGGGCTACAAAAGCCCAATCCGGAGATCTGATTGCCATTGCAGCAGATAGCTATGAGATGGTAAGCAAAGTGCTGGCCGGCCTTAGAAACCAGCTTGCCCTTCAGCTCAAACTTATCCCGGAGAATAGCTATGATTTCTGTTGGATTACAGATTTTCCGCTCTTTGCCTACAACTCCGAACAGAACAGGTGGGAACCTGCCCACCACATGTTCACCCTACCCAGAGAAGAGCATATTCCCTGGCTGGACGAGCCTGAAAAAATCGGTGAGATCAAAGGCCAGCTTTATGATCTGGTCTGCAACGGAATGGAGCTTTCCAGCGGCAGCATCAGATGCCATCGTTACGACATACAGAAGAAAATCTTTCAAGTTCTTGGCTTTGAGGAAGAAGAACTGAAGCAGCGTTTCGGCTTCTTCCTGGAAGCTTTGAAATACGGAACCCCTCCCCATGGAGGGATTGCACCAGGTTTGGACAGACTGGTGATGATCATGACTGGAGCAGAATCCATCCGGGACGTGATCGCTTTCCCTAAAACCCTGAAGGCCACCGACTTGATGTCTCAGGCCCCTTCTGAGGTTGATGCCCTGCAATGGAAAGAACTGCATCTGGCACCCACAAAATAGCCATTTTCAGCAGCGGTAAAGGTAGGGGCAGCAATCTTGCGGCAATCCATGGCTATTTTTCAGACCACCACTTACAGATAAAGATCGCTCTGGCAATCTTTACCCGCAGCGATTCGCCCGCCTACCATCTGGCTCAGAGTTTAGGGATTAGCAGCGTTGTGATCCCATCCAAAAATATGCAAGACTTTGAAAGGCAAGCGCTTGAACTAATTTTGGCCAACCAGATCGACTTGATCGCCCTGGCGGGTTTCATGAAACTACTTTCTCATGAATTCATAGCAGCGGTCAGGATTCCCATCCTGAATGTCCATCCTGCCTTGCTTCCCAAATTTGGAGGTAAGGGGATGTATGGAATGGCAGTTCATGAAGCAGTCTTTGCAGTATGTGAAGAAGTGTCGGGAGCTACGATTCACCGTGTTGACCATCGTTATGATCATGGTAAAATCATCGCTCAACAGGTAGTGGATATCAGTGCCTGCAAATCAGCAGAAGAGATATCAAGGGCAGTTTTGAAGGCGGAACATGAACTTTATGCTCCGAGTATCCTGAAGGTGCTGGAAAAGTCTTGACCCGCATTGCCATTGCCACTTTGGGCTGTAAGATCAACCAGGCAGAGTCGTCGGCCATCATCTCTCAGTTTGATGATGCCGAAATCGTTCCCTGGCATGAAAAAGCGGATGTTTACCTCATCAATACCTGCACGGTTACCAATCGAACGGACTATAAAAGCCGTAATCTGATCCGTCAGGCTTTGGATAAAAAAGCGCTGGATCCATCCATAAAGGTAGTAGTAACGGGTTGCTATGCGCAGCGTAGCTCAGAACAGGTAAATAGCCTGGGTGCGGTTGACTTGATTGTAGACAATCAACAGAAGCTCGAGATTGCCGAAATCCTGTCCGGTCGTTCCTATCGCTTCATGGACATCATGGACGCCCAAAACTTTGCTTACAAGCCTTATACGAAAATGCATGAACGAACCAGAGCCTTTATGAAAATCCAGGACGGCTGCGATTTTTATTGCAGCTATTGTGCAGTTCCCTATGGCCGGGGACATACACGTTCGGCAAAGCTGGAACAGGTGTTGGAACAGGCTCGGCTGTTGGTGGAAGCAGGCTATAAAGAGATCGTGCTGGGGGGGGTAAATCTGGGTCTATACCACGATGGAGAGAACGGACTGGCTGAAGTTGTGCATGAACTTGCCAGGCTGGATAATCTGGAGTTGATAAGGCTTAGTTCTCTTGAACCGCAGTTACTTACGGATGCTATGATCGACTCCTTCAGCCGGATCGAAAAGCTTTGCCCACATTTTCATATACCCTTGCAGTCCGGTTCAGACACGGTTTTAGCCCGCATGGGTCGGCGCTACGATACGGCTTTGATAAGCAGGCTGGTGGTTAGGTTGAACCAGGTTTTTCCCGAGGTTGCGCTTGGAATGGACGTCATTACAGGATTCCCGGGCGAAAGTGAAGCAGAACACCGGCAGAGCGTGGAGCTTCTTAAGTCACTTTCCCTGGCCTATCTGCATGTTTTCAGCTTCAGCAAGCGAAAGGGAACTCCAGCCGATAAAATGCCTTTTCAGGTGCCAAAGGAGACAAAAATTCAGCGCAGCAGCGAACTGCATGAACTATCCGAAAACTTCCAGCAAAGCTACCGAAAAAGTCTTGTTGAGGGCGGAGTGCAAGTGCGGGGAATCGTGGAAAGCTGCGAAGCCGGGATTAGCGAGTTCGTCAGTGACCACTATCTGCGGATGGCAGTGCCGATAAAGGCCAAAGTAGGCGATATGCTTATCACCAAAGCTGTTAACTGACTTTCGAACCAAGTCCCAAGTCTTCTCGATTCCACATCCTCTTTCCATCCTCTTAACCCACCCGGATGCCACCGGTATGCCACCCGTATCCATCCCTTATGCGATTTGGGAGGTTATCGGGTGGAAGGGGGGTGCCAATAGAGGGGGGAAGAAGGAAGGCAGACATCTGAGTAGAGGTAGGATCGGTAGCAAAGTAATCTAATGCTGGTCGGGTTGTAGCATAGCATTCCAATGCTGTTGTATCCGGGGATATCCGAATCCCCGGTTAATCGGGCATGAAGGCAGGTTTGGACACCTATGCTATAGTCAATTAATTGAAATAGAACCAGGTTAGTTCCGCATAGGCGGAAAGGGGAACCGGCATAGAACCGTAGAGGGTGGATGAAAACAGGTTTTTAAAGCCGCTTTTTAGCTCAAAAAGATTGTCAATCCTGAATCCCAGCCACAGATCAAGGATAGTTGAAGCTTCGATCAACACGGGATTGATCACATTGGCGGCATAATAACCCGAATGACCCTGCATGCTAAAACCACCCAGTAAGCTATTATCATACGGTAAATTGTAAAGAAGTTCCTGAGAAGCGGTGAATCTGAATTCGGGGCTTTCGCAGAGTCCTTGGTCAAACTTCGTCCAAGTCCATCTCAGGTTTGCCTTCAGCTCGAAGTTTTTCCAGTCTTTGGAAGAATCCAGCCCGACCTTAATAAAAGGAAGGAACACCTTTTGATCAAAACCAGGTGACTCAGCATCCTGCACAGTCTTCTTACTGCCCGAAGCAAGCCTGGTTTGGATACCCAGCCAATCGTAGCTGAGATAAATGGCCATTTCCTGCTTGTTAACCACATCCAGCAGCTCAAATTCCCCGTTGGCATTGTAAATATCCTGTGCCGTAACGGGAGTATTGTCTTTGCCCCACAACATCTTACCATATACTCCCAGGTCAAGCGCACCAAACGGATAAAATGCATCCACTGCTAAATTTCCCCGCTCCCAATCTAAGCAGTCCGCATATAACGACACAGCATAAGGCATATATTTGTCAAAGGATAGCGCCAATTTATCATTATAGCGCTCGTTATAAAAACTCGGAGCAAAGCGGAGATTAGACTTGTTGAAGCTATGTTCATACATAGCTCGGTAACGGTTCACACCCGTATTGTTATCAAAGGCACCCTGAAGCTGGGTACTGCTGTTTGTCAGGGTTTTAGCAAAGCGGTTCGATCTGGCCGTTTCAGATGTTTGCATTGCTGCCAGGCGAAACAGAGGATGGTTAAGTGCCGCATAAATTTGGCGATAACTATGCCCGATGGGAAATCCGGTCTGATGCCAGTAAACCGGTAAAAGGTCTGCCATACTGATATCCCGTTCCCAGTCAGCATATTCGGCTTCGAAGGTCCACTTGTCACTTTCCAGACTGAGATAGTGTTTATGCGAGGTCTCAGCGCTCATCTGATCTGCCCAGAAACCATTCTGCACCAGTAAATCACCTTGGTAGCCAAGCCCGGAATAGCTTAACAGACCATGCTTGGCCAAGCTGACCCTGGCAAAGCGGTGTTCATAGTCCCCCAGCAAGGCATTAACTGAGCTCAAAGGTGGTTCGAAAGGGTATATTTCGTTTCGGTAATTTGCATAGAACATATCATCCCGTTGGGGATAAAATGATGAAAAGTATGAATGATACAGTCCCGGTGAAAAGATAAAAGACTGCGCTTGAAAGCCATTTCGCATAGACGGACTGAGATTGGGACGTCCCAAATGGAAGAACCCATCACAATACAGATCGCCCACTTCCCAAGTAAAGGGTTGCCAGGTGATGTTTCCTTTACTCAGTTTTTCATAAGCCCAATCCTCGAAGTCGAACATATATGATTTTGCTATGAGGAGGCTATCGGGAGCCCAGTCCAGGCTGTCCACCTGCCCGTAAAGCAATGCACAACAGAGGATAAGGCCTATAGCCAGCCCAATTTTTGGTAGCACTGTGCTGTTTCCTTTATGTGTTGATACAGGTCTGCCTCGGGTTTCCAATTGAGCAGTTTAGCCGCTTTTTCCACTGAACTAAGCCAGCCTGGGGCTAAGATCTCTTTCATCTTTTCCTGATTCAAGACCACTGCTTTATTCAGTATCTGGCCGTAAACTTCCCCCAGCATAAATATCAAGCGTGCCACAGGTTCCGGAATTACCACTCGTAAAGGATTCTTGTGTAAAGCTTTGGCAATGCTTTCCACCACCTTGCTTTGGGTATAGGTGTTGCCGTCAGTGGCATAAAAAATCTGGTTGTGAGCGCTGGGATTTGTCAGGCAAAGATTCAAAAAAGCGGCTAATTCACTGATATGGATCATGTTCAATAGTTTGTCGCGGTTGCCAATCTGGACGGCCAGCCCTCTTTTCACCATCTTGAACAAGGCAAGAAAATCCCTGTCGCCACAACCGTAAACCGAGCAGGGTCGCACAATTGTCCAGGGCTTTTGGCAGCTTTTTTGGATCGCTTTTTCGGCGGCCAGCTTACTTTTTCCATAACTGGTAAGGGGATTTGGCTGATCTGCTTCGCTGAGGGGATTGTTTCCCTTTACCGGTCCTGCCACAGCCTGGGAACTGATGTAGATCAAGTGAATTGGCCTGGTAAAGGAATTGATAGCGCTAATCACGTTTTCAGTTATCCCCAGATTTGCCTGTAGCATTTCCGCGTGATTGAGGGTTTTGGTTTTTCCGGCATTATGGATAACTGCGTCGCAATCGCTCAGCAAAGAAGAAAGGGAGCCTGGATCCCGATAGTCAACCTGTTTGATATCAGCTTCTGACGGAAGCTGAGCAATATCCGCTGCAATTCTGACCAGGGCTGAAACTTCATGGCCAGCCTCCAGGAAGTATTTGCACAAATTGCTGCCTACAAAACCGTTAGCTCCAGTGATCGCTATTTTCATATTCACCGCTGCCTTTATCTTTGCATCTCCAGTTACCGGTTAACCGGATAAAAAATGGTGGGCGCTAAGGGACTCGAACCCCCGACCACATGCGTGTAAAGCATGCGCTCTCCCAGCTGAGCTAAGCGCCCACAGCTAATTAACAAATAAAGTGTCCTGGTCGGGGTGAGAGGATTCGAACCTCCGACTCCCTGCTCCCAAAGCAGGTGCGCTAACCGGGCTGCGCTACACCCCGCAGATGCAATTCAAAAACTTTCGAAGGGGTTTTTCTGTCAACTACTTTTGCAGTTTGGCTCAAAGTGATTCGCTCAAATCAGATTTCCGATTAGCTTATAATCAAACATAGAATCTGTGATAATCGGTAGAGGAGAGATAATTCATCCATGACAAAGCTTGGACTTGAAACGCAAAAAGCAGTTGAGAACTTCCCCCTTTCGGAGGAAAGACTGGACAGATATTTCATTAAGGCCTATGCGATGGTCAAGCTGGCCTGCTCACGTACCAATGCTGCCCTGGGCTATTTACCCCAGGATATCTCACAAACCATCAACGAGGTATGCCAGCAGATCATTGACGGCAAGCACCTGGAAGGCATAGTGGTAGATCCGTATCAAGGTGGGGCTGGCACCAGTACAAATATGAATTTTAACGAGCTGATTGCAGGTCTGGCTACCGATAAACTGGCAAAACCTGTTGATCCGCTGGCACATGTGAATCTTCATCAAAGCACCAATGACACCTTTCCCACAGCCTTGAAAGTGGCTGTCCTCCTGTATCTGAAGGATCTGGAAAAGAATGTGGGCATTCTGCAAGAGGCCTGTCAGGAAAAGGAACTGGCCTTTGCCGGGGTGCTTAAACTGGGTAGAACCGAACTTATGGATGCTGTTCCCATGACGCTGGGCATGGAATTTGGCGCTTATGCTGAAGCCTTTGCCCGCGATCGTTGGCGGGTTTTTAAATGCCGGGAACGAATTAAGACCGTTAATCTGGGCGGAACTGCCATCGGAACTGGTCTTGGCGCACCTCGTGACTATATATTGAAGGTGAATGAAGAGCTAAAACGGCTCACGGGCTTACCCGTATCCCGGAGCGAAAACCTGATCGACAGCACCCAGAATCTTGACCAGTTGGTGGAGGTTTCCGGAATCCTGAAAGCCATGGCGGTAAATCTGCTGAAGATTTCGAACGATATCAGGCTTCTGGCGATGGGTCCGGACGGTGGCCTTGCTGAACTGAACCTGCCTGTAAAGCAGAAAGGCTCCACCATCATGCCCGGGAAAGTTAATCCCGTGATCCCTGAAGCCATCGGTCAGGTAGCATTACAGGTAATAAGCAATGACGGACTTCTATCTCTGGCAGCGGGTATGGGTAATCTGGAACTGAATCAATACTATCCCCTGGCTGCACACACCCTGTTGAAATCTCTCAAATTGCTAACCCAGGCTGCGGTGGTTTTTGCCCAGAAGTGCATCACAGGCATCAGTCCCAATGAGGAAAATTGCCGTAAACACCTTATGCAGAGCAGATCCCTTGCTACTTATCTGCTTCCGGTATTGGGGTATGATAAGGTGGAAAAAGTGCTCCAGATTTCGGATGAGAATAATAAAACACTAAAAGATGTCATTCTGGAACAGGGTTTACTCAGTTCTGAGCAGTTTGATGAATTACTGTCTCCGGCAAGGATGTCCAAACTTGGCTTCACGCCGGATGACTATCTAAAACAATGATACAGAGAGGAATATAAATGGCAACCACCCCACGTGGAGAACGATTGGTAATTGCGTTGATCGGAAAGCGCAATGCCGGGAAAAGCAGTCTGATAAACGCCATTACGGGTCAGGAAATTGCCATAGTGTCAGCCACCCCGGGAACCACTACCGACCCTGTGGACAAACACTATGAACTTCTACCCCTTGGCCCGGTAACTTTTTTTGACACTGCCGGGATTGACGATGTGGGAGAGCTGGGCCAAAAACGGATTCAGGCTACCCGCAAAATACTTTACAGGGCAGATATCGCTATCATGGTAATCGGAGCTGCAGATCTCGACGATATTGAAAAAAAGCTGATCAACGATGTGCAGAATTTGAAGATACCTCTGCTGACCGTATTTAACAAAGCTGATCTGTTTTCCGTCTCAGAAAAGGCTTTGGACTATTGCAAGGAGCATGGAATTCAATCCTGTAGCGTTTCCACGTTAACCGGACAGGGTGTAAACGATTGCAAGGAAACCATAATCGCCATGGCACCGGAAATGCTGAAGCGTGAAACTCCTTTGGCTGGAGATCTGGTGTCAGCGGGAAGCCACGTGATCCTGGTTACCCCCATCGACCTGGCTGCACCGAAGGGAAGGCTGATCCTGCCACAGGTGCAGGTGATCAGAGACCTTTTGGATAACGATGTGATAGTTACAGTAGTGAAAGAAAGGGAATTGGAATATGCCTTGGAAAGCATGCGAAAACCACCGGATTTGGTGATCACCGATTCACAAGTGGTGTTGAAAGTGGCAGGTGATGTGCCTGAAGAGATTCCCCTCACCACTTTTTCCATCCTCTTTGCGCGTTACAAAGGCGAGCTTTGGACGCTGCTGAAAGGTGCCCGAAAGATAGATGAATTGAAGGACGGCGACCGAATCCTGATCGCTGAGACTTGTTCACATCATGTTCAGTGTGACGATATCGGCAGGGTCAAGATTCCCCGCTGGCTGAATCAATATACCGGTAAAACACTGCACTATGAAGTATATGCAGGTCACGATTTTCCTGAAAATCTGGAGGAATTTGCCCTGGCAATCCACTGTGGAGCCTGCATGATAAACCCAATGGAGATGACCCACCGTATGCTTGAATGCGAAAGACGGGGAGTTCCCATCACCAATTACGGCATGGCTATTTCAAAGGTGCAGGGAGTGCTGGAAAGGGCAGTAGCGGTGTTTGGAGTGTAGTAAGGCATCTTTAATGACTTGCCTTGAATTGATGTAAGACAGCGCATATCAGAACTGCACTTTGGAAAGCGTAGCACCACACTATCCTGATTTTTATCTATCCTTGAGAGATCATGGCTATGCCGGAAATGAGGGAATTGTTGTATATAAAGTATCACCCAAACTTGCAAATGGGTTTCACCAGTCACAGTGGTCGTAACTGTTTATAGGGTTGTGAGATGAATAGGACTGGCTTTAGACTGTGTCACAGTGCTCTTAGGACGTTTTTGGACGATTCGGTATCAGGGTTTTTTTACAAATATGCCCTAGTTTTAGTGTATTTTTAGACCATCAGATTTGCTGAAACTATTATCTCATTTAATAGAGCCATAACTGAAGTGCCAGGGGGCCGATCATCGATAACCACTGATTCTGATCAGCGTCTATAAACTCGTTCCGGTAGTCCTTATTGAGGGGTTGGAGAGCAACTTTCATATGAGTCCAATCTGGAATTTTCACAGTCTTTAAATAGAGACGTTTCAGAACAGCTGTGCTTATATACTCTTGTCCAATACAATTTACTTGACTCATTCACCCACATAGTATTGCCTGACCTAAACTTTCAAGGAGACCAATATGCAAGAATTTATAGGTTTTGCGAAACCCTTGATAGGTCTAATACGCAATATCTTCAGTGACGTACGTATTCGTAAGTCGAAAGAATCGGATATAGTATCTGAGATTGCTGTTAACGTTGGAATTTTAAGCGAATTTACCCGGAATAAGAAGCAGAAATTCAACCGGGAGATTGCCACCAAGGTGATCATGGCTCTCAAACACGAAGCCTATGACAAGTATAGGAGCCAAAATTTGAACCTGAAACGATCCTTTAGTGAGTTGATCGACGATGTCCCTGCCAAGCCCATTCATCTCGAAATCACTAAATTTTATCGTAAGATATTCATGCTCGAATTCGTGATCTCAAGTCTGGAAGATACAGGGATTAAACCGAATTATCGCTTGAGGTTTAAAAACCTGCGGGGGATAGGGGTCGGCATCATCAAACAAATCAACAAATCAGTTAAGAAAAAGAAAGAGAAAAAGAAGTAGGTTCCTTCTGCAACTCAAGTCAGTTCGTCTCAGACCCAAACTACAGTATCTTCAAATAACCGGTTACTGTGTCCTCTCCAGTACGCTCAGAATCTCCAGATCCGGCTGGCCATGCCTGCACTTGCTGAGTAGATACTAGATGAAAAAATGAATAATAGATATTCCCATCGCTGTTGATGAATTCTTTTTCTATGCGGACTACATTATGCTCCCGGCAAAACCGGTTGAACTCCTGGTCTTCAAATTCTCCGCTGTCACGGTTAAAACGTACTAACATCAATCTATACATGTGTATTCCAGTTTCTTTGGGCGGGCAGGGGGAAGAATCCCCCTGCACCCCCATGTTAACATTCGCTTCGGAGCTATTTCCCTTCGCCTTGAAACTTGCAAAAGGCAAAAATGGAAAAAAACAAAAATCAAGGGGAAACCCTACAGATGCGGAAGCCAATGGTGAAGTAGCTGTACGTGGCATCGTTGTAGTACCGATAAGAAACGGTGCAGCCGTCGGCATTAAAGCTGTAGTCACCGCCGCGCCGCACACGGTAGGAACCGCTATATACATCCCAGCACCATTCCCGCAGATTTCCGCTCATGTCAAAAATTCCCAGTTCACTGGCGGCCAGCTGACCCACAGGATGGGCGTAGTTTCCGCTGTTGCCATTATACCAGCCAACCAGGTTGAGGTCGTTGCTGCCGCTGTATGTGTAGCCATGAGTCTGCAGTCCACCCCGGGCGGCGTATTCCCACTCAGCTTCTGAGGGCAGGCGGTAACCGATGGCGGTCCAATCGCACGATACATTTACAGCATTGGCTGAATTTGTGTTCCAGGCCGCGGGCCAGTTGTCAGGATTGGTGCCATAACTCAGATAGCTGTAGCAGGGTGGCATATTTTCCTGCATACTGCGGCGATTGCAGTATTCGATGGCGCCAAACCAACTAACAAAGGCATGGGGGTAGCTGTCCCCGCCGCCGGAACCCATCACCGCGTTCCATTCGGCGTTGGTGAGTTCATATTTGTCGATGTAGAAATCACCTACCGTAATCCCTGCCACTGTGCCACCCTGCACAAAAACGAAGTTCTCGGGCATTGGCCATTGACCGTCTTCGGCGGAGAAACTGGCCATGAACTGGCTGCCATCAAAGTCTCTGGCTTCCACGCCCGCATCCCAGACGATGTGTTTGCCAAAGCCGGGGGCGATGTTCTGGCCAATGTCTCCTGTTAGCAGGGCTGGCGTGGGGATGATATTGAAGGCGCTTCCTCCGTCTTCCGAGAGTTTGAGCCCGATCTCGCAGTTGTCGCCATTGGCATCAAAGAGGTCGTAATAGATATCCACAAGCTTACTGCCGTCGGTTCTCTGCTGGATTGAGGTATTGAACACCACCGGCGCGGTGAATTCCGCCTCTTCCGCCTTGATGCTGAAGTTGTCCCAATGCACATATTTATCCATGTTGGGGTTGCTGTATTGGGTGAGGATCTTGGCGCGCACGGTGCTGGCGGTGGAAGGGATGTTGAAGGAAAACAGCGACCAGGCCTGGGTGTTTAGCAGCAGTGGGATCCAGTTGTTCCACTGGGTGCCGCTATCGTATTCCAGGCAGATTTGCAGCTGGTCGGTGGCGGGATTCAGGTTTTTGCTGTAATACCAGAAATTGATGCTGTGTTGGGTGCCGGGAGTAAGGGCAACATTGCCAAAACTGACGCTGGCGGGGTTGGGGTCCATCAGCCAGCTTGCCCAATACCAGGTTCCGGATTGGGCACTGGCTCCGCCCTGGGCTTGGTTGGTGCGACCCCAGAAATAGGGGACGAAGCTGGCGGGGCTGGCAGTGTAGCTCCAGGTGTCGGCAGCAGTGTTTTCGAAGCTTTGCAGGGCAAGGGTCTGGGCAAAAAGGGAAAGTGTGGATACCATGAACAGCAAAACCAGCAGCAGCCTTGTGAATTGGGGTGGGGACGTCTCGTCGCCACAAAGGCCGGAGGCCTTTAGAACAGGTAACTTCGTTGCCTCTGTCGAACGGAGGTTGAAAGCCCTATGGTCGACAGCCCAATAGCCCACAGCCCAATAGGCGAGCGACGGTACAGTGTTCCATCTCATTTGACACCTCCATTAGTATCTATGGCTTGTCTAATTTGGGCAAAGCTGAGTTTGCTCTCCGGATCTGCTTTGGCCGCTGCCAGGATGTTTGCCATGCGCCCATCGATATCTTTATAGGCCACCACGCGGTAATACATCTGAGCCCGGCGCCTGGCTACGCCTCCATGGGTGAAACTGGTGCCATTTGTTACATCCCAGAGGTAGTAATAGAGGTTGTCATTGTTCTCATAGGGCGTTTCGTTATAAAGCACAATATAGCCATCGGGGACGATGGGGCTGCCGTAGATGGTTTGGGTGACCGGCTGCCAGGTGATCACGGCATCCACGGCATTGGATATGTTCACCGTAATCGCTTGCGGAGTAGCTGGCGGCACATAGGTGACGGTGAAAGTGCCGGCAGAACTTTTGAGGCTGGAATTGCCATAAGTATCAATTGCTCCGATCCGTATCCGGTAGTTGCTACCCAAAGTATCCGGCATGGGCCAAAGATAAGAACCGGTGTCGGCAATGCCCAATGCGATGGGCACGTTATCGGCTCCACCCCGATTGTACCAAATGTTCACGCAGTTGGGAACCAGGTTCGTTTCCGTGATCTCCCACAGGATGTTGTGGGTGTCGCCGATATACCATTCCTCGCTGCCGTAGGGGCTGTGGATGGTGATAATGGGATCTGCTGTGTCCAGAGTAAAGAGAGCTGAGTTGGTAGTAGAACTCAGCGCGAAAGCCATCGCGCAGCTAAGAAGCAGCGTGGTTGTGAGTAAGTATTTGGCCATCATTCCTCCATATATTCCATTAAATTGATAGTACTAAAGACTGCGGTTTTTTGTCAAGTTCATCTTTCCCGGGGATTCTTTTTGTTAGCTTGGGTCTATCTGCCAGTATTAATAGACCAGTTATAGAACAGAGTGCTTTTATGTGGCATGAAAACTCAGTAACAACACAACTGAACAACTAAGTCAGGGATTTTTGAGAATTCAATAGCGTGATAATTGCCTGAAATCAGACCGGTTTTGCAATAAGTCTAATCCGTAACGTCCAAATAGTTCCAAAAGGCACTGTAACACAGTCTAAAGACAGTCATAATTATCTCACAATCCGATAAACATTTACGACCACTTTGACAAGTGATGCCTATTTGCAAGTTTGGGTGATTCTTTATATTGTAAATGATTTAGCAGATAATAAGATAGAGTGAGTTATCCGGTGATTCTTACTTTTCGATGCATCCCCCCATTTTTTTATAACACCTCGAAGCACAGGTATAGTTGTTCCTGATCATCACAGTTAGTTTTCTGTTTTTGCTTCCTGTATTTTATAAGCCTTGTGACATGTAATTTACTCAACAGATCACTGATTAGGTCAGTTAAGCGGTACATCAAGTTTTTATCTTTTTCCTTGAGGTCGTTTCTGTAAACCATTCTGTTCTTGAAGAGTTGGACAAGAAGGGGAGTAATTCTACGGATCTCATTGTACAAAAAGGATGCAGACAGCCAGAGCAGAGCATTCATATTTTTCTGAGACCAGTATTTCATTAGTTGGATGGCTTCCCAGTTGAAATCCTGTTTGATTTGCCTGTGTATTTCTTCAATGCTCCATCTAAGGCCATAATACCGGATCACCATATTCACCATTTGAAGGTCGCTATACTGATCACGGAAACGGCATAAGTAGTAAACAAAGCTACGATCCGGCTCCAGGGCTACGACCAAGTATAAGTCTGCAGTTTTCTTTCTTTGGTTCTTGTTTTCTTCGCCATTGGGCAGGATAAGCTTAACCGGCACTATACCCGCTTTAAAAGTTCGTTTTTTTGATGTCACCTTGTACGTTAATTGCATTCCCTCTGCGATCTCTCTGTATGACATCCGTTTACCATTGTAAAGCAAATGCCTGCTGTCACCTCTGATGATGAACGAAGTATCGTTCTCGATCAAGTCATTCAGGATGATGATGCTATCCATTCCTCTGTCCATGACAAAAATCCCGCGGTTGTCCGAATTGATCATAACGCGATGGATGCAATCCAAGATCTTATCATTCTCTGAGGTGTTTTCCTTCTCCAGACTAAAAATGTCAGAAAACAACAAGCTAACTGACTGGGGGTTGGTGTAATGACAAACGCTTGCCTGAACCGTAAAGTACCCTGTATTGGCCTTGGAAGCGCTTCCATCCCACACCTTGTCCAGGCCTTCCATCTTGGTGGCACCATCTTTGTTGATGTCAGACAAATCAACCATTATGGCACTGTCTGATCTGATCTGGGATGAAACGTGCCTGATTTGAGCATCCATAAGCAGTTCATGAAGGACTGAGCATCGGGATAAATGCCTATACAAACGGTCACAGAGCTTCTTCAGTTTTATCTTCTCATCAAGACATACTGCGATCTTCTGGACTATTACAGACCTGCTTACGATAATGCCATACAGCATCTGAAAAACAAATCTCTGGACAGGTTTACTCATATTAGCAGTGTAGTTCCCAAGATACTGCCTGGCCATCGCGATGATGCGCTCTGTAGAATTCTTTTGATCTTTTGTGTGCCGCATGGCGGAACCTCCTGTTGGCGTGTTGCTTATGCCATAATTCAGGGGGTTCTTTTTATTGCAAGCATAATATTGCATATATCTACTATTGATATGTAGATATATATCAACAGTTTGTTGGTATATTATGCGCCATTGTGTTTGATCTAAAAAAGACATTAAAAACGAGAGCGCCGGGTATTTATTGCCCATTATGCTATGCCCCAGACCCTAAATAAAAAATGGGGGGATGCATCTTTTAAATTTGCGCTTGACAAAAAAAAGGCCATGGAAAGTAATGCACCCATCAATGCGAACCATTTGGGGCATTAGCTCAGCTGGGAGAGCGCATGACTGGCAGTC